>JBEKLU010000165.1:0-10229 GCA_050010035.1 Roseiarcus sp.
CCAGCCTGTGGAAATGTGGACAACGCAAACGCGTTGCCCACAGTCCCACAGGAGAACAAAAGCAGAAGAAGCGGACATTTGATGTGCTACCAAAACCGGCCAAGTTAATTAGCTATCGACAGACGAGCGAGGCGAGCGAGGCGCTTTCGATCGCGCCGGCCGTTTCAAGTCGCGGGCGGGGCGCCGGCGCGCGACGGGCGGTAGGCTTTGAGGAAGACGTCGACCGCGGCCGCGACCGCGGCGTCGATCTCGCTCGGCGACACGCAATCGACGACGCCGAACAGCAACCGCTTCAAGACGCCGGAGTGACAGAGGTCGATGAACTGGCGCGCCGCTTGTTCCGTATCGGCCATTTCGAGCGCGCCCGAATCGACGAAGGCTTGGAGCCGCGCCGCGAGTTTTTGCACGCCGTAGGCCGGACCCGCCTCGTAAAAAGCCTGACCGAGGCGCGGAAACTTCGCGGTCGCGGCGATGACGACGCGCACGTGCGCGACCGTTTCGGGCCGCGCCATCATCTCGATCAGGCGACGCCCGAATGCGCTGAGCTGGCCGCCGGGATCGCTGGCGTCGGCGGGAAAGGCGCACAGCCGCTCGGCCTGCTGGCTGCGGTCCTCGCGAATGAGCGCCTCGAACAATTGCTCCTTGGAATCGAAATAGGCGTACAGCGTCCCCTTGGAGACGCCGGCGGCGCGGGCGATGTCGTTCATGCTGGCGCCGTCGAAACCGGCGCTCAAGAAGGCCGTGCGCGCGCCGTCCATCACCTGACGCCGTTTGGCGCCGCCGTCGTTCGGCGGCGCGTCGCATTCCGAAAGGATCTCGGCTTCCATTGCCGCGGCGGTCTCCGCAAAAGAAACTTCGGTCAAAAATGACCGAACCGTTCAGTTCGGCCTTGATTTAGTCGCAGGTTCCCGTTAAGTCAATCGAAAAATGACCGAACGGTTCGGTTCGTCCCTTGGATGCTTCGGAATGTCGCAGGACCAGACCCAAGCCTCGCCGATCGCTTTGGCCCCGACGCGGGAGCTCCCCGCGACCACGCCGGTCGTGGGGCGCGACGTCGCCGCCGCGCCGGGGGCCGTCGCGCCGCCCGCCGCCCGCGCCGCCCGTTCGCCGCGCCGGTTCATTCTGCCCGTCGTCCTCCTCGCCGCGCTGGGCTACGGCGGCTATCTCGCCTACGATTGGTTCGTCGAAGGACGCTTCCTCGTCAGCACCGACGACGCCTATGTCGGCGCCGACACCGCGATCATCGCGGCCAAGGTGGCCGGCCACGTCACCCAGGTCGCGGTCGCCGACAACGCCTTCGTGCACGCGGGCGATCTGCTCGTTCGCATCGACGACGGCGACTATCGCAATGCGGTCGAGGCCGCCAAGGACAAGATCGCGACGCAGGACGCCACGATCGGGCGCATCGGCCGGCAGATCGAGGCGCAAGCCGACGTCATCGCCCAGGCGGCGGCGCAGGTCGGCTCGGCGGAGGCGCAAATGCAGGGCGCAGAGGCCGACCAGAAGCGTGCGGCGCTGGAATTCGACCGCTCGCAGAAGCTCGAGGAATTGAACTTCGGTTCGCGCCAGCGCCTCGAGCAGGCGACGGCCGACCGCGCCCACACCGCCGCGACGATGACCGCGGCGAGCGCCGCCAAAGCCGCGGCCGAGGCGGCGCTGGCCGGGGCGAAGTCCAATCTCGACGTGCTGAAGGCGCAGCAGACCGAGGCCGTGCGCATTCGCGGCGAACTGGTCACCGCCGAGGAAAAGGCCGAACGCGACCTTTCCTTCACGCAGATCCGCGCGCCTTTCGACGGCGTCGTCGGCAATCGGGCGGTCGAGTTGGGCCAGTACGCGCTGCCCGGCACGCGGCTGCTCGCCCTCGTCGCGCTGAGCAGCGCCTACGTCGACGCCAATTTCAAGGAGACGCAACTCGAATCGATCCGCCCCGGCGAGAAGGTCGACCTCGCCGTCGATTCCTACGGCGGGCGGGTGATTCCCGGCGTCGTCGCCTCGATCGCGCCGGCATCTGGGGCGCAGTTCTCGCTGCTGCCGCCCGACAACGCCACCGGCAACTTCACCAAGGTCGTGCAACGCATCGCCGTGCGCATCGGGGTGGCGCCCGAAGCGCTTCGAGACGGAACGCTGCGGCCGGGCCTGTCCGTCGTCGCCACCGTGCACACGCGCGACGAAAGCCTGCCGAAGCCGACGCTGCTCGGCGCGCTGGGATTTGGCGCTTCGGCGGGAGAAGAGGCCGTCGAGCGGTGAGCGCGGCCGCGCCGACCAGCGCACGGGGCGCGCTCGCGCCCGCGCCTCAGGCCGCGGCCGAGCATTTCGATCCGCGCCGGCTCGCCGCGTTCATCTTCATGGTGTTCGGCATGTTCATGGCGATCCTGGACATCCAGATCGTCTCCGCCTCGCTGTCGGAAATTCAGGCCGGACTTTCGGCGTCCCAGGATGAAATCACCTGGGTGCAGACCGCCTATCTCATCGCCGAAGTCATCATGATCCCGCTGTCGGGATTCCTGTCGCGCGCGTTCTCCACCCGCACGGTCTTCGTCGCCTCGGCCGCCGGCTTCACTGTGATGAGCTTCTTCTGCTCCAGAGCCACGTCGATCGACGAAATGATCGTCTGGCGGGCGTTGCAAGGCTTCATCGGCGGCGGCATGATCCCGACCGTCTTCGCGTCGGCCTACACCATCTTTCCGCGCAGCAAGCTGCCGTTCGTCGCGCCGATCATCGGGCTCGTGGCGACGCTCGCGCCGACCATCGGGCCGACGGTCGGCGGCTATCTGACCGACCTCTTTTCCTGGCATTGGCTGTTTCTGGTCAACATCATTCCCGGGATCGCCGTCTCCGTCGCGTGCTGGTTCCTGATCGACTTCGACAAGCCCGATCTTGCGCTGCTCAAGGGCTTCGACTGGACCGGCCTCGTCGCGATGGCCGCCTTTCTGGGCGCGCTCGAATATGCGCTGGAGGAAGGCCCGTCGAAGGATTGGCTGGAAAGCGAGCCGGTGACCGCCGCGCTGGTCATTTCGGCGCTCGGCGGAATCGTGTTTTTCTGGCGCGCGTTCACGGCGCGTCAGCCGATCGTCGACCTCACGGCCTACACGGACCGCAATTTTTGGACCGGCTCGCTGTTCGCGTTCGTCCTCGGCATCGGCCTCTATGGCCTGACCTACATCTATCCCGTCTACCTCGCCGCGGTGCGCGGCTATTCGGCGCTGATGATCGGCAAGACGATGTTCGTCACCGGCGTCTGCATGATGCTGATGGCCCCGATTTCGGGACGGCTGATGGGCAAGGTCGATCCCAGGCTGATGATCGCGGTCGGCTTCGTCGGCTTCGCGATCGGCACCTGGCAGGCCTCGTTCATCACCGCCGATTGGGATTTCTGGGAATTGCTCGTCCCCCAGATGTTTCGCGGTTTCTCGCTGATGCTGTGCATGGTGCCGATCAACAATCTCGCCCTCGGCACCATGTCTCCGGAGCGCATCAAGAACGCCTCGGGCCTCTTCAATCTGATGCGCAACCTCGGCGGCGCCTTCGGCCTGGCGCTGATCAACACCACGCTCGACAAGCGCATGGATCTGCACCTGGAGCGCCTGCGCGAGGCGGTCGTCTGGGGCCGCTCCGTCGCGGACGAGACCTTGGCTCAGATGACGGCGGGACTGGCGGCGCGAGGCTCCGACGCCGCGCTCGCAGCGACGCGCGAAATGGCGCTGATGGTGCGCCGGCAAGCCGAAGTGCTGGCGCTCGGCGACGTGTTTCTGGGGTTGACCCTGATCTTCCTCGCGCTGGTCGGGCTCGCGGCGGCGATGCGCCGCCCGCAGATGGCGGCGGCGGGCAGCGGCGAGCATTAGCGAAGCGCTGAGCCGCGCAGGCGAGGCCGAGACAATCTGGACAGCGATTTTTGCGCCGGATATTCTTGTTCCCTGCGGAGTTGCGAGCCCGCGCGCGTCGGCTCGCCGACGCCGTTCCGCCGCGGGCGGGGCTCGGGCGCCGATGCAAGCTGCGAGAACCGACCATGCGACGTCTCATCCTCACGTTCGGCCTATGTCTGGGAATTGCCGCTCGCGCCTTCGCCGACCCCGCGCGAACGACGGCGCCGACCGTCATGCGCGCGGCGCCGAACCCGACGGCGCGCATCGTGCAGCGCATCCCCGCCAACGCCGAAATCGATCTGTCGCATTGCTCGCGGCACTGGTGCTACGTCTCCTGGCGCGATCGCTTCGGCTATGTCCGCGCCGACACGGTCGCGGCGGCGCCTTACGCGGCCGGAGCGCCGGGTTACGACGGACCGGGCTACTATGGGCCTCCGGTCGTCGTCGGGCCCTGGTGGGGCTGGGGACGGCCGTTCTATTACGGCTACGGATGGGGCCATCGCTGGTAGAGGCCGGCCCGCCCCTTAAGTCAGCGCCAGGGCGTCTCGGGCGTCGGGGTCAGCGGGCCCTTGCCGTCGATCCACGAAAACAGATTGGCGACGACGAGATCGGCCATGGCCTGGCGCGTGTGCCGCGAGGCGGAGCCGACATGGGGGAGCGCGACGACGTTGTCGAGTTCGAGCAGCGCCGGCGGCACGCTGGGCTCGTTCTCGTAGACGTCGAGCCCCGCCGCGAGGATCGTCCCGTCACGCAGCGCCTCGATCAACGCCGCTTCGTCGACGAGCGAACCGCGCGCGATGTTGACGACGACGCCGTCGGGGCCGAGCGCCGCCATGACCTCGCGATCGACGAGATGTCGCGTTTCCGGCCCGCCCGGCGCGGCGATCATCAGGATGTCGCAGGCCCTGGCCATGCCGAGGAGCGAGGGATAATAGAGATAGGGCGCCTCGTCCTGGGCCTTGCGGCCGTGATAGACGACGTCGAGCCCGAAGGCCTCGGCGCGCTTGGCGATCTGCTTGCCGATGCGCCCCAGCCCGAGGACGCCCATCGTGCGTCCGCGCAGCGAAGCGGTGAGCGGAAAGGGCGCGTTTCGCCAGCGTCCCTCGCGAAGATAGCGCTCCGCCTGCGGCAGCCGGCGCACCGCGGCGAGCGTCAGCGCCATCGCGATGTCGGCGACGTCCTCGTCGAGCACGCCGGGCGTATGAGTGACGACGACGCCGTGCGCGCCGGCCCAGGCGGCGTCGACATGGTCGTAGCCGACGCCGAAGTTGACGACGATCTCCAGGTTCGGCAGCCGGCCCATCAGCGCCGCGTCGATTTTCGCCGTGGGCCAGGTCGAGACGATGGCGCGGATGCGCGGCGCGATCGCCTCGAGCGCCGCCTCGCGGTCCTTGGCGCGCCACAGCCGATGCAGCGTGACGCGCTCCTCGATCCGCTCGGCGATCCCCGCCATGCCCTCGGCCGGCATCAATGCTTCGAACGCCGTCACGCTTCCGCCTCCCCTCGCCTCGGCCCACGGCGCCATACGACGGGACGCCCGCTCCGACAAGCCGGCGAGGCGCGCGGCGCCCTCCCCTTTCGCGCCGCCGCCGGACGTGGCACATCCCACGCCCATGTCGAGCTTGCCCGATTCCACCCTGGCGCGCCGGCGCCCGATGGTGCGTCGGCTGATGCTCAGAGACTTCCGCTCCTACGCGACGCTCGACCTCGCGCTCGAGGGCGCGCTGATCGTGTTCTGCGGCGAAAACGGCGCTGGGAAAACCAATCTTCTCGAAGCCCTGTCGCTGTTCGCGCCGGGACGCGGCCTCAGGCGCGCCGACCTCGCGGCCTGCGCGCGCATCGGCGGGACCGGCGGCTTCGCCATTTCGATCGAGGTCGAAGACGACGGCGTCATGCGCCAGCTCGGCGCGGGGCTGGAGGCGAACGCCGACGGAGCGCCCGAGCGCCTCAATCGCATCGATCGGGCGCCGGTCGCCTCGGCGCGCGCCTTCGCCGATCACGTGCGCCTGGTCTGGCTGACGCCGGCGATGGACAGCCTGTTCGCCGGCCCGGCGAGCGAACGGCGCCGTTTCCTCGACCGCCTGGTGCTGGCGCTCGATCCCAATCACGGCGCGCGCGTCAGCCGGTTCGAGCGCGCGCTGCGCGGCCGCAACCGCCTGCTCGAAGACGGCGCGCGCAACGCCTCCTGGCTCGACGCGATCGAACGCGAAGCGGCCGAACTCGGCGTCGCCGTCGCCGCGGCGCGGGTCGAATGCGTGAACCGATTGAAGGCGGCGATCGCGCTCGATCGCGACGAGGCCTCGCCCTTTCCCTGGGCCGAACTTTCGCTTCAAGGCGAGATCGAGGCGCTCGCGGCCGAACATCCGGCGCTCGCCGCCGAGGACGCCTATCGCGCGGCGCTACGCGACAACCGCTCACGCGACGCGGCGGCGGGACGCACGCTGATCGGGCCGCACGTCGGCGATCTCCTGGTCGTTCACGGTCCCAAGGGCGCGCCGGCGGCGCAGTCTTCGACCGGAGAGCAAAAGGCGCTGCTCGTCGGTCTCGTTCTCGCTCACGCGCGGCTGGTGGCGGATATGTCGGGCCTCGCGCCGCTGGCGCTGCTCGACGAAGTCGCCGCGCATTTCGATCCGCGCCGCCGCGCCGCGCTGTTCGAGGCGCTGGAGCGCGTCGGCGCGCAGGTGTTCGTCACCGGCGCGGACCCCGCCGTCTTCGCCGCCCTGGGCGAGCGGGCGCGCATGTTCGAGGTCGTTCCGGGCCAAGTCCGTTCTTGGCCGGGGTCCTCAGGCGTGGCCGGCCTCGGAGGATAGCCAGGCGGCGTTGACGCCGAGAAGCGCCAGCGCGCGATCGTATTTGGCGTCGAGGTCGGCGTCGAAGATGAGCCCCGCATCGGCGGGCGACACCAGCCAGCCGTTGGCGAGGATTTCGCTCTCCAACTGGCCGGACGCCCAGCCGGCGTAGCCGAGCGCCAGCACCGCCTTGCGCGGCCCCGACCCCTTCGCGATGGCGCGCAGGATGTCGAGCGTCGCCGTCAGGCAGACGCCGCCGCCGATCGCCACGGTCGAATCCTCGGCGCGATAGTCGCTGGAATGCAGGACGAAGCCGCGTCCGGTGTCCACCGGTCCGCCGCGCAGGACGCGAACCGCCTCGGCGGCGGGCGGTAGGCGGATCGCCTCGGCCTGGCCGACGATGTCGAGCTGCACCAGAAGCTTGGAGAACTCGATTTCCTCGGCGCGCTGGTTGATCACGATGCCCATCGCGCCGTCCTCGCGGTGGGCGCACAGGTAGACGACCGAGCGCGCGAATGGACCGTCGCGCAAGCTGGGCATGGCGATGAGAAACTGGCCTTCGTAACTCTGCGCGGGCAGGGATCCCGATGGGCGACGCATGGCGCCATGCTACTCGCCTCGATCGCGCCGTCAAACGGAAAAGCTCGGCGTCGATGTCGCATTCACGTGAAATTTGATGGCCTTGAGCGGGCGAAGCGCCTAAATTGAAAACATGTTCATGCGATGTCTCGTTGTTTGCGCCGTCGGCTGCTGCGCGGCGGGCGCCGCCCGCGCCGCCCGCGCCGACGACGCCTTTTCCACCGATTGGGCGCGCGCCCCGAAGGCCGAGGCGCGCCTCTTGGCCGGCGGGCCGGCGCAAGCGGGGTTCGAAATCCAGTTGGCGCCGGGCGCCGTCACCTATTGGCGCGATCCGGGCGATTCGGGCGCGCCGCCGAGTTTCGATTTTTCCGGATCGGTCAATCTCGCCCGCGCCGCGCCGGAATTTCCCGCTCCCACGCGCATCGCCGAACCCGACGGCTCGGAGGCGTTCGGCTACGAAACGGGCGTCGTCTTCCCGATCGCGGTCGAGGCGCTCGATCCGTCCAAGCCGGTGAGGCTGGCGGTCAAGGCGAATTACGCGGTGTGCGAGAAACTCTGCCTTCCCGCCAAGGCGGACTTGACCCTGACGCTGCCCGAAAGCGCCTCCACGCCCTACGCCGCCGTGATCGAAAAGGCGCGCGCCGCGACCCCGCGCCGCGTCGCCTGGCGCACGCTCGGCGGCGAGCTGGCGTCCGTCGACGCCGGCGACTGGCGGCTCTGCCTGCCCGCCGAGCCCGGCCCGGCGCGCGATCTCTTCCTCGAGACGCCCCCAGGCTGGTGGCTCTCGACCAAGGCGCAGGCAAGCGCCGGCGGGCGCGACTGCTTCGCCATCGCCTTGCGCGAGAAGCCGGCGGACGGCGCCTTCCCCTTGAGCGCGCGCGCGACGATCACCGGCGGCGCGGGCGCCCTCGACGTCACGCTGATTCTGCAGCCGAAGTCTTGAGCCCGCGCGCCGCTCGGCGATAGACTGGCGTTTTGAAGCGAGGACGAGCCATGACCATTCAAGTCGGCGACAAACTGCCCAACGCGACCTTCCGCCTGGTGACCGACGACGGCGCGCGGCCGGTGACGACGCAGGAATTTTTCGCGGGTAGAAAAATCGTGCTGTTCGGCCTGCCCGGCGCCTTCACCCCGACCTGCCACAAGAACCACCTGCCGGGCTTCCTCGCCCACGAGGCCGCGATCAAGGCCAAGGGCGTGGCCGAGATCGCGATGATGGCGGTCAACGACCAATACGTCCTGGCCGCATGGTCCAAGGCGACCGGAGCGGACGGCCATATCGCCTTTCTCGCCGACGGCGCGGCAGATTTCGCCAAGGCGGCGGGGCTCGACTTCGACGCCTCGGCGGGCGGCCTGGGCGTACGCTCGAAACGCTATGCGATGCTGGTCGACGACGGCGTGGTGAAGCTCCTCAACATCGAGGAGGCGCCGGGCAAGGCCGACCTCTCCAGCGCGGCCCATCTCCTCGCGCAGATGTGAGGCGCCGGCGAGCGGCGCGGGGCGGGTCGTCCCGCGTCTTTCCCTAGAGGCGGAAACCGATTCTCAATACTCCGGCAGTAACGTCGGCGTCCGCCTCTCGCATGTGAGCGCCAGGGAATGCCGATACGCGCCGTAACGCTCGAAGCGGTCGAAGCCTTCATGGCGGAGCGCCACAAGCGCCTCGCCTTTCCCGACTGGCTCGAACAAAGCTACGAGGCGGGGAGGCGACAGCGCCGATCGCGGCGGCTGGTGGCCAACGGCAAGGCGCTGATCGTCGTTTACAACCTCTTCTTCGCCGCCGACTGGCTGTTGACGCCGGACACGCTGGCGATCGCCGCGCTGCTGCATTTCCTCATCGTCACGCCTTGGATGCTGTTCGCCGTGCGCCTGTTCGCCAGGGCGCCGAGCCGCGGCGTTCGCGAGGCGGTCGCCGCCAGCCTGCCGATCCTCGTGGCCGCGCAGGTCCTGACGATTTTTCTGCTCAGCCGTTCGCCGGGCGCCGTCCACTACCAATATTTGGTTCTGCTGGTGCTGATGTACGCCAACGCCATTCAGTGGCTGTCCTACCGGGCCGCGGCGGCGGTCTCGGTCGTCATTTTCGCGCTCCACGCGGCGTGCCTGGCCTGCAGTCGGGCGATGCCCGTCGAGGTGGCGGTGTTGGCTTGCGCCATGATCGCGGCGACCGCCTACGTCACGCTGGCGGCCAACCGCATGCTCGAACGCGACGAGCGCCGCGCCTTCCTGCAGGCGCTGCGCCACCGTCTGCGCCACGAGCAGACGAGGATCGAGGCGACGACCGACGCCCTCACCGGGCTGGCGAACCGCCATCGCCTGCGCGCCAAATTCGCCGAGCTATGGGGCGAAGGCGCGGAGCGGACGAAATCGGTGGCGATCGTCATGCTCGACATCGATCACTTCAAGGCGTTCAACGACCGCTACGGCCATCCCGCCGGCGACGCGTGCATCAAGCGCGTCACCGCCTGCGCCCTGGCGGAGCTGAGAGGCGCTGAGGACCTGGCGGCGCGCTACGGCGGCGAGGAACTGCTTCTGGTTCTGCCCGACGCCGCCATCGGCGTTGCGGTAGCGGTCGCCGAGCGGATCCGGCGCGGCATCGAGGCGCTCGGCATTCCCCACGAGCTCGGCGGCGCCAATCGCGTCGTCACCGCGAGCCTGGGCGCGGCCGCGGCCCCGATCGAAGCCGTCAGCCCCGACGAGCTCGTCGCCGCGGCGGACGCGGCGCTCTACGCCGCCAAGGCGAGCGGGCGCAACCGCGTCGTCCCGCCGCTCGTCCGCTCGGCCTCAGCCGAGCCGACCCCGATCGGCGCCGCGCGCTTCGGCTGACGGACGGGTTGAAGGTTGGGGGCCAAGCCTTTCCCAAGTTTTCCAAGGAAATTCCAGTAGAGTAGGAGTGTGGCGCGGTGGCTGTAGGTCGAACGTATCTGTTGCCGCCCCTTTCGTCTGGCGGTGCCTGACGAGTTCGACCATGACTCCGTTTCCACACCCCTCTCATCGAACCGGA
>JBEKLU010000166.1:0-10159 GCA_050010035.1 Roseiarcus sp.
GCCGGCGTGGATCGTCATCTCCTGACTTTGCGCGATTTCACGCAGCAACTCACGACATCGTTCCCCGATGTCGCCGCTCAGTACCGAAAATCGATATTTCGTAATCCATACAATATGATACTCGCAGTCCCATACGGTATGGCTGCCACTCTTGAAGCTCTGCATCCCATATTATACGCACTATCCCAGCCGGCTAAAGCCGGGGGGTTTACGGATCCCCGATGAGGGACTCTAAAGAATCGGCGCGCGGCGGGATTGCCCGCTTGGCGCCGCGCGCGCTTGCCCGCATACTGTGCCGTTAGGGAATCCAACCGGCAGGAGAGGCCGCGCGATGGTCCGGCAGGGAACGGCGCGAACGGGGCTAGCGGTCGTCGCGGGGCTGCTCCTGCTTGCGGCCCCGCTGTTTCTCGCGCCGGTCCACGCCCAACAAGCGCCGGCCGCCTCGCCGAGCCCTTCGCCTGCCGCCGTTCCCGCTCCAGCGGCGCCGGCGACTCCCGCCCCGACGCCCTCGCCCTCGCCGATGGCGACGCCGCCGCCGAGCGCGTCCCCTGCCCCGGCCCCTTCGCCCTCGACCAGCCCGACGCCGGCGCCGAGCGCGTCGCCCGTCAATCCCGCAGGCGAGAGCGGCTCCATGGGGGAGACGGTCGAGCTCGTCGCACACCCGGCGGCCACCGTCGACGGCAAGGCCGATCGTGACGAGGTCTTCGGCGCCATCACCGGCTCGATCGACCAAATCCGCAAGGAGATCGCCAAGGCCGGGCTCAAGGCCGCCGGCCGGCCGATCGCGATTTTCCTGGAAGCGGACGACGTCGGATTCAAGTATCGCGCCGCCATTCCCCTCGAATCGGTTCCCGAAGGCAAGACCGAGCTTTCCGACACGGTCAAGCTGGGGCGGACGCCGGTCGGCAAGGCGATGCGCTTCGAACATCGCGGCGCTTACGACGACATCGACGCGACCTATGAGGCGATCACCGCCTATCTCGACGAAAAGGGCATCGACGCACAAGACATGTTCATCGAAGAATACCTCAACGACGTCAAAACGACGGACGACCCGAATCTGCAGGTCGACATTTTCGTCCTGCTGAAATGAGAGGTGTCGCGGCGGCGGTCGTCTTCGATCTCGACGGCACGCTCACGGCTTCCGGGCCCGGCATCTTGCGATCGACCCAATGGGCGCTCGAGCGGCTGAAGGCGGCCGGCGGCGCCGCTTGTCCCATTCCCGACGCGGCGGAACTGGGTTGGATCATCGGCCCGTCCTTGCAAGAAAGCTTCGTCAAGCTCGTCGGCGCCGATCGCGCCCCGATGTTGCTCGCCTTGTTTCGCGAGCGGTATTCGACGATCGGCCTGTTCGAGAATTCGCTCTACGAGGGCGTCATCGAGGCGCTCGAACATCTGGCGGCGCTCGATTATCGCCTGTTCGTCGCCACCTCGAAAGCCGAGCCCTACGCCCGCCGAATTCTCGACCACTTCGGCCTGACCAAGTACTTCAGCCAGATCTACGGCGCCGAAATGGATGGTCGGCGTTCCAGCAAAACCGAATTGCTGACCTATCTTCTCGGCCGCGAGCGCATCGGCGCGGCCCGACGCGCCGTCATGATCGGCGATCGCCGCCACGACGCGTTGGGCGCGCGCGCGGTCGGCATGCCCGCGATCGGCGCGCTGTGGGGCTACGGCGGCGCCGAGGAGCTCGCCGAGGCGGGCGCCGACCCGCTGATCGAAACGCCGAGGCAAATTCCCGCGGCGGTCGCGGCGGTGTTCGCGCGAGCAGAGTAGCGGCGGCGCGTCACTCGTGCCCGACCACCGCCTTGGGATGGTAAGGCTCCTCCAGCCGGGCGATGGTCTTCGCGTCGAGCTTCAGCGCCAGCGCCGCCGCCGCGTCGTCGAGATGATGCGGCTTGGAGGCGCCGACGATCGGCGCGGTGACGTAAGGCTTGGAGAGGACCCAGGCCAGCGCCACGACCGCCGGCTTGACGCCGAACTTGCCCGCGGCGTCGACGACCCGGCGCCGGATGGCCTCGTCCTGGCGCGACCCGATGCCGAGCTCGCGCGCGTAGGCGTCGGAGCGCGCCCGCACCGTCGAAGCCTCCCCGCCGAGGCCCGAGCCCGCCAGAAACCCGCGCGCCAGCGGCGAGCACGGAATGACCGCGATTCCCTGATCGGCGCAGAACTTCATCATCTCGCGCTCCTCCTCGCGGTAAACGAGATTGTAGAAATTCTGCATCGAGACGAACTCGGCGTCGAAGCGCTTCCTGGCGACCGCGATCATGCGCGCGAATTGCCAGGTCCACATCGACGACGCCCCGACGTAGAGCGCCTTGCCGGCGCGCACGACGTCGCTCAGGGCCTCGACCGTCTCCTCGATCGGCGTCTCATAGTCGAAGCGATGGATCTGGTAGAGATCGACGTAGTCCGTGCCCAGGCGCTTCAGCGAGGCGTCGATCGCCTCCATGATGTGCTTGCGCGACAGGCCGCGCGAGTTGACGCCCGCGCCCATCGGGTTGAACACCTTCGTCGCGACGACGACTTCGCAGCGCTTGGCGAATTCCTTGATCGCGCGGCCGAGGACTTCCTCGCTGGCCCCCAACGAGTAAACGTCGGCCGTGTCGAAGAAGTTGACGCCCTTCTCCAGCGCCTGGCGAATGAACGGACGCGAAGCCTCCTCGTCGAGAATCCAGTCGCGCCATTTGGGCGAGCCGTAGGTCATGCAGCCTAGGCACAGCCTCGACACCTTCGTGCCGGTCCGGCCCAATCGCACGTAGTCCATGACGGCTCTCCTTTTCCGACCCCGCCGCGCCCTTATAGACCGCGGCGCCGGCCCATGCCAAAACCTCGGCGCGAGGCGGAGGACGGGCGGCGGTGGCGGCGAAAGGCAAGACGAACGTTCGGACAAGGCGCGGCCGCTGGGATTTCTGGATCGATCGCGGCGGCACCTTCACCGACGTCATCGGCCGCGATCCCAATGGGCGGCTTCAGGCGCGAAAGCTCCTTTCGGAAAGTCCCGCCTACGCCGACGCCGCCGTGCAGGCGATTCGCGACCTTCTGCGTCTCGCGCCCGGCGCGCCGATCCCGCAAGGCGCGATCGGCGTCGTCAAGATGGGCACCACGGTCGCCACCAACGCGCTGCTCGAGCGCCGCGGCGAGCGCACGCTCTTGGTGACGACCAAGGGGTTTCGCGACGCGCTGGAGATCGGCTATCAGGCGCGCCCGAACATCTTCGCCCGCAATATCGTCAAGCCGGAGCAGCTCTATTCCGGCGTCGTCGAAATCGCCGAGCGCATCCTCGCCGACGGAACCGTCGAGGCCGCGCCGGACCTCGAGGCCGTCCGCGCGGAACTGGCGCGCGCCAAGGCCGAGGGTTTCGAGGCCGTCGCGATCGTCTTCATGCACTCTTATCGCTATCCCCGGCACGAGCGCGAGGTCGCTGAGATCGCGCGCGCGCTCGGCTTCGCCCAGGTCTCGGTCAGCCACGAATGCTCGCCGCTGATCAAGCTGGTCGGGCGCGGCGACACCACCGTCGTCGACGCCTATCTCACGCCGATTCTCGCGCGCTACGTCGCGCGCGTAGCCCACGCGCTCGACGCGAAGCGCACGGGCGCGCGGGTGATGTTCATGATGTCGTCGGGCGGCCTCACCGCCGCCGAGCTGTTCGCCGGCAAGGACGCGATCCTCTCCGGGCCGGCGGGCGGCGTCGTGGCGATGGCTCAGACCGCGCGCAGCGCCGGCTTCAGGCAAGTCATCGGCTTCGACATGGGGGGAACCTCGACCGACGTCGCGCATTTCGACGGAACCTACGAGCGCGCCTTCGAGACCGAGGTCGCGGGCGTGCGCATGCGCGCGCCGATGATGCGCATCCACACGGTGGCGGCGGGCGGCGGCTCGATCCTGCATTTCGACGGCGCGCGCTTTCGCGTCGGCCCGGATTCGGCGGGCGCCGACCCCGGCCCCAAGTGCTACCGCCGCGGCGGCCCGCTCGCGATCACCGACGCCAACGTGATGGCGGGCAAGCTGATCCCCGACTATTTTCCCAAAATCTTCGGCCCCTCGCAGGATCAGCCGCTCGACGACAGAAGCGTGCGCGAAGCCTTCGAGGCGCTGGCGCGCGAGGTGGGCGACGGACGCAGCGCGGAAGAGGTCGCCGACGGCTTCATCGCCATCGCGGTGGCCAAGATGGCCGAGGCGATCAAGAAGATATCTGTCGCGCGCGGCTACGACGTGACGCGCTATGCGCTCAACTGCTTCGGCGGCGCGGGCGGCCAGCACGCCTGCGACGTCGCCGACGCGTTGGCGATCAAGACGGTGCTGATCCATCCCATGTCGTCGCTGCTTTCGGCCTACGGCATGGGGCTCGCCGACATCAGCGCCCATCGCGGCCAGGGCGTCGAGGAGCCCTTGAGCGAAGAGGCGCTGGCGCGTCTCGCTCCGCTCGTCGCCAGGCTCGGCGACGAAGCTTTGAGCGAAGTCGCGTCACAAGGCGTCGCGCGCGAGGACGTCAAATTGCATCCGCGCGCGCAACTGCGCTACGCCGGCTCCGACACCGCGCTCGAAGTCCAATGGCGCGGCCTTTCCGCGATGCGCCGCGCCTTCGAGAGCGCACACAAGTCGCGCTTCGGCTTCATCGACCGCGCCAAGGCGCTAGTCGTCGAGGCGGTCAACGTCGAGGCGACGGGCGGCGCGACGCGTTTTTCCGAACGCGCGCGCCCCATTCGCCCGGCCGCGGCGCCTGTCGCGGAGCGCGCCGCAAAATTCTTCTCCAACGGCGCCTGGTGGAACGGCGAGGTGTTCGTGCGCGAAAAGATTCCGCTCGGCGCCCGTATCGCCGGCCCGGCGCTGATCATCGAGCCGCACCAGACCATCGTCGTCGAACAGGGCTGGCGCGCCGAGGTGACGCCCAAGAACCACGTCGTGCTGCGACGGGTCGAGGCGGCGGCGCGGCGCGAGGCGATCGGCGCCAAGGTCGACCCCGTCATGCTGGAGATCTTCAACAATCTCTTCATGTCGATCGCCGAGCAGATGGGCGTGACGCTCCAGAACACCGCCTATTCCGTCAACATCAAGGAGCGGCTCGACTTCTCCTGCGCGGTGTTCGACGCTGCGGGGCGCCTCGTCGCCAATGCGCCGCACATGCCGGTGCATCTGGGCTCGATGGACCGCTCGGTCGAAACGATCATCCGTCAGAACGAAGGCCGCATCCGCCCCGGCGACGTCTTTGCGCTCAACGCGCCCTACAACGGCGGCACGCACCTACCCGACATCACCGTCTGCACCCCGGTGTTCGACGACAAGGGAGAGACGATCCTGTTCTGGACGGCCTCGCGCGGCCATCACGCCGACATCGGCGGGATTGCGCCGGGATCGATGAGCCCGCGCGCGACCATCATCGAGGAGGAAGGCGTCTACATCGACAATTTCCTGCTCGTCGAGCGCGGTCGCTTTCGCGAGCGCGAGCTATACGAGTTGCTAGCGAGCGGCCCCTACCCCGCGCGCAATCCGCTGCAAAACGTCAACGACCTGAAAGCGCAGATCGCCGCCAATGAGAAGGGCGTCCGCGAACTCAAGCGCATGGTCGACGCGTTCTCGCTCGATACCGTGCAGGCCTACATGGGCCACGTCCAGGACAACGCCGCCGAAAGCGTGCGCCGCGTGATCGATCGGCTGAAGGACAGCGAGTTTTCAACCGAGACCGATCAGGGCGCGGTCATCAAGGTGAAGATCACGCTCGACCGCCAGGCGCGCGAGGCGACGGTCGATTTCACCGGCACGTCGCCGCAGCAGCCGAACAACTTCAACGCGCCAGAGCCGGTGGCCCGCGCGGCGGTGCTCTACGTCTTCCGCGTCATGGTCGACGACGAAATCCCGATGAACGCGGGGTGCCTCAGGCCGATCCGCGTCCTCATCCCCGCGGGCTCGATGCTGTCGCCGCGCTACCCCGCCGCGGTCGTCGCCGGCAATGTCGAGACGTCACAGGCCGTCACGGACACGCTGTTCGGCGCGCTTCATGCGCTCGGCTCGGCGCAGGGCACGATGAACAACCTGACCTTCGGCGACGCGCGCTATCAGTATTACGAGACGATCTGCTCCGGCGCGCCCGCCGGTCCCGGCTTCGACGGCGCGGCCGCCGTCCACACCCACATGACCAATTCGCGCCTGACCGACCCGGAAGTCCTCGAGCAGCGCTTCCCCGTCGTGCTCGAAGATTTCCACATCCGCCGCGGCTCGGGCGGCAAGGGCCGCTGGAACGCCGGCGACGGCACCCTGCGGCGGATTCGATTCCGCGAGGGCATGGAGCTCGCCCTGCTCACCGGACGACGCCGGGTGAAGGCTTTCGGCATGGACGGGGGCGAGCCGGGCGAGCTGGGGCGCAACGTCGTGCGGCGCAACGACGGGCGGTTGGAAGAGCTGGCCGGCTGCGCGCAAACCGTGCTGGAGGCGGGCGAGGCGATCGAGATCGTGACGCCGACGGGCGGGGGGTGGGGGGAAAGCGTGATTTGAGCCACCAACGCTCCATCCGGCTCGCTGGCGGCCACGCAAGGGCTCTTCGGGGAAGGCCAAGCGATTGACTTGTACAATAAACTGTACATATAATATGCGAGGGATCATGATGGCGCAATCGAGGCTCGAATGGACGTCCGCACTTATTCCGATACCCGCGCCAATCTCAAGGAGATCATGGATCGGGTCGTCGAGGATCGCTCTCCGGTCATCATCACGCGCCAGAAGGCCGAGGCCGTCGTCATGGTTTCGTTGAGCGACTGGAACGCCATGGAAGAGACGCTGCATCTTGCGTCGAGCCCGGCGAACGCCTCGCGCTTGAAGGAAGCCATCCAGCAATTGGAGGCGGGAAAAGGCGTTGAGCGAAAATTGCCGATCCCGTGAAACTCGTCTTCGCCGATAGGGCGTGGGAGGACTATCTGCATTGGCAGGCGGCCGATCCCAATGTGCTGGAGAGACTCAACGCGCTCATCAGGGAATGCGCGCGAACGCCGTTTCAGGGAATGGGTAAGCCCGAGCCGCTCAGAGGCGACTACAAAGGCTGGTGGTCCCGACGGCTGACGCTCGAGGACCGTCTCGTTTATCGCGTTTCCGGCTCAGGCGAGACTCGACAATTGGAAATCGCGCAGTGCCGATTCCACTACTGAGCCGTCTCGTGGGGTCGCGGGCGGGGATGGGCTGACAAAGCGATCGAGATCGTCGCGCGGACCGGCGGGGGGTGGGGGAGGAAGGGAGCGGAATTGGGCAATTCGTATCCTGTCCCCGTAACCCCCCCGTAACCCCATGAAGGGGCGCGCTCAAGTCCCCGACGACTTCGACCGCATGCACGAAGGCGAGATCGAACGCCTGTTCGAAGGCAAGGAGTGAACCCGCTCCTCGATGCGCGTCCGCCATTCGTCGGCGTCCAAAGGCATTACAAAGGCATTGCGGGGCCATTACGGCCATTACGGGCCATTACATCATTACATTACGGGACATTACGGGGACGCGATACGAATTGCATTACGGGGACGCGATAGCATTACGGGGACGCGATAGCATTACGGGGACGCGATACCATTACGGGGACGGACGCGATACCATTACGGGGACGCCCATTACGGCCATTACGGGGACGCGATACGAATTGCAGAATTTCGCGATCCGTGTCGACGCCCGACTTTCCCGACCACAGCCGCCCCGCCCCTCCCCGCCGTACCCCAAGCCGTCGATCTCACGGAAGCATGAATTTCGGGGCGAATCTGTGGACGCGGTCGCTGACCGCGTTCTGGCGGCTTCGAGGATATCGCAGGACGAGGCGCTTCGCGCCGGACGCGCTCAGCGAGCGCGCCTACAGGGCGCCGGCGCCTCCCCGTCGAGCTGGCGCCGCCTCGCCCGCGCCGCCGGCGGCGAACGCGACGGAAAATCGCGGCGCAACTTTCTGAAATCAGACCCGCGCGGCGGCGAGGGGCGGAAGAGGGGTCGCGCCGTAAGGCGCGCTGGTCGGCATTGCCGATATCCGGCGATTTTACATCGCGACGGCGCCGATCGGTGTAAGCGTCGCAGGGTGGAAACGCCGCCAACATTCTGATAAACATGCCATTTCTCCCTCGGGAGCAACAATGTCTTTCTATAATTCAGAAAACGATCTATCCTCTTCCTATCCCGCCCCTTTGGCGCGGGCGCCAAGGAGCGAAGCGATGGACGAGGACGGCGTGAAGGAGTCGGCGCGGGCGGGGATGCGCAAGGCGACGCGCGAGCGGCGCGAAGAGCGCTTGCGCCGGGACGAGGACATTCTCGATCTCGTCGTCTCCGGCTACGCCCAGGAGACCATCGCCGACAAGCTGCGCCTCAGCGCCAAGACGGTGCGGCGGGCGACGGCTCGGGCGATCGAAAGGCGTCGGCTCGACGGCGGGGCGCACTACGTTCGTCTGCAGGCGATGCGCCTCGCCAAGGCGATGCGGGTCGTCGACCTCAATCTCGAGAACGGCGACATCCGGGCGGTCGGGCCGCTGCTGAAGGTGATGGCCCAGCTCGACAAGTATCACGCCCTGGCGGCGGGCGCGCCGCCGCCGCGGCTCATCGCCCAAACCGCGCCGCCGCTGGCGCTCGCCGCGCCGCTGGCGCCCGCCGAGGGGACCGAAAACGGCGCCCAAGCGGTTGAAATTCCTTAGAGCTGGACACGACTGAACGGACGCGCGGAACCGACGCGGTCCCGATGAGGCCGCCGCCGGGCGGCGCAGGCCGCATACGGAAGCCGCCTCACCCCCGCCCCATCGCATAAAACTCGTCGTTCGGCCTCATCTCGGAGACGTTCGCCAGCCGGTTCGACAGGGCGAAGAAGGAGGCGATGGCGGCGATGTCCCAGGCGTCCTCGCTGGAGAAGCCGTGGCTCTCCAGCGCGGCGATGTCGGCGCCCTCGACCTCGTGCGCGCGCGTCGCGACGGCAAGCGCGAAATCGAGCATCGCCCGCTGCTTGGGCGTGATGTCCGCCTTGCGGTAGTTGATCGCGACCTGATCGGCGATCAGCGGGTTCTTGGCGCGAATGCGCAGGATGGCGCCGTGGGCGACGACGCAATAGTGGCACTGGTTGACCGCCGAGGTCGCCACCACGATCATCTCGCGCTCGGCCTTGCTCAGCCCGCCGGGCTTCTCCATCAGCGCGTCGTGATAGGCGAAGAAGGCGCGAAATTCGTCCGGCCGGCGCGCCAGGACGAGGAACACGTTGGGCACGAAGCCCGACTTCTCCTGCACCTTGACGATGCGCTCGCGGATGTCGTCAGGCAGATCGGCGACATCGGGAACGGAAAAGCGGCTGATCGGCTTGGCGTTCATGGCGTCGGCTTTCTAAGCGATCCCAAGGGAATGCGCAGCCTAACACGACTCGGCGGCGCTTTCGCAACGCGCCCGTCGCCAGCCGCCGCTTTTTTCTCAACCTCGCAAGAGCCGAACGCGCTCACCACCCGACATGCCGGAACTGTCGGGCATAGACCGCCGCGACTTCGCTGAGCCGCCGTTTCAAGCGCGCGACTTCGCCGGGCGCGCCGGCGCGTCCGGCCGCTTCGATCGCCTTACGGAAAAAGAGCCGCGCGTCGTCCCAGCAATCCTTCACGCTGCGCGGCGGCGCCTCATACATTGCGGCGTAAGCCGCTTCAGCCCGGCGCTCGAGCTCGCGCCATGACTGGGAGCCGAGGGGAGAGTGCGAGAACGGCATTCGGGGGGACTCCTCGCAGGCGTCGCCGCGAAGGGGCCGATCAGCGGCGGATCGGCTCGTGCGCGAGCGCGGCGCGCAAGAAGTAATAGAGCCCCGTCAGTGCGGTCAGGATGAATAAGGCTTCGAGGCCGTGGGTCACCAAGTCGCCGAGCTGAGCCAGTCCGCCGATCGCCCAACCCGCCGCGGCGCCGGCGCCGACGAGCTCGGTGCCGACGAGCACCGCGACGCTGGCGAGCGTCGCAGCGTTGGTCCAGTTGATGGGAGCGTTGGCGGCCAAGGGAACTCCATGCCTTTGCGGGCGGCGTCCGCCCCTATACCATGAGAGGGCGCGCGCGCAAGTTTCGCGTCGCGCGCTGTCGCTAGCACACGATATGTCCGGTTTAGGTAGCGCACGATCTGTCCGGTAGTTTCCGAGCTCAATGGAGAGTTTGGGATGCGCCGGACGGAAGCCCTGCAGGGTGTGCGGATGATGAG
>JBEKLU010000167.1:0-9952 GCA_050010035.1 Roseiarcus sp.
GCGAAGGCGTCGTAAACGCCGTCTTGCACCAGCAGGCGGTTGGCGCAGACGCAGGTCTGCCCGGTGTTGCGGTACTTCGACGCGATGGCGCCCTCCACCGCGGCGTCGAGGTCGGCGTCGTCGAAGACGATGAACGGCGCGTTGCCGCCGAGCTCCATCGAAGTCTTCTTCACCGTTGCGGCGCATTGCATCATCAACTGCTTGCCGATCTCGGTCGAGCCGGTGAAGGTGAGCTTGCGCACGATAGGGTTGGCCGTCATCTCGCCGCCGACGGCGGCGGCGGCGCCGCTGACCACGCTGAATACGCCCTTGGGCGCCCCGGCGCGCTCCGCCAGCTCGGCCAACGCCAACGCCGAAAACGGCGTCTGGCTCGCAGGCTTGACCACCATGGTGCAGCCCGCCGCCAGCGCCGGACCGGCCTTGCGTGTGATCATCGCCGAGGGGAAGTTCCACGGCGTGATCGCCGCCGTCACCCCGATCGGCTGTTTCAACACGACGATCCGCTTATCCCTCTGGTGCCCAGGGATGGTGTCGCCGTAGACCCGCTTGGCCTCCTCGCCGAACCACTCGATGAAAGAGGCGGCGTAGGCGATCTCGCCCTTCGACTCGGCCAGCGGCTTGCCCTGTTCGGCCGTCATCAGCACCGCCAGATCCTCCTGGTTGGCCATCATCAGGTCGGCCCACCTGCGCAGGATCGCCGAACGCTCCTTGCCGGTCATCGCCCGCCACGCCGGCAGCGCGCGGTCGGCCGCGAGGATCGCGCGCCGCGTCTCGGCCGCGCCCATGCGCGGCACCGTGCCGAGCTTCTCGCCCGTCGCCGGATTGTCGACGGCGATCGTCTCGCCGCTGTCGGCATCGACCCACGCCCCGTCGATGTAGCACTGCTGGCGGAAAAGATTGGGGTTCTTGAGCTTCATGGCAAACACTCCGGATGAGACAGTGGTCGTGATGAATCGATCAAGTCTTCGCCGCGTCGAAGGCCGCGTGCGGCTGATTTGGGCCTCGGTCGAGGACGGCGTCGGACATGGTCGACAGCGCCGGCGTGCGGACAGCGTCGTGACGCCATCGCCCGGGCGCCGGCGACGCCATCCTCGATAACGTCGGGATCGGGGCTCGACGCACGGGCCGCTTGCGCAAAGATCGTCGCCGAAGCGCGCCGCGTCGCATGGAATCGTCCCATCAGCGTGGGCTTCGAGCCCGTTTGGTCGGCTGCCGGAGCAGCGGCCGCGATCCCTGCGCCGCGCCTCTCTTGCCCGTCGGCGTCTCACGCGCCGACAGAAGTTTCGCCAAGCCCTCGGCCGATTCCCAGATGTCCCGACTGATGGCTTGGCGCGCGGTGGCCGGATCGTGTCGCCGGAGCGCTTCCAGCGCACGCAGGTGGTTGCCGAGAGAGTCAATGAGGCTGGCGCGATCCGGAAGCATCAGCCGGACGTACGGACCGATCCGCATCCACGTCGGTTCGATGATCGACACCAGGAGTTCGGAGCGGCTAGCGCGGTAGACGCCGGAATGGAAAGCCCAGTTGGCGCGCAGGTAGGCGCCGTGATCGCCGACCGCCGCCGCCGCTGCCATCTCCCGATAGCGGCGGTCGACCTCGTCCAGTTCGTCCGCAGTGATGAGCAGCGCCGCCTTCTCCGCCGCTAGGCCTTCCAGCGCAACCCGCACCTCGCGCAGTTCGATCAGCGACGCGTAGGTCATCTCCGGCACCCCCAGGGTGCGGTTCGAACGAGCCACGAGTGCGTGCTCGATCTCCAGCCGCCGCACTGCGTCGCGCACCGGCATCGGGCTGGTGCCCATTACCTCGGCGGTCGCGCGCAACGTGAGGTTGCGGCCCGGCATGATCAAGCCGGTCATCAACGCTTCGCGCAGCTTGTTGTACGCCTGGGCCTGAAGGGTGTCGCGCACCAACGGCGAGAGCCCTGGCACTCCCTGGCCCGCCGGTCTTCCCACCCCGCCGCTGCGCGCAGACCTCGAGGTCAGGGACAACGACAAGGCGTCCGTCGAGGTCGCCGCGGTCTTTTTCGCCATATCCGCCAACGCCCTTCATTTTGTCGCCGTCGCCGGCCCGCGTCGAAGATTCCTGCGCTCCAACACGGCAAGTTTACCAGATTCGGGAAGCCCAAGCTTACCAGAACCGCAGCAAGCCAAACCATCCGCCGAGCCGACGTCGAGCAAATTTCTTGACATATCATATCGCGTATTGCAAGTGTCGGGCCCTCGCCGCCGCTGGACATCTCAAGCGGCGCAGAGTCGGTCGAATCCCGTCTCGGAGATCCTGAAGTGACCCACCTCGGCAATTCACCAGCCAGCCGCGACATCGCCTCGCTGCTGCATCCCTACACCAATCTGCGTCTGCACATGACGAAGGGGCCGATGGTCATCGCCAAGGGTCGCGGCGTGTATGTCTACGACGACCAGGGCAAGGAGTATATCGAGGGTCTGGCTGGGTTGTGGTGCGCCTCGCTGGGCTTCAGCGAGCCTCGGCTGGTCGAGGCGGCGCAACGGCAGATGGCGGTCTTGCCCTTCTACCACGCCTTCGCGCATAAATCGCACGAGCCCGGGATCGAACTCGCTGAACGGCTGCTGAAGCTGCTGCCGGCGACCATGTCGAAGGTCTTCTTCAACAATTCGGGGTCGGAGGCCAACGACACCGCGATCAAAATCATCTGGTACTACAACAACGCTCTGGGCCGACCGAAGAAGAAGAAGATCATCGCCCGCCTGCGCGGCTACCACGGCGTCACCGTCGCCGCCGCCAGCCTGACCGGCTTACCCAACAACCACCGCGACTTCGATCTTCCCATCGCCAACATCATCCATGCCGGCTGCCCTTACCACTACCGCTTCGCCGAGCCCGGCGAGAGCGAGGAGGACTTCGCCACCAGACTCGCCGCAGAGCTTGATGCGCAGATCGAAGCGGAAGGCTCGGACACGGTGGCGGCGTTCTTTGCCGAGCCGGTGATGGGCGCCGGCGGCGTGCTGACGCCGCCCAGGACCTATTTCGACAAGATCCAGCCGGTGCTGCGCAAGCACGACGTCCTGCTGGTCGCCGACGAGGTGATCTGCGGCTTCGGCCGGCTCGGGACTCTGTTCGGCATGGAGACCTACGCCATGAAGCCGGACATCGTCACCGTCGCCAAGCAGATTTCTTCGGGATATATGCCGATTTCAGCGACCGTCATCAGCGCTCCGATCTACGAAGCGCTGGTCCGGCAGAGCGACAAGATCGGCCTGTTCGCGCACGGCTTCACCTACTCCGGCCACCCGGTGGCCGCGGCGGTCGCCAACGAGACGCTGAAGATCTACGAGGAGCGCGCCATCCTCGATCATGTGCGCGCCATCGCCCCGCATTTCCAGCAGCGGCTGCGCCGTCTCGCCGCCCATCTCTTGGTCGGCGAGGCGCGGGGCGTCGGATTGATCGGCGCGCTAGAACTGGTGCGCGACAAGTCGAGCAAGGAGGCGTTCGATCCCGCCCTGGGGATCGGCGGCCTGGCCTATACGCTGGCCCAGGAGGAAGGGCTGATCATTCGCGCCCTCGGCGACACCCTAGCGGTCTGCCCGCCGCTCATCATAAACGACGACGAGATCGACCAGCTGTTCGATCGACTGGGCGCGGCGCTCGATCGCACCGCCACCGAATTGCGCCGCCAGGCGGCGTGAGCCGTCGCCAACAAGCTAGCCGAGGGGCCGGGCGACAGAGTCCGGCGGACCAACTCCGACAAAAGGCGAGGATGCCCATGAAACTCGAAGGCAAAGTGGCGATCGTCACCGGCGGCTCCCAGGGGATCGGGGAAGCTATCGCGTTGCGCTACGCGGCCGAGGGCGCCAGCGTCGCCGTCGTCTATCACCGCAACGACGCGAACGCCGACCGGGTGGTCGGTCGGATCGCGACGAACGGAGGCAAGGCCAGGGCGTTCAAGGCGGACTGCGCCAAGGTCCCCGAGATTGAACGGATGGTCGCGGATGTCGTCGGCCATTTCGGCGCCGCTCACATCCTGGTCAACAACGCCGGCGTGTTTCGCACGCTTCCGGTGGCGCAGACGACCGAGGAGATCTGGGACGAACAGCTCGACCTCAATCTCCGCGGCGCTTTCTTTTGCGTTAAGGCCCTGTTGCCCGAATTCCTCAGAAACGGCGGCGGCAAGGTCGTCAACATCACTTCGATCGCCGGCGTCGGGGCGTTTCCAAACTGCGCGGCGTACTGCGCCTCGAAGGGCGGACTGGAAAACCTCACGAAGGCGCTGGCCGCCGAACTCGGGCGGCTCAACATCAACGTCAACTCGCTGGCGCCCGGCAACGTCGCCACACCCCTGAACGCCCATCTGCGTGGACCGGGAAACGAGGAATACGCCCGGATTATGCGGACGATGACGCCGACCGGCAGGGATTTCCTCAGCGTCGATGAAATGACCGGCGCCGCGGTGTTCCTGGCCTCCGACGACGCATCGGCCATTCACGGCGCCACGCTCATGGTCGACGCTGGCTGGTCTGCCTGGTAGACGGGCCTCGCGGCCCGTCCGCTAGGCGGCGTCGCGCCGATATCCCGAGAGGAAGACGCCAGCGAACATCAGGACCATCGCCACGAAGAAGGCGAACGTCAGGCGCTCGCCGAAGACGATCGCGCCCCAGGCGATGCCGGCCAATACCGCGAGGTAGTTGAACTGGGCGAAAAAGGTCGGTCCCGCCCGACGGATGATCTCGAGGAACAGGACCAGAAAGGCGGCGTTTATGGCGATCGCGATCAGCGTGGCGATGGCGCCGTCGTCGAACGTCCGCGGGAACCACTCCTGCCCGGTGATCAGCATCACCGGCAGCAGCACCAGCGACGAGCCAAAGAGGACGCCGGCCCCCATCGCGGCGGACGAGGCGGCGGGCGGCCGCAGCACCGCCGCCGCCACGTTCGACGACGCGAACATCAACGGCGCCGCCAGCGCGAGCAGAAACCACTTCCAGGCGTCGGGCGAACCCAGCGTCGCCCCGGGCGCCACCACCACCACCACCCCGATGAAGCCACAGAGTAGGCCGAAAAGTCCCATGACGCGGAACCGCTCGAGCCGGCCCAGCACGCTCAGCATGAAGGTGAATGGCGGCGACAGCGCCAGGACCAGCGTCATTACCCCGGCGGGGAGCTTGGGCGCGATATAGGTCAGGAGCGTGATCGGAATGCCGATCACCAATGCGCCGACGACGATGTAGCTCACCAGATGTTGGCGCGACACCCCTATCCGCTCGCCGTTGAACGTCAGAACCAGCCACAGAACCAGCCCGGCGCCGAACGACTGCCAGAACGAGTAGGCGAGTGGCGGGACGCCCCCGGCGGCGGCGAGCTTGTTGACGGTGAAAATGGCGCCGTAGATGACCGCCGCCGCCACCAGCATGGCGTAGGTCGCCGGCGAATTCGCGGGCCGCGCGGCGCTCATCGGCTTTCTCCCTTGGCGCTGTCCTTGAGCTCGACTTCAACGAACACCATCTCGCCCGGACCGTTGTTGATGACGTCGTGCTCGACGCCGGCGTTGCGGAAATAGGATTTTCCCAGATGTAGCCGGGCTATCGAAACCGCGCCGTCAGGGCCGATCAGCTTCAGCTCGCCGTCGCGCGCCGGCACCACCACGTAGTCGTGTTCGTGGCGATGGAAGCCGGTCGCGGCGCCCGGCGCGAAGCGCCATTCGGTGACGCGCAGACGGTTATTGTCGATCTGCACGGTCGGTGTCGCCATCACCTTGTTCATGTTCCCCCCTTCGGGCGGCTTACGCCGCCTCCTCTTCGCGGCTAGGTGCGGCTGACGCGGATACGGTCCAGGAAAATCGCGCCGATGATTACGCAGCCCAGCAGGATCTGCTGGGCGTATCCGCCCACCCTGAGCAGGTCCATCGCGTTGGACAGCATGGTGACGAAAAGCGAGCCCAGGATGACCGGAATGATGCCGCCCACCCCGCCCTGCAGGCTGACGCCGCCGATGACGGCCGCCGCGATGCTCTCGAGCATCAGGCTGCCGCCGAGGTTTGGCTCGCCCGAACCCGTCCGCGCCGTCAGCATCAATGCTCCGAATGCGGCCAACAGGGAGCAGGTGACATAGGCGAGAGTCAGGTAACGCTTGCTCGGCAACCCCGCCAGATGCGCCGCACGCGGGTTGTTGCCGATGAGATAGAGCGATCGCCCGAACACCGTATGGTCGAGCAGAAAATACAGAAACACGCAGACCATCACCGCCAGCATCAACGGAATCGAAATCCCGGGGATCAACGCGCCGTTGTAGAGCAGGGTGCTGAAAGCGTCGGGAACGTTGAAGACGGGGCGCCCGCCGGAGATCGTGGTGGCCAGGCCGAGGCAAATATTGAGGCTGCCCAGAGTCACCACGAACGGGTTGATTTCCAGCCATGCGATGAAGATGCCGTTGAAGAGCCCGACCAGGGCGCCGAAACCGAGACCGGCGGCAAGTCCGGCCGCGACGACGACCCAATCGGGCGCGCCGCTGTCCGCGAGCCCGGTCATCGCCAGGGCGCTGGCGACGCTGATCGCGGAGACCGTGGTTCCCAGCGAGAGGTCGAAGCCGCGGGTCAGGATGACCACCATCTGCGCGGACGCGAACAGCAGCAGGTAGCTCGACTGATTGAGGATGTTCACCACGTTGCGCGGCGAAAGCACGCTTGGCTCCGCCGCGAACACCGCCAGCTCCATGACCACCATGAGGATCGGCAGGATAAGAAGCAGCGCCCAGCCCACCAGGCCGCGGCCTTTCGCCTCGTTGCGGCGGGCGACCACGTCCGCGTTAGACAACGGGCGTCCTCCGTTTGGCCATCTCGTCCACCGCCACCGCCAGCACGACGATGATGCCGAGGAAAATCGTCTGGATGCGCGGATCGATCTTCAGCAAGTCCATGGCGTCCGTCAGGATCAGCAGGAAGAATGCGGCGAGCGTCACCATTTCCACCCGACCCACGCCGCCCTTCAAGCTGACGCCGGCGATGACGGCGGCCGCGATGCTTTCGAGGGTCAGCTGCGAACTGATGACGGCCTGCCCCGATCCGATCTGCGCGGTAAGCGCGAGCCCGGATACGGAGGCGAGCACGGAACAGATGGCATAAGCCAGGACAAGATACGTCTTGGTGCGCACGCCCGAAACGATGGCCGCTTGGAGGTTGCCGCCGATGGCGAAGATGTATCGACCCATGCGCGTGAAGTTCTGCATCACCCACACCAACGCGACTATGACCGCCGCAAGGTAGACCGCCGTCGGGAGCTGCATCCAAAGGCCCCGGCCGAACGCATCGACGTAAACCTTCGGCATGCCGTAGACGGGGATGCCGTTGGTCAGCAGCAGGGCGACGCCGGTGGCGATCGACATCGAACCCAAGGTGACCATGAAAGGCGATATCCGCAGGAACGCGACGCACAGGCCGTTGATCAGCCCCACGGCGAGGCCGCTGCCGATGCCCGCCGCAACCCCGAGAAAGACGATGATGCCGGGCTCGTCGGCTAGGGAATCCTTTAACCCGGCCATGACCATGGCGCTGCTGACGCTGGTCAGCGCCACCACTGCGCCCACGGAAAGGTCAAAGCCGCCGACGATGAGAACTAACATCTGTCCGGCGGCCATGATGACCAAATAGGATGAACTGCGCAGTACGTTGAATATGTTCTGCACCGCGAGGAAATGCGGCACGAACAACGCGAGAATGGCGACGAGAGTCACCAGCACGATCGGAAGGAATCCGACCGTTTCATATGCGCGATACAGCCTATCGGAGGATGAAGTCGACGCGAGATCGCTGGCTGTCCGCCCTCCCATCACGGCACCGACGCAATGCGCGAGGATTCCGCCATGTCCGGCGACTGTTCGCGGAAGAAGTGAGACAACACCTCTGGTTCGTTGATGTCGGCGCCATTCAGCTCGGCCACCATTCGCGAGCGGTGCATCACGTAGAGGCGGTGCGACAGGTTCATCACCTCGGGCAGCTCGGATGAAACCAAAACGATAGCGACTCCCGTCGCCAGGAGGGCCTTCATCAGCTCGTAGACCTCGATCTTGGCGCCGACGTCGATGCCCACGGTCGGTTCGTCGAACAGAAACACCGTAATGTCGCGCGTCAGCCCGCGGGCGAGCAACACCTTCTGGCGATTGCCGCCGGAAAGTTTGGCCACCGCCCGTTCGATATGAGGCGGGCGGAGCTTCAACTTGTCGACGATGGTTTGGATCGCCCGCCGCTCGCTCCCTCGTTGCAGCACGCGCCAGCGGGAATACGTGGGCTGATAGATGGCCGCCATCGACGCGTTCTCGCGCACCGGTCGCGCCAGCGCCAACCCCTCGGCGACGCGATCGGACGGGAAATAACAGAGGCCGCGTTTCAACAGCGACGCTGGGAAAGGATGCGTCACCACCTCCCCATTGACGCGGATCGTGCCCGAGGAAACGACCTCCAACCCGTAGATCGCCCGGACCAGTTCGGACTTGCCGCAGCCCACCAGGCCAGCGATCCCCGTGATCTCCCCCGCGCGGGCGTAAAAGCTTACGTCGTTCACCGAATGGTTGGCGAGGGTGAGGTTCTCGACCTCGAGCAGATTCTTGCCAGGACTGTGGTCGATGTGGGGAAACAGAACGCCGATCTTGCGTCCCGTCATCAGTTCCACCAACTCGTTCTCGCTGACGTCGCCGGCCCGGACGGTGGTGATCTTGTGGCCGTCGCGCAGAACGGTGATGCGGTCCGCGATTTGCTTGATTTCCCGCATGCGGTGGGAGACGTAAATGATTCCGACCCCCGACGCCTTCAGCTTGGCGATCAGGTCGAACAGCTTCGTCGCCTCGGCCTCGGTTAGCGACGCCGTCGGTTCGTCGAGTATGAGCAGACGGACATCGGTAAGAAACGCCTTGGTGATCTCCACCATCTGCTGGTGGGCGCGTGACAAATCGCGGACCTTGCGGTCTGGACCGAGGTCGAAGGCGAGATCCCGGATGATTTCCATCGCCCTTGCGCGCATGGCCGGGAGACGGAGGAAGCCGCCTCTGGTCAGTTCCCGGCCGAGGAACAGATTCTGTTCCACGGTAAGCTCGGGGACCAGACTGAACTCCTGGAAGACCGGGCTGATGCCGATCATCCGCGCCGTATGCGGGGTCAGATGCGTGACAACCTCGCCCTGGAACTTGAAATCGCCGGCGTCCTGCGGGTAGGTGCCGGCGATGATGTTGATCAGTGTGGATTTGCCGGCGCCGTTCTCGCCGAAGAGGACATGGACCTCGCCATGGCGAAGGTCAAAATCGACGCCGTCCAGCGCCACCACGCCCGGAAAATATTTCGATACTCCGGAAAGCTCCAGGAGGAGGCCGTCGTCGCGGGCCGCCGAAGCGACCCGCGGCGCGCCGATCACGCTGGACTTGACCACGGTCATTTCCGTCTTTGTGAGATGTCCGTCAATCGATCAAGGAGCCTTCACCGAATAGACCGCATTGAAGGTGGCCGGAGCCAGCACAAGACTCATGTTGATCGTCTTCAGGTTGTCCTGGGCGATCATGTCCGGAATCGCCTGCAGGCTCTTCGCGTAGGGCTGGTGTTCGAGCGCGCGGACCGCCGTATCGATGGCGATACGCCCCTGCAACACCGGATACTGGGTGGCGAAGCCGAGAATCTCACCCTTGTTCAACGAGTCGAGCATGGCCTGATTCTCGTAGGACGACATGATCAGCACGCCCTTTCGCCCTGCCTGGGCCACCGCTCCGACCGCGGCCTCCGCCGCCGGCGCGCATCCCCAGATGACGTTCATGTCCGGATACGCCTGGAGCGCGTTCTGGATCAGGCCGGATTGCACCGCGACGCCCGAATCGCCGAACTTGTCGTCGAGCAGCTTAATGTTGCTCTTCCCGGTCACCGCCTTCTTGAAGCCGTCGAGGAAGGCCTCGGCCCAACCCGAACCCGAAGGACCGGGGAAGGTGCCAACGTTGGCGGTCTTGTCCTTGAGA
>JBEKLU010000168.1:0-9482 GCA_050010035.1 Roseiarcus sp.
ATGGCGGCGCAGCCGGGCAGGCTCATGCCGAGCGCCTCGGCGAGCGCGTTCATCGTCGAGGCGGTGCCCATGGTGTTGCAATGGCCGACCGACGGCGCCGAGGAGGTCACGATCTCCATGAATCGCTCGTAGTCGATCTTGCCTTCGGCGAGCTCGGCGCGCGCGCGCCAGACCACCGTGCCCGAACCGGTGCGCTCGCCGTGATGCCAGCCGTTGTTCATCGGCCCGCCCGACAGCACGATGGCGGGAATGTTGACCGTCGCCGCCGCCATCAGGCAGGCGGGCGTCGTCTTGTCGCAGCCGGTGGTGAGCACCACGCCGTCGATGAAGTATCCCATCAGGATTTCGACCAGGCCGAGATAGGCGAGGTTGCGGTCGAGCGCCGCGGTCGGGCGCTTGCCCGTCTCCTGGAGCGGGTGGACGGGGAATTCGAAGGCGACGCCGCCCGCCGCTGTGATGCCATCGCGCACCCGCTTGGCCAGATCGAGGTGGTGGCGATTGCAGGGGACGAGGTCGGAGCCGGTCTGGGCGATGCCGATGATCGGCTTGCCCGAGCGCAACTCCCCCGGCGTCAGGCCGAAGTTGAGATAGCGCTCGATGTAGAGCGCGGTCATGCCGGGATTGTCCGGGTTGTCGAACCATTGCGCCGAGCGCAGCCGCCGCTCGCCGGTCTTGACGGGCTTGTCCTGCCCTGCGGCTCCGCCCTTGAGTTTCATTCCATCCGTCCTCGCGATGCGACGCTCGATGAAGCGAAATGCGTCTGTTGTCGGAACTATGCGGCCAATCGTATGGTAAATCAACGAGAGGCTCGGCGAGGCTTCAAGCGGCGGCCGGGCCGTGCTATGGCGAGCCTCGTCAGCGCGCCCGTAGCTCAACTGGATAGAGTATCGGTCTTCGAAACCGAGGGTTGGGAGTTCAAGCCTCTCCGGGCGCGCCAATTATTCCGTTGAAAATAACCGGGTTTTCGCAAACTCGGCGGAAGCTCGTTTTGGCGCGAAAGGGAACAAAAAGGCGTCAAAGTCCCACGTCAGACGCCGAGAGTCCCACGGAAAGCCCCACGAGTTTTCTCGCTCTGTTCCCGCCGCGCGATTCGGCGTGTTTCGGAGCGCTCTGGCACGTCGTGTACTAGGGGCTGGACGCCCGCGTCCGGTCGCCTAGAATTAAGGAAAAAGAGACCCGTGAACACGCCAAATGTTCACGGGTCGGAAGCATGAAGACGCCAGCAACAGCGCCAAATCCCTTATAGGGCTAAGTGGCGCAAAACGCAAAGAAACGCGCCTATGCCCGCAAAGATAGACTTCTATGTTTCGACACTGATCGAAGCCATTGAAGACGAGGTCGCCACGGAACCGTTTCCCTTCCTTGGGCAGACGTGGGCGCTCCTTGGCGATGGACAAGCGAAACTCGCAGAAGACCTAGGCGTCGAGCTAAAGACGTTGCAACGGCGGCTAAAGCTTCCGCCCTTCAAGACCCGAGCCAAGGTCGACGCCGAAGGCAAACGTTGCACGCTCCTTCGCATCCGCAAGCCCGGCGAGCCCGCCTTCACGTCGGAAGAACTGAAACACGACAAGGCCAGTGCCGACAGCAAGGCCATGAAAGCCGTATGGAAGGCTAAATTTGATAAGTCGCCCACTGGCCTCAACGCCCAATACCTATATGGCTTCGCTGACGCCCTCGCGGCCTTCCCGGACGTGGACCGGGTTGAAGTCTTCAAATACGCCCTCAAAGAGTGGCAATTCGTGATGACCGCGATCAAGCAAGCGGCATTGGCGAATCCGAAGCCGGGATGGAATGTCAGATACTACGATTTCCCCAACATCTTTTACATACGCCACTTTTGGAAGGCCGTGCTTCACGCTTACGTCATGAAGCTTCAAGAGGAAGGGACGATTCTGAATGGCAAGCTCAGCGCCACGGCGGCGATCCTTCAAGCAACCGAATTCGACCTAATCCCGGATGACGTTCCCTATCCCGACCCGGATGACGTCGCGGAGCTTATGACCGAAAAAGCCGAGAAAATCGCCGCGAAGAAGGCCAAGAAGGTGGTTTGACGCCGCATTGTCCTTTAGACATTGTCCCCTGTTATATAACAAGATATGATATTAAATAGTTCTTACCTTCATATACAGGGGACAAAGTAGTAGAAAGGACAATGAAGGTAAGACCGATTCGTCGCTTCGCTCCTTATCGGCCTTCGTTTCCGGGAAGATATGTAATTAGGTTTCGGGAAGAATAATTACCCCATACCCCATACCCCTTTCCCCTTTCCCCGCGTATGCCCCGCATGACCCTGACGACGATGCGAGGGCGAAGACGATGCTTGATGGCTCGCGAGATAGGGAAGATCGCGTCCACTCACAACGGCGTCGAAAAACCAAGCCCGATGTTACCCTAGGCGAAGGCCACGTCTTGCAAGGCAGGCGTGCCGCGATTGCTCGGCGCGTCGCCGCGCCAATCGATGTAGCGCCGCAAGCGGGGCGCATAATCATTGCGCGTTTCGTTCCATCGCTCATAGAGCCTTTCGAGGTCCGCCTTCGAAACCGCGTGCAACTTGTCCTTGGCCTCGCGCTCGGCCTCTTGAATCGTCGCCGTCAATTCGTCGCGGATCATATCGGCCGCATTGACTTCGATCATGTAAACAAGATGATCGATGGCATTGAGGGCTTTCGGCGGTATGGCGACCCGCCCCGTGGTGAATGGCGTCGCTTCCTTGACGCCGAACAAATTCGCTCGCCACGCCATGCCGTCGAATTCCTCGCGATGATCGGCGATCAAGCCGCGAAGGTCCAACGAATTAGCAAGGGCATACGCCGCCGCCCAATCCCCGGCTTTGCACTTGTGTGCAATTTCGTCGGCTAGGCCGGCGACGCTGGCCTCAAACGTCGCATAAATTTTGTCCGCGATCGATGACTCGATGCGAATGAATTCTTGCGGGTCATTTGCCATGACGGGGCGTGCCGACGGCGGGCGTCATCGCGGAAATGAACCGGCTCATTTTCGGGTTGTGGTCGACGCCTACGGGCGAGGTCGCCGCATGGGCTTGGCTGGCGCGGGTCGTATCCGAGAATTCATCATCGGTATCCGGCGGACCCGGCGGAAGGCCCTCGCCGCCGTTGAAGATCGGCGCGCCAGCCCCTTTGCCCTTGACGAGGCGCAGTCCGATGGCCTCTTGCCGGGCTAGGGAAGCCCCGTGATGCCCTTTGAAGGACTTGGTGGCAGAATACAGCCCGAATGACCGTCTAGCGCCTGTACGGGGTCCTTTTCGCTCTTGGCCAGCACGGCGGTTGCTTTCTGCAACGCATCGCGCTCGGCGGTATCGAGCAAGCGGATTTCCGCCATGAGTTCGGTCAGGCTGGCGAAGTCGCGCTTCTTGAGGGCAACGATCGAATCGAGCGCAAGTTGGACGATTTCTTCGGCGGACTTCTTGACCTTGCCTTGCTTGCTCGCCGCCTTGCCGGACCGTTGCGTCGGCGGCTTGTTTTGCGGCGCTTGAATGGGCTTGCCGGGCGTCGCCGGCCTGTTCATTCCCATCGCGCGACACCGCCATGGTGCGAACATGTCCCGCTGTGGTGTTCGGAATGGCTTATGCTGCCATCGCCGCATACTGCGGTTTTCCTATCCGGTTCGGCGACGCCACCATCCCAACATGAGCGCTATTCCGTACGCGGCATCACAGAGGCCGAGTCGCCAATCGGCGGCTTCTGCACTACCACGAATGCGGCGCACGATGGGTAGTTGACGCGGCGATCGGCGACAATCAAGGGCGTCGAGGCGATGCGGATGATCCGCGATCGGCAATGGCTCATGCGGGAACCCGGTGCGACGGGGGAAGTGCGTTTGTTAACCGGGTGTTCCGACTCGCCGCTTGATACGGCGAGTTGGGAGGTCCAAATTGCCCATCGGGCTCGCCAATGCAACTGAGCCGTTTGGCGCGTCGACAGCGGCACGGTGCGATTTTACCGGTCGTAGCTTATCCGACTTGGGAATCGTCGCGGTGAGCGTCACGGAGAGCGTTCTTGAGTCAGCCAACGCATATTCATTTTGACCTTCTGCAAAATGCCAGAGACTCGCTCAGGCAGGCGGTCGAACTGCTCGCTTGGAAAGATATCAAGTCCGATCACGCAAGGTTGAAGCACGCGATCACCAATGCGGCCCACGCGACTGAACTTCTACTGAAAGAGCGGCTTCGACGAGTGAACGATGCTTTCTTGTTGGAGGACGTGGACAAGTACCCTAGCCTTGATGCTCGTACAGTTACCGTCGATACCGCGATATCTCGTTTGAAGAATATTGGCGGCATCAAGTTCAGTGATACTGACAAAAAGAATTTGCAATCGCTGCGCAGAACACGTAACGCCATTGAGCACTACGAGTGGCGCGCCAAGGAGAAAGAGGCAAAAATCATTGTTGGTAATGCTCTTAGTTTTGCGTTTGCGTTTGCCGTTGAGCATCTCAAAATCGACCTCGCTGACGATTTCAAGCAAGATGATACTTGGCGTAGGCTCATTGAGGAGTTGAACGAATTCGCTCGCGCCCATGGGGCGAGGATCGAAGCAAAGTTCAGAGAGAAAGGGGAATTTCCGTCCTGCTGCGATGTTTGCGGCGAGCTAACCGTCCCGATGCGTGGAGGCAGTTGCGTGCTTTGCGGTCATTGGCAAGGCGTCGATGATGCTTAGCCGCTCCCATAGACCGTCGCGGCCACTGGCGCGTGTGCAGAAACCAGAAATCTGGCCTTCTTGGAGACGCTCTGGAATTCAGGCGAAAACGCGCTTTTGGACCTACGCGCGCGCAAGAACAGCGACAAAGGCGTTCGCCGCGCGCGGTCAATATAACGACGTTCTGCGAAACTCGCTGCGACGGGCCAGGGTTCCATATAGGCGATAACTCGTGCACCGCTACATAACCCTTCATTTCCCCGGAAGTTCTGCGATTAGCAGGCTGTTGAAAAAGGAAAATTGGACTCGCCTTGATTCCACATCGAGCCCGCTTTGATTCCGTTTCGTTCCGGGACGGACCGTGAACTTCCGACTTTTTCAACAGCCTGTTAGGGAAATCCGTGGTTACGTCTGCAAGCTTGTTGCTGACTAGGAAAAAGCGATGTCAGACGATCGCGAGGACGCGCGCCTCTACATGCTAGACGCAGTCCGGGGAAGTGCTGCCGCGCAGTGCAATCTCGGGCGGCTGCACGCAGAGGGTCGTGGCGGGTTGACGAAGGATGAGCGCGAGGCGGCGCGCCTATTCAAGCTTGCCGCAGACCAGGGATTAGCGCAAGCGCAATACAACCTCGGGGTCTTCTATGAGCGAGGTCGCGGCGGCCTGCGGCAAGACGATCGCGAGGCCGCTCGCCTGTACAGGCTCGCCGCCGACCAGGGAGACGCTTCGGCGCAAAACAATCTCGGGTTCCTCTATTCGAAAGGCCGTGGTGGCCTTCCGAAGGACGAGCGCGAGGCAGCGCGCCGTTACATATACGCCGCGAACCTGGGAGACGTTGCGGCCCAATACAACCTCGGGACCCTCTACGCAGAGGGCGGTGGCGGGCTACCGAATAACGAGGTTGAGGCCGCACGCCTTTTCAAGCTAGCCGCAGATTGTGGACTAGCCGCCGCGCGTTGCAATCTCGGGAGATTCTATGCGCACGGTCGTGGCGGACTGCCGCAGGACAATCGCGAGGCCGCGCGACTTTACAAGCTTGCCGCCGACCAGGGGAACGCCGCAGCGCAATTCAATCTTGCGGAGTTTTACAGAGTAGGTCATGGCGGGTTGCCGAGGGACCAGCGCGAAGCGGCGCGGCTATACAAACTCGCCGCCGATCAGGGAGACGCGGAGGCGCAGGCGGCTCTCGCGAGAAGCCGCGGGATATTCGCGCGCCTGTTTAGGAGTGGGGCCGATGCGGGAGACGGGCAACAGCAAAGGCAAGAGGAGCAGGAACGCCAACGGGAAGCCGCCGAGCGAGAGCGTCGGAGGCGACAGGAGGAAGAGCAGGTACGGCAAAGAGAAGCGGCTGACCGAGAGCGCCAGAGGCGGCAGGAGGAAGAGCAGGAACGCCAAAGGGAAGCCGCTGAGCGAGAGCGTCGGAGGCGGCAGGAGGAGGAGAATCGACGTCGTTATGAGGCGTCCGGTGACATGAGCGTCGCTCAAGCCCTCGAAATCCTGGGCATAAATGCAGGGGCGACCGAACAGGACATTCGCGCGGCCTATAACCGCCTAATGAAACGCGTACACCCGGATGTAGGTGGGTCGGCGTATTTTTCCAAGCAACTGAATGCCGCGCGAGACGTGCTACTCAGGCAGCTGCGGGCGCACGTGTAGTTAGGCTGATCGCGATGGCTCAATCTCCGGCCTTGTGACGCAACGTGAAATCAAGGTGGCATCGTTGTGCACGTTGTCCGTTTCAGATGCCTTTGGGACGGCCCTAGAAGGGTTCCCGTTGCAGTTCCCGACTCTCCAATCGGCCCGCGATCAGCTGGATTTAGAGATGATTCTTGCGCTTCTGCAACGAGGAGCGGTAATCGCAAAAGTGATTGAGGACGGACGCGGCAGCGACAGTTATTGCTTGGCGAGGATTCTTTTTCTGTCAGCGTGGGGAATGGATTGGATCGACCTCTGTTTGACGCCCGCTCAGATCGCAGAGGCGCAACGGATGGCGCGCGAATGGGTAGAGCACGCGCAACAATGAAGGCCTTGTTTGCGCAGCGTGCCGTCGTTCATCAAATTGAACGTGCTATGACACGTGAAACCTGAACTGCCGACCACTTGCGGCCGCGCACGGCGGGAATGCCGCGTGAATTAAGTTCGGCGGCGATAGCCCGCAATGACGCCGCGGCCCCGGCCCGTATGTCCGCGATGATCGGCAAAAGATCGCCCGCACGATTGATGGCGGTCGCGCGGTGCGAGCTGTGATCCGTCGCCGAAACGGGCGCTCCGAAACCGTCGAAATTCCGTTAACGACGTTTCGTGACGCAACCCGCTCATGCCGCCACCCGCCGTTTTTTCGATTGTAAAAAAACTAAACGGTCGTATAGTGACTTTACGAACAAGGAAAGCGACGATGCGCCCGCTAATCAGCTACCTTCGTGTCAGCACCGCCAAGCAAAAGAAGAGCGGGCTCGGGATTGATGCGCAGCGCGCGACTATGTCGGCTTTCGCCAACGCCAATGGCTTCGAAATCGTCGGCGAGTTCGTTGAGTTTGAAACTGGCAAAGGTTCCGACGCGCTCGACCGTCGCCCGCAACTCGCCGCCGCGCTCGCCAAGGCGAAGCGCCTAGGCTGCGCCGTCGGCGTCGCCAAGCTCGACCGCCTCTCCCGCGACGTGCATTTCGTTTCCGGCTTGATGGTGCATCGCGTCCCGTTCATTGTCGCCGAGCTTGGCGCGGACGCTGACCCCTTCATGCTTCACCTGTTCGCCGCCCTCGCCGAAAAGGAGAGGGCCTTGATTTCGAGCCGCACGAAGGCGGCCCTAGTCGAAGCGAGCAAGCGCGTCGCCGTTGTCGGGCAAAAGAAGCGGCCCGACTTCAAGAAGCTCGGCAATCCGAACCTTGAAGCCGCTCGCGAAACGGCGAACGCCGTTCGCGTCAAGAGCGCCGACGAATTCGCGGCGAGCGTCCTTCCGGCCATCGCCGAAATTCAGTCGACCGGCGCGACGACCTTGCGGGCCATTGCGCACGCCTTGAACCGTCGCGGCTTCAAGACGCCGCGCGGCAGCGAATGGGCCGCCATGAGCGTCAAGAACGTATTGGCGAGGGCCGCCTAAGCCCTATCCGAGGCCCGCGCTATCGCCAACGCCGCCCACAAGGCCGGCGCGGAGTCCGCGCGTGTCAACGCGGCTTTGACTCGAGCGTACTCTCAACAGAATCAGGCTCACGGAAGCGACGTTGTCGGCGTCTTGCTCATCGGAGTTCCCGTCTCGACTCTCAGCGGAACGAACATCGCGCCTCAAGTTGCAAGCCTCAAAGGCCAACAGGAAGCGATCCGACTCGCGATGGTTCAAATACACTGCCAGTGAAGAAGCTGCGCAGCGATGCGCGCGACCTTTTCGTCGCCCGCGTGAGAAGGCGCTTCGCGCCCGATCGCGCGTTGAAATGATTCGCTTATCGACAGAGAGTATGGGGTACGTTTCGCCGGGAACTTGTGTGCACGGCGATCCCGAAAGCGTGATCGAGCCGGAGCTTGGATACCCGCTCCAAAAAGCCCTTTGACGAACCAAACCTTATTGCGGGCCCCTGACCGGCCAAACGCGGCTGCTTCCCATGGGGGCCGACACCTGAAACTGAAACGTGCCGCCAGCGGGCCGCGTAACGCCTTGGATAGCGCCCTTCGGCCTGACGATGATCGCCATGATTGACTCGAAACAAAAAGGCCCGCTTGTGAGGCGGACCTTATCCGTTCTCCGATTAGATACGAATAGGTCTCAATAAATAGTGAAGCCGTCGCTATGCCAGCTCTTGCCGTCGGGATTCCTGTTAACGTTTCCGACGAACTCCTTGCGGATCAAGGCCCCGTACACGTTTTGCGAGTCGACGTATCCTTGCACGACGAAAGAGCATTTGCCGTTAATACCATCCTTCTTTATCGTCCAAGAGTCGGGAAACTTCGCGGTAGCCGGCGACGACAACCCGTCCTTCACGAACACCTCGGAATAGTATTGAGCCGAAGAGTCACTGCAATCGTCGGACGCTTGAATGCCAGACGAGCCCCCGAAGGAAACAGGATTGCTTATCACTACCGCAACGAGGATAAGGCCCAAAACGATCGCTAATGTAGTGACCCCGGCGAATTTCAGCAACTTGATCGCCTCTTTCGAGGCTTCGCTCAATTCTTTCTTTGGAGCCTGTCGCACTGAGGCCGGAGCGTCCGCCAGAAAAACGCGAAGTGATTTGAGTTCGGTTGTCATGCCCTAGCCCTTTCTGAGATTTCAATTTTTCGGCCGTGAGCCGATCGACCAGTGTGCGCCGATCGCGACTGGCATCGCGCGCTGGGCGGTCCTGAATCCCCCTTCCCTTGCCCGATTGTCGCGCCTTCGACGGAGTCCATCTCGTCATTGCGTGAGCCGGTCGGTTCCGCAATCTAAATACGAGATGTTGCCAGTGTCTTACGGAATACGGACGATTCCGTATTTCTCGTCCCTGCTACAGTTCGCGAGCGACCTCTACAAACTTTGCAGAGGCGCGCGGCATGGTCGATTTGCGGAAACGATTCGGACGGCTTGTCGCCGCGCACCGTCGGCGCGTCGGGCTCACGCAAGAGGCCTTGGCCGACGCGGCGGACTTGAGCGTCGATATGATCTCGAAAATCGAAGTGGGCGCGAGCGGCGCACGGTTTCCCGTCATCGAACGCCTCGCGTCGGTCCTTAAGGTTGACCCCGCAGAATTCTTCACGACGGAAATCCCGTCCGGCGCGGTCAGGCGGAAGGCGTTCAACGAACTCTCGCTTCGGCTTGTCGATCTGTCAGAGTCCGACCTCGCATGGATATCGGGGTTGCTTGA
>JBEKLU010000169.1:0-9426 GCA_050010035.1 Roseiarcus sp.
GCGAGCAGGATGTGCTCGCGGGTCTGCGGCATCGGGCCGTCGGCGGCCGAGACGACGAGGATCGCGCCGTCCATCTGCGCCGCGCCGGTGATCATGTTCTTGACGTAGTCGGCGTGGCCGGGACAGTCGACGTGCGCGTAATGGCGCTTCTTCGTCTCATACTCGACGTGCGCCGTCGAAATCGTGATGCCGCGCGCCTTCTCTTCCGGCGCCTTGTCGATCTGATCATAGGCCGTATAGGTCGCGCCGCCGGTCTCGGCGAGAACCTTGGTGATCGCCGCCGTCAACGACGTCTTGCCGTGGTCGACGTGGCCGATCGTGCCGATGTTGCAGTGCGGCTTGGTACGCGCAAACTTTTCCTTGGCCATGGCCGGGCTCCTTCTTGTGTTCTCTCTAGTCGTAACGACGTCAGGCGGGACGCCTTATTTGAATTTCGCCTGGATTTCGGTCGCGATATTCGCGGGCACTTGTTCGTAGTGATCGAATTGCATGGTGAAGTTGGCGCGCCCCTGGGTGCCCGAGCGCAGCTGGTTGACGTAGCCGAACATGTTGGCGAGCGGCACCATCGCGTTGATGACGACCGCGTTGGCGCGCATGTCCTGGCCCTGCACGTGGCCGCGGCGGGACAGAAGATCGCCCATGACGAAGCCGGTGTGCTCCTCGGGCGACACCACCTCGACCTTCATGATCGGCTCGAGCAGGACCGATCCGCCCTTCTGCAATCCCTCGCGGAAGGCCGCGCGCGCCGCGATTTCGAAGGCCAGCGCCGAGGAGTCGACGTCGTGGTAGGCGCCGTCGACCAGCGTCGACTTGACGTCGACGACCGGAAAGCCCGCCAGCACGCCCGAGCCCATCACGCTGTTGATGCCCTTCTCGACGCCGGGGATATATTCCTTCGGCACCGAACCGCCGACGATCTTGGATTCGAAGGAGGAGCCGGCGCCGGGCTCGGCGGGCTCGAACACGATCGTCACCTTGGCGAACTGGCCCGAACCGCCCGACTGCTTCTTGTGGGTATAGGGAATTTCGACGCGCTTGGTGAGCTTCTCGCGGTAGGCGACCTGCGGCGCGCCGATATTGGCGTCGACCTTGTAGGTGCGCTTCAGGATGTCGACCTTGATGTCGAGATGCAGTTCGCCCATCCCCTTCAGGATGGTCTGGCCGGATTCCTGGTCGGTCGAGACGCGGAAGGACGGGTCCTCGGCGGCGAGCTTGGCGAGCGCCACGCCCAGCTTCTCCTGATCGGCTTTCGATTTCGGCTCGATCGCGATCTCGATGACCGGCTCGGGGAATTCCATTTTTTCGAGAATGACCGGCTTGTGCAGGTCGCACAGCGTGTCGCCGGTGCGGGTGTCCTTGAGGCCGGCGAGCGCCACGATGTCGCCGGCGAAGGCCTCCTTGATGTCCTCGCGATTGTTGGCGTGCATCAAGAGCATGCGGCCGACGCGCTCTTTCTTGTCCTTGGTCGAATTGAGCACCGTCGTGCCCGACTCGATCTTGCCGGAATAGACGCGGCAGAACGTGATCGTGCCGACGAACGGATCGTCCATGATCTTGAAGCCGAGCATCGAGAACGGCTCCGAGTCGCTCGGCTTGCGCAGGATTTCCGCGCCGGTGTCGACGTCGATGCCCTTGATCGCGCCGCGATCGACCGGAGAAGGCAAATAGGCCACCACCGCGTCGAGCAGAGGCTGCACGCCCTTGTTCTTGAACGCCGAGCCGCAAAGGACCGGCACGAACGTAATCTGGCGCACCGCCTTGCGGATCAGGCGTTGCAGGGTCGCGATGTCCGGCTCCCGACCGTCGAGATAGGCGGTCATCACGTCGTCGTCGAGCTCCACCGCCGCCTCGATCAGGGTGTGGCGATAGTCCTCGGCCTGCTCGAGCAGCTCGGCCGGGATCTCCTCGTCGTGGTACTTGGCGCCCAGGCCCTCTTCCTCCCAGACGACCGCCTTCATGCGCAGAAGGTCGATGACCCCCTTGAAGTGCGACTCGGAGCCGATCGGCAGCTGAATGCACACCGGGCGGCCGCCGACCTTGGTCCTGATCTCGTCGACGCAACGGAAGAAATCGGCGCCGGTCTTGTCCATCTTGTTGACGAAGACGACGCGCGGCACGCCGTACTTGTCGGCTTGGCGCCAGACGGTTTCCGTCTGCGGCTCGACCCCCTGGTTGCCGTCGAGAACGCAGACCGCGCCGTCGAGCACGCGCAAGCTACGCTCGACCTCGATGGTGAAGTCGACGTGGCCGGGCGTGTCGATGATGTTGAGGCGTTTGTCCTGCCAGAACGTGGTGGTCGCGGCGGACGTGATGGTGATGCCGCGCTCCTGCTCCTGCTCCATCCAGTCCATCGTCGCGGCGCCGTCGTGGACTTCGCCGATCTTATGCGACTTGCCGGAATAGTAGAGGATGCGCTCGGTCGTCGTCGTCTTTCCCGCATCGATGTGAGCCATGATGCCGAAATTACGATAATCCTCGATAGCGTGGCTGCGCGCCATAATCTTGATCCCGTATGGTGTCGGCCGCCGCTTAGGACAGCCACAACAATAACTGCGTCACTTTCGTTGCCTTGGCCCGCCGCCTGAACGGCCGGATGATCGAGAGAGGATTCAGTTAATGTTGCCGCTGTCCTTACCAGCGGTAGTGAGCGAAGGCGCGGTTGGCTTCGGCCATCCGGTGCGTGTCTTCGCGCTTCTTGACCGCGGCGCCGCGGTTGTTCGAGGCGTCGAGCAATTCGGCCGACAGCCGATCCACCATGGTCTTGTCGTTGCGATCGCGCGCGGCGGCGATGATCCAGCGGATCGCCAGCGCCTGCCGGCGCTCGGTGCGCACTTCGACGGGAACTTGATAGGTCGCGCCGCCGACGCGGCGCGAACGCACTTCCACCGCCGGCGCGACGTTCTCCAGCGCCTGCTTGAAAACGACCAGCGGGTCGGTCTTGACCTTGCTCTCGACGCCGTCGAGAGCGCCGTAGACGATCGCCTCGGCGACCGACTTCTTGCCTTCGTACATGATGGTGTTCATGAACTTCGCGACCACGACGTCGCCGTATTTGGCGTCCGGAATGATTTCGCGTTTTTCAGCGCTATGGCGGCGCGACATGGCCTGGTTCTCTCTCTCGATCGTCATGGCCGGGCTTGACCCGGCCATCCGGTTGGTCCTCTTCGGCGATCCTCGGGTCTCGCGATGCTCGCCCGAGGATGACCTTCACTCCGTTCAGGTCACTTCGGACGCTTGGCGCCGTACTTCGAACGGCGCTGCTTGCGATCCTTCACGCCCTGGGTGTCGAGCACGCCGCGCAGGATGTGATAGCGCACGCCGGGCAAATCCTTGACGCGGCCGCCGCGAATCATCACCACCGAGTGCTCTTGCAGATTGTGGCCTTCGCCGGGAATGTACCCGATGACTTCGAAACCATTGGTCAGGCGAACCTTGGCGACCTTGCGCAGAGCCGAATTCGGCTTCTTGGGCGTCGTGGTGTAGACGCGGGTGCAAACGCCGCGCTTCTGCGGGCTCGCCTCGAGGTGGCGCGCCTTTTCGCGATACGTCTTGGGTTGCCGCGGTTTGCGGATCAACTGGCTGATCGTCGGCATGTCTAGCCCTTCGTCCCGGTCCAAATTGGCGCGGCCGCGAGGCCGCGCCGCTCGAAAATTCTCGGCCCATCGCCGGCGCTAGGCGCGAAACCAAACGCGCCGCGAAAACCCGCTTAAGGGTTTTGGGCGCTGATGAAGCAGAGGACCACGGGAAGCCCGCGGTCTTGCGTCTTCGAACCCGACCGAGGTCCGCCCGGCCGGTATGGTCTGCTCGTCGATGAGATCGTCAGCGTTTAGAGCCGATAGGTTTCGGGCGCGTCGCCCGAAACAGCAAAGCTCTACGGCCTGTCGAAAGCGCGCGGAACATATTCGCGGCGTCTGGAGGCGTCAACCCCTTCGAGCGGAGAAAAACGCCTGATCGAGTGAAAAAGACCGGCGCGCTCCGGCGCGCGCCTCAGTTCAAGCCTTTGGCGGCGGCGCCGAACGACGATTCGCCGGGCGGTTCGAAAATCGCGACGGCGCGCAGCAACTGGAACGGTTCGTCGTCCTGCATCGCGACCGGCACGATCCGCACCCCGAAATCGCCTTCCCCGGGGCTGTCCCCGACGGCGACGCGCGAGGCGACGCCGTAGCGCAACGTCGAGCCGATCGCCGCGGTGAGCAATTCGTCCGCAGCCCGGTCGCGCGCGTGCAGGCGCTGATCGCAGAGGAACAGGCCGTCGCCCATCAGGCGCGTCGCCCGCGCGTTGAGGTGCAGGACCTCGCCCGTTTCGTCGAGCAGGGCGGCGGCCGCGCCGATCAGCTCGAGCCCGTCGGCGACGCCGCGCGCGCGGGCGCCGGCGAGCAGCGGCGCGAGCGGCGCCCGCAAGGTCGGTCCGTCGGCGCCCAATCCGTCCGGAACCCCGCCGGCGCGGTGCGGATCCACATATACTGTCATGGCGAGCCTCGTCGCGGTCGGGCCGTGGGCAAAACGCCGGTCACGGACGCTTACGGGACGCAACAGAGCGTGACTTCCCGGCCGATTGACGACCGGATTGGGGCGGGCGCGCGGCGCGGCGTCGACCCTTCCTGGGCAAACGCCGGCGCCGACGAAAAGAGCCGCCCGAAGGCGGCTCTTTCCCTTGAGCGTCGCTGAGCTCGCGCCCGCTCCAGGGGCGCGATCACTCGGCCGCGGCGGCTTTCGCGGTCTTGCGCGCGGGCGCGGGCGGGGCGCTCGGCGCGGCGAGCGGCAAGGCCGGCGCGGCCGCCGATTCCTCGGCCTTCTGGGCGAGGATCAGCGTATCGCGCATCGTCGCGATGGAGCGCAGCTTGGTCATCGCGGCGCCGGTGCCCGCCGGGATCAGGCGGCCGACGATGACGTTCTCCTTGAGACCTTCGAGCGTATCCACTTTGCCGTTGACGGCCGCCTCGGTGAGGACGCGGGTCGTCTCCTGGAACGAGGCGGCGGAGATGAACGAGCGGGTCTGCAGGCTCGCCTTGGTGATGCCGAGCAGGACCGGCGTGCCGACGGCTTCCTTCTTGCCTTCGGCGCGCATGATCTCGTTGGCCGCCTCGAGTTCGGAAAGGTCGACCTGCTCGCCGGTGAGGAAGTCGGTGTCGCCGGCGTCGGCGATGTCGACCTTCTGCAGCATCTGGCGGACGATCACTTCGATGTGCTTGTCGTTGATGCTGACGCCCTGCAAGCGATAGACCTCCTGGATCTCGTTGACGAGATAGGCGGCGAGCTCCTCGACGCCCTTGATCGCCAGAATGTCGTGCGGCGCCGGATTGCCGTCGACGATGTATTCGCCCTTCTCGATGACGTCGCCGTCCTGCAGATGGATGTGCTTCGACTTCGGGATGAGGTATTCGACCGGCTCGGCCCCCTCCTCGCTCGGCACGATGGTCAGGCGCTGCTTGTTCTTGAAGTCCTTGCCGAACTGCACCGTGCCCGAGATTTCCGCGATGATCGCGTGATCCTTGGGCCGACGCGCCTCGAACAGTTCGGCGACGCGCGGCAGACCGCCGGTGATGTCGCGGGTCTTGGCGCTGTTGATCGAGATGCGCGCGATGACGTCGCCCGCATGCACCTTGGCGCCCGGCTCGAACGAAATGATCGATTCGACGGGCAGCGGATAGCGCGCGTCGCCGCCGCGGTGCAGTTTGACGATCTTGCCGTCCTTGCCTTTGACGACCAGCGCCGGCTTGAGGCTCGCGGTGCGCGGCGACGAGCGCCAATCGATGACGATGCGCTTGGCGATGCCCGTCGCCTCGTCGATCTGCTCGGACATCGAGGCGCCTTCGGTCAGGTCCTCGAAGCCGATGACGCCGTCGACCTCGGTGAGGATCGGCCGGGTGAACGGGTCCCATTCGGCGAGGCGCTGGCCGCGCTTGATCTGGTCGCCGTCGTCGACCTTGAGCCGCGCGCCGTATTGCACGCGATGGACAACGCGCTCGGCCCCGCTGCGATCGAAGACGACGATCGCCACGTTGCGCGCCATCGCCATCAGATCGCCGTTGGAGTTGCGCGACAGGTTGCGGTTGCGGATCTTCACTTCGCCGTCGAAATTCGATTCGATGAACGACTGATCCGCCAACTGCGCCGCGCCGCCGATGTGGAAGGTGCGCATGGTGAGCTGCGTGCCCGGCTCGCCGATCGACTGGGCGGCGATGACCCCCACCGCCTCGCCCATGTTGACCGGCGTGCCGCGCGCCAGATCGCGCCCGTAGCAGGCCCCGCAGACGCCATTGGGCGCCTCGCAGGTCAGCACGGAGCGAATCTTCACTTCCTGGATGCCCGCCGCGTTGATCGCCGGCATGTCCTCTTCGACGATCATGCGGCCTGCGGGGACGATCGCCCTGCCGTCGGCGTCTTGCAGCGTTTCGGCCGCGGTGCGGCCGAGAATGCGCGAGGCGAGCGAGGCGACGACCGTGCCGGCGTCGATGATCGCGCGCATCTTGATGCCGCCGGTCGAGCCGCAATCGGGCATGGTGATGATCGAATCCTGCGCGACGTCGACCAGACGGCGCGTCAGGTAGCCCGAATTCGCGGTCTTGAGCGCGGTGTCGGCGAGGCCCTTGCGCGCGCCGTGCGTCGAGTTGAAGTATTCGAGAACCGACAGCCCCTCCTTGAAGTTGGAGATGATCGGGCTCTCGATGATTTCGCCCGAGGGCTTCGCCATTAGGCCGCGCATGGCGGCGAGCTGGCGCATCTGCGTCGGCGAACCGCGCGCGCCCGAATGCGACATCATGTAGATCGAGTTGATCGGCAGGTCGCGGCCGTCTCTGTCCTTGCGCACCGCCGAGATGCCCGCCATCATCTCCTCGGCGAGCTTGTCGGAGCACTTGGCCCAGGCGTCGACGACCTTGTTGTACTTTTCGCCCTGGGTGATCAGGCCGTCGTTGTACTGCTGCTCGTATTCCTTGGCGAGCGCCGAGGTCTCGGCGATGAAGCGCGGCTTCGATTCGGGCACCACCATGTCGTCCTTGCCGAAGGAGATGCCGGCCTTGAACGCCTCGCGGAAGCCGAGCGCCATGATGCGGTCGCAGAAGATGACCGTCTCCTTCTGACCGCAATTGCGGTAGACGGTGTCGATCATGTTGGAGATTTCCTTTTTCGTCATCAGCTTGTTGACGACGTCGAAGGGAATCTTGACGTGGTCGGGCAGCAACTGCCCGAGGATCATGCGGCCGGCCGTCGTGTCGAAGATCTTGGCGACGCGATTGCCCTCGGCGTCGAAGGTCCAGGCGCGGCCCTTGATCCTGCTGTGCAGCGTCAGCGCGCCCGCGGCCAAGGCGTGCTCGATTTCGCCCATGTTGCTGTAGAAGCCGCGAATCGGCCGCTTGGTCTTCGGGTCTTCCGCGTACTGCCCCGGCTCGCCGTCGCGCATCAGCGAAACGTAGTAGAGGCCGAGCACGATGTCCTGGCTCGGCACGATGATCGGCTGGCCGTTGGCGGGGTGCAGGATGTTGTTGGTCGACATCATCAGCACGCGCGCTTCCAATTGCGCCTCGAGCGACAGGGGAACGTGCACCGCCATCTGGTCGCCGTCGAAGTCGGCGTTGAAGGCCGAACAGACCAGCGGATGCAGCTGAATCGCCTTGCCCTCGATCAGCACCGGCTCGAAGGCCTGGATGCCGAGGCGATGCAGCGTCGGGGCGCGGTTGAGCATCACCGGATGCTCGCGGATCACCTCGTCGAGGATGTCCCAGACTTCAGGCTTCTCCTTTTCGACCAGCTTCTTGGCCTGCTTGACGGTGGCCGAGAGGCCCTTGGCGTCGAGCCGCGAGTAGATGAACGGCTTGAACAGCTCCAGCGCCATCTTCTTGGGCAGGCCGCACTGATGCAGTTTCAGCTCGGGACCGACGACGATGACCGAGCGGCCGGAGTAGTCGACGCGCTTGCCCAAGAGGTTCTGGCGGAACCGCCCCTGCTTGCCCTTCAGCATGTCGGCGAGCGACTTCAACGGGCGCTTGTTGGCGCCGGTGATGACGCGCCCGCGCCGGCCGTTGTCGAACAAGGCGTCGACCGACTCCTGCAACATGCGCTTTTCGTTGCGGATGATGATGTCGGGCGCGCGCAGCTCCATCAGCCGCTTCAAGCGATTGTTGCGGTTGATGACGCGACGATAGAGATCGTTGAGGTCGGACGTGGCGAAGCGGCCGCCGTCGAGCGGCACCAGCGGCCTGAGATCGGGCGGAATGACCGGCACTTCGGTGAGGATCATCCACTCCGGCTTGTTGCCCGAATGCATGAACGCCTCGATGATCTTCAGGCGCTTGGCGAGGCGCTTGGGCTTCAATTCGCTCTTCGACTCGGCGATCTCGATCTTCAGGCCGTCGGCGATCTTCTGCAGGTTCATGCCCTTGAGAATCTCGCGGATCGCCTCGGCGCCGATCATCGCGGTGAAGCTGTCCTGGCCGTACTCGTCGAGCGCGCGCAGATAGTCGTCTTCGCCGAGCAGCTGACGGTCCTTGAGCGGCGTCAGGCCGGGGTCGAGCACGATGTAGGATTCGAAATAGAGAATGCGCTCGAGGTCTTTCAGCGTCATGTCGAGCAGCAGGCCGATGCGCGAGGGCAGCGACTTGAGGAACCAGATATGGGCGACCGGCGCGGCGAGCGAGATGTGCCCCATGCGCTCGCGCCGAACGCGCGACAGCGTGACTTCGACGCCGCACTTCTCGCAGATGACGCCCTTGTACTTCATGCGCTTGTACTTGCCGCACAGGCACTCGTAGTCCTTGATCGGCCCGAAAATGCGGGCGCAGAACAGGCCGTCGCGCTCCGGCTTGAAGGTGCGGTAGTTGATCGTCTCCGGCTTCTTGATCTCGCCGAACGACCAGGAGAGGATTTTCTCGGGGCTGGCGATCGCGATCTGAATCTGGTCGAACGCCTGCGGCTGGACCACGGGCGCGAAGGGATTGGTGATTTCTTGATTCATTCTTGCATCTCCTGCGGGGCCGTTCGCTCGCGTCGCGCGCGCACGGCCCGCGTTGATGGAAAAGCGGGGAAAGGGGCCGTTCCCCGCCTCAACCGAAACTGCGCGCTCGAAAAACGCGAGCGCGGCGGCTCGAAATCATTCGGCCGCCTCGGCCGGCGGCGGCGCCTCGCCCGGCAGTTTCTTCGTCGCGGCCAGTTCGACGTTGAGGCCGAGCGAGCGCATTTCCTTGACGAGAACGTTGAAGCTCTCGGGAATGCCCGACTCGAACGTGTCATCGCCGCGAACGATCGCCTCGTAGACCTTGGTGCGCCCCGCCACGTCGTCCGACTTGACGGTGAGCATTTCCTGCAAGGTGTAGGCGGCGCCGTAGGCCTCGAGCGCCCAGACCTCCATTTCGCCGAAGCGCTGGCCGCCGAACTGCGCCTTGCCGCCGAGCGGCTGCTGGGTGACGAGGCTGTAGGGACCGATCGAGC
>JBEKLU010000170.1:0-15723 GCA_050010035.1 Roseiarcus sp.
GCGCGCGAAGTGCCCGAGGCGATCCGCAAGGCGACGGAAGCCGCCAAGCGCGGCGTCGTGCGCGTGCCGCTGCGCGAAGGCCGCACGCTGCATCACGACGTCAACGGCCGTCACGGCGCCGGTCGCGTGGTGTTGCGCTCCGCTCCGGCCGGCACCGGCATCATCGCCGGCGGTCCGATGCGCGCGGTGTTCGAATCGCTCGGCGTGCACGACGTCGTCGCCAAGAGCCAGGGCTCGTCGAACCCCTACAACATGATCCGCGCGACCTTCGACGCGCTGTCGCGCGAGGACAGCCCGCGCTCGGTCGCTCAGCGCCGCAACATCAAGGTGTCGACGTTGCAGTCGCGCCGCCAAGGCGTCGAAGCCGACGCCACCGATTCGTGATCGCGAGGCCCGACATGACCACGCAGAAGACAGTCACCCTCGAACAGGTCGGCAGCGCGATCGGGCGTCCGCGCTCTCAGCGCGACACGCTCAAGGGCCTCGGCCTCGACAAGATCGGTCGGCGCGCCAGCGTCGTCGATACGCCGGCCATTCGCGGCATGATCGCCAAGGTCGCGCATCTCGTGCGCGTCGTCGAAGGCCAGTGAGGACGCGAACATGAAACTCAACGGCATCAAGGACAATCCGGGCTCCTCGAAGGCGCGCATTCGCGTCGGTCGCGGCATCGGCTCGGGCAAGGGCAAGCAGGCGGGCCGCGGCGGCAAGGGCCAGACCGCGCGTTCGGGCGTGCGCATCAAAGGGTTCGAAGGCGGTCAGATGCCGCTTCATCGCCGCCTGCCCAAGCGCGGCTTCACCCCGCCCTCGCCGCTCGACGTCAACGAGGTCAATCTCGGGCGCATCCAGAGCGCGATCGACGCCGGCGTTCTCGACGCGGCCAAGCCGATCACCGTCGGCGCGCTGATCGAAGCGGGCGTGGTGGCGCGCGCGCGCGACGGCGTGAAGATCCTCGGCAAGGGCGAGATCAAGGCCAAGGCGGATTTCGAAGTGTACGGCGCGTCGAAGAGCGCTGTCGCGGCGATCGAAAAGGCCGGCGGCAGCGTGAAGACGCTCAGGGCCGAAGCGACGCCCGCGGCCGGCTAGACGTCGGCGCCGCCTCGAGGGGTGGCAATTCGTCGCGGTCGGGCCATATGATTTGGACGGCGCGCCGGATAGGCGGCCATTCGGATTGCGTCTATAGCCTTGCGCGGCGGTCGGCCGCGAAGGGGGGCGCTCAATCGGCGCGGGCAATACGCGCGAGGAAAAAGCGGAGCGCAAAGACGATGGCATCGGCCGCCGAACAGCTTGCAGCCAACATCAACTGGTCCGCGTTCGCCAAAGCGGACGAACTCAAGAAGCGCATCTGGTTCACGCTCGGCGCGTTGATCGTCTACCGCCTGGGCACGTACATCCCCTTGCCCGGCATCGACGCGGAAGCGTTTCAAACCGCGTTCCTCGGCCAGAAGCAGGGCGTGCTCGACATGTTCAACATGTTCTCGGGCGGCGCGGTCCAGCGCATGGCGGTGTTCGCGCTCAACATCATGCCCTATATCTCGGCCTCGATCATCATCCAGTTGCTCAGCTCGGTGCTGCCGTCGCTGGAGGCGATCAAGAAGGAAGGCGAGGCGGGGCGCAAAGTTCTCAACCAGTACACCCGCTACCTGACGGTGGTGCTGGCGGTGTTCCAGGCCTATGGCATCGCCATCGGCCTCGAGGGAAGGGGGGGAGTCGTCGCCGATCCCGGCCTGCTCTTCCGCTTCTCGACGGTGCTCACCTTGACCGGCGGCACGATGTTCCTGGTCTGGCTCGGCGAGCAGATCACGTCGCGCGGCGTCGGCAACGGCTCGTCGCTCATCATCTTCGCCGGCATCGTCGCGCGCTTGCCGGTGGCGGTGGCGCAATTGTTCGAACTCGGCCGCCAGGGGTCGATCTCGACCGGGCTGGTGCTCGCCGTCGTCGTGATGGTGTTCGTCGTCGTCACGTTCATCGTGTTCATGGAGCGGGCGCAGCGCCGCGTTCCCATCACCTATCCGCGCCGTCAGGTCGGCAACAAGATGTACGAGGGGCAGAGCTCGTTCCTGCCGCTCAAACTCAACACCGCGGGCGTGATCCCGCCCATCTTCGCCTCATCGCTGCTGCTGTTGCCGACGACGGTCGCCAATTTCGCGCAGGGGTCGGCGAGTTCGGGCATCCTGTCGATGGTCACGACGCTGCTGGGACGCGGCGGCCCGTTCTACATCATCCTTTACGTCGCGCTGATCGTCTTCTTCGCGTTCTTCTATACGGCGACCGTGTTCAACCCGGTCGACACCGCCGACAATCTGAAGAAGCACGGCGGCTTCGTCCCCGGCGTGCGCCCCGGCGAGCGCACGGCGCAATATATCGACCAGATCCTCACCCGCATCACCGTGCTCGGCGCCGGATATCTCGCCTTGATCTGCATCTTGCCGGAATTGCTGACGTCCTATTCCTCGATCCAGCTCTATTTCGGCGGAACGTCTCTGCTGATCGTGGTCAACGTCACCATGGACACGGTCGCGCAGATTCACGGGCATCTGCAAGCGCATCAATATGAAGGCCTGATCAGAAAGGCCAAACTGAGGGGGCGGAAGAGATGAGGCTGATCCTGCTCGGGCCGCCGGGCGCCGGCAAGGGCACTCAGGCTGCGCGACTGGTGGAGAAATACGGCATTCCTCAGCTTTCGACGGGCGACATGCTGCGCGCGGCGGTCAGCGCGGGGACGCCGATCGGTCTCAAGGCCAAGGCGGTGATGGAATCGGGCGCCCTGGTTTCCGATGAAATCGTCCAGGGCATCATCGAGGATCGCATCGGCCGGCCCGACGCGAAAAAGGGCTTCATTCTCGACGGTTTTCCGCGCACGCTCGCCCAGGCCGAGGCGCTCGACGCGATGCTCGCGCGCAAGGGCGTCAAGATCGATGCGGCGATCGAACTGAAGGTCGACGCCGAGAAGCTCGTCTCGCGCATCGTCAATCGCGCGGCGGAGGCCAAGGCGGCCGGACAAGCGGTGCGCAAGGACGACGACCCGGAAGTCTTCAAGACGCGCCTGGCGGCCTATTTCCGCGACACCGCGGCGGTGACGCCCCATTACGCCGCCAAAGGCGTGCTTCACTATGTCGACGGCATGGCGAGCATCCCCGCAGTCGCCGTAGCGCTCGACGCGATCCTCGCGCCGCTGGGATGAGCGCGAATCCGTCCTCGCAAGGCGTCGCCCCGGCCGAGCCGGGAGCGCGGTGCGAGCGGCGCGGCGGCGCGGGCTTCATACTTCTCGACCCGCCCAAAGCGCTCGAAGAGCGCGCGATCGCAGCCTATTTCGCGCCGCTCGGGGCGGAGGCGTCGACGTTTCCCGAGGCGGCGCGATGAGGACCGTCATGCGTCAAAGCGTCGACGGCGTGACCGAGATCATCGATCGCGCGCCCGCGCGCGCGGTCGGCGGGGGCGCCCTGAGGGGGCTGGCGGCGCGCCTGAGTTGGACGCACGCGCTCGTCTGGTGCATGCGCACGCTCGCCTGGGTGTGGGTCGCCAAGGGGCTCTTCAATTGGGGCCTCGTGCTCGGCGCTCTGCCGGGCTACGGCGACTTCACGATGTTGCCTCGGGCCTTGCAAGGCTCGATCGTCTTTTTCGCCGCGGTCGATCTGCTCGCCGCCGTCGGCCTCTGGCTCGCGGCGCCTTGGGGGGGGGTGGTCTGGCTCCTCTGCGCGGCGATCGAGGTCGTTTCGCCGGCGCTCGGCGTGCGCGGCGCGGCGACCGGCGCGCTCGGCGTTGCGCTCAACGTCTGCCTGGTGGCGCTCTATTTTCTCCTCAGTTGGCGGGCCGGCCAGGAACGCGCGTGAGCGGCGGCGAGGCGCAGAGTTAACGTTCTGCCAAGGTCAATAAACTATTTGATTTAGTTTAAGTTTACCAGTTTGAGTAAACCCTGGATTCATCTTGACTCTTAAACTCGTCTTCATAGCCGTGAGCTACAGTCCTCCCTATAAGCGGACCGAATAATAATCTCGGCCGGGGACAGTCGAACAGGCGAGCGTGTCATGAAGAATCTTGCTAGGACAGAGGAAAACGTATCCCGCACCGAGAGAATTGCTGGAGTTCGTCCGGCGTATCTCGAAACTCTGACGATGGTGGAGCGGCTGCATCGGCGTCTTCTCGACGTAATCAAAGACGAGTTCGATCGTCGAGGCCGCTCCGACGTCAACGCGGTGCAGGCGCTGCTGCTCTTCAACATCGGCGACAAGGAATTGACCGCCGGCGAGTTGCGCACGCGCGGCTATTATCTCGGATCGAATGTTTCGTACAACGTCAAGAAGCTGGTCGAGATGGGCTATCTCCATCACGCCCGTTCCCGCATCGACCGGCGTTCGGTGCGAATCAGTCTGACGGAAAAGGGCCAGGAGGTTCACCGAATCATCGTCGGCCTTTACGAAAAGCATGCGATGACGGTCGAACAGATCGGCGGAGTCATGGTCGACGACTTCGCGCGCATGAACGTCTCGCTGGCGCGCCTCGAGCGCTTCTGGACCGATCAGATCAAGTACCGGCTCTGACGCGGTTCTCAAGGCCGCCGACGATCCGCCGCCGATCGAAGGGCGCCCTCCCGAGGGCGCCCTTTTTGTCACGCCGCGAGCCATTCGCGCCGCGGCGCGTTCCCGACTTCGGGCGCGCCGGCGCGCGGCCATAAATTCGCCCGACTGGACCGGTCTCTTAACAAAAAGACAGAATAGTGGCGGCCGGACCGCACGGCGACGCGGGTTCCGAGCGTGGTTGGGGCGGCGGCGGTCTGGGGCTTCATCTCGCTGTTTTTTTCGGAACGGGGCTTGGCGTTTCAATGACGGGAATTCGTATTTCGCGCGTCGATCGGCGCGCTTTTCTTTCCGGCGCGGCCGTTTGCGCGCTCGCCGGGGTCGGGCTGACGAATTTTGGCGCCCGCGCCCAGGAAGTGGCGGACGATCAGGCCGAATGGCGCCAGAGCTACGAATCGCCCACGCAGATCACCGTCGGTCGCGAAACGACGCCGACGCTTTCGCCCGCCACGGTGGCGGCGACCGAAGCGGCGATCCAGCTCTATCAGAGCATCGTTTCGCGCGGCGGGTGGAATCAAGTGCCGGGCGGCGCCGAACTGAAGCTCGGCGTCAAGTCGAAGGCGGTGCAGGCGCTGCGCCAGCGCCTGATCGGCTCGGGCGATCTCGATACGGTGGCGGGGTTGGGGCAGACGTACGACTCCTTCGTCGTGGCGGCGGTCGAGCGGTTCCAGACTCGTCACGGCCTCAGCCCGACCGGAATCGTCAACGACGCGACGCTCGCCGAATTGAACGTCACCGCCGAGGCGAGGCTGCAGCAACTGGAGACCAATATCGTGCGCCTGCGCGCGTTCGCGGGCGACTTGGGCGAGCGGTTCGTGATGGTCAATATTCCCGCCGCCGCCGTCGAAACGGTCGAGAACGGGGTCGTCTATTCGCATCACGCGGCGGGCGTGGGCAAGATCGACCGCCAGTCGCCGATCATGCAGACCAAGGCGACGGAGATCAATTTCAATCCGTTCTGGACAGTGCCGCCGTCGCTGATCAAGAAAGACCTGATCCCGAAGATGCAGGCCGATCCGAATTATCTCACCGACGAGAAAATCCGCGTCTTCAATCGCGAGGGGCAGGAGGTCTCGCCGCAGTCGATCAACTGGAACACCACCGAGGCGACCAACTACCGCTACCGGCAGGACACCGGCGCGGACATCAATTCGCTCGGCATCGTGCGCATCAACATCCCCAACCCGTACGGCGTCTATATGCACGACACGCCGTCGAAGGGCATTTTCGGCGACGATTTCCGTTTCGTCTCGTCGGGCTGCGTGCGCGTGCAGGACGTTCGCGACTACGTCGCCTGGCTGCTCAAGGACAATCCCGGCTGGGGGCGCGACCAGATCGACGAAGTCATCCGTTCGGGCGAGCGCGTCGACGTCAAGCTGACCAAGCCGGTCAACGTCTACTGGGTCTACATCACCGCCTGGGCGACGCCCGACGGCGTCGTGCAGTTCCGCCCCGACGTCTACCAGCGCGACGGCGCGGGGCCTGGGCCGATCGCCTCCGACATCCCGGCGCAGCCGCTCGCCATGCCGCAGGACTAGCGGAATCGGCAGACGGATTGGCGCGCGAAACTCGGCCGCGATCGCCGATCGCGGCTTTTGCTTGCGCGGAGCGGCGCCGATCCCTGTATCTGGATCGCGGTCGCGCCTTCAAATCGGCGGAGCGCGGCTATTGCCCGACGTTCGCCGGCGGGATCGGCGCGGCGTCGGTGGGGAAGAAGCGGCGGGTCGGAGGGTTGCGCTGGGCCGGCGGGGCGGGCGCGGCCGTTGGCGCGGGGCTCGGCGCGCCGCCGAGGTCGAGCGGGCTCGTTTCGACATTGGCGGCGGGCTTGGGCTTGCGCTTCTTGGGCGCCGGCGTCGGCTTGGCGTCGGGCGGCGCGGCGGTGAGGTCGGCCTCGGGCGGTTCGGGCGAGGGCGCGTCGACGACCTCGGGCGCCTCGTGGATGATCTGCGTGCCGCCTTTGCAGTCGGTCAGCCAGATGTCGTAGACGGGATGCTCGATGCCGTGCATCCCCGGGCTGTCGGCGAAGATCTGCAGCGAGCCGAATTGCACGGTCTCGTCGATCGCGACCTCGAAGGTGATGATTCGGCCGGTGATCTTGTCGAGCCCGGCGAACACGGCGGTCGGATGCTTGATCTTGTCGGCCCACGCGGCTCCCGAGCCGCCCAAGCTCGCCGCGCACGCCAAGGCGGCGGCCATCGCCCAGATCTTTCCGGTCATCGCCTGATTCGGGCTCGCTGCATGGAATCCCGCGCGCTCCATCGCATCGGCTTCCCGTGACGGCAAAGCGGGGCGAAATGAAGGCGACGGCTTCAGCCTTCCGGCGTCCAGGCCTGATAATCGCCGCTCGAAGTCTGGCGCGCGCCGCGCCGCATCGTCGAGCCCTTGGGGCGAATCGCCGCGGGCGTTCCCGTGGGATTGCCGATGTGCGGGCGCTCCCATTCGTGCGGCTTATAGTCTTCCTGGCTCGGGGGAACGTCGACGGTGTGATGCAGCCAGCCGTTCCAGCCCGGCGGCGTCATCGAGCCGTCCGATTCGCCGGCGAAGATCACCCAGCGCCGATCGAAGCCCAGCGCCGGATCGACCTTGCCGCCGCGCGAGCGAAAGTAGCGGTTGCCGAATTGGTCCTGGCCGACGAACTCGCCGTGCCGGCGCGTGTACCACAGCGTGTTGAGCGTCGCGCCGTTCCACCAGGTGAAGAATCTGAGGAGAAATTGGATCATCGGTTCCGACCGCTGGCGAAAGGCAAAGGGCGCGGCGGGCGCGCCGGCGCGGCGGACTATGGCGATGCGGAGGACGCCTGTCCAGCGCGAAAGGCGCGGCGGAAAGGCGCGGCCCCGAGCGCAAGGCGGATGGGACAACAAGAATTTTCCGCTTGCAGGAGCGCGCCGACTCGGCCGATGCTGTCAAGCGGCCGCGGCGTTAACCCAACGTTATACATTTTTCTCCACAATATGTTGTGTTCAGGAAGGGGCGTCGGCACTAGCCGTTGACGCCGAGGTCACAAAGTCGTAATAGTTAGGATGTTCCCGGCGCGCGCCGATTTTGGCCCCTGTGAGGAGCCGAGAGACCGTCGGCACCTGCGTTCGGAGACATTATCGAGGGGTTGCGGGGCCGGGCGCTTGCGGTGCGCGCGGTCGGGGCGGTCGGTCGGCCGTACGGGTTGAGAAAAACGGGACAACGCGGGTTGGGGGGCCGCTTCGGCGGTCGGATGGAAGGTTGGCTGGCGTCTGCTGGCGGTTTTGCGCGGCATAGCAACGCTTGCCTTCTCGGAGTTGGAAAGATGGCTGACGAGAAACACGGCCCCCTCGATCCGCACGTTTTGGAACGCGACGCGGCTGCTAAGGCGCGACGATGGTTTGGCATCGACAACGACGAAAGAGTCGACGTGATCGCCTGTCTAACTTCCGGGCACGTTTGGACAATTGGCGGGCCTAAGCGATTGGTCCTTGAAATAGAGTCGGACCGCGAGATGTGCGGCACGGACGCGCTGACTTCTTGGGATAAGGAGCGGGCGACGATTCGCGTTGCGTCCTCGGTATATGTCGACGCCCTCGCACGACGCCCTCGGGCTACGATGACGCTCGCTCACGAGCTTGGTCACGTTGTTCTTTGTCATTCGCAACATCCATTGGCGCGTGTGACCGGTGCAAATCGTTCGACTCCACGTTCGATCCGAGTCGGACGTTTCGAAGCGTCTGCAAATATGTTTGCTTCTCTCTTTCTATTAAGACCCGATTTTGTCGAAAGATATAAGACCGCGAGGGAAATCTCGGAGAGGTTCGGCGTAAGCATTGCGGCCGCAGAGATTTGCTTGGAGAGAATCAATAAGAGACTGTGCAAGAGCCGAGTAGTTGAAGGATTTTATGCTCTCAAACAAGATATAGGTGCTGTAAGAATTGCAAATCACAATAATAGTGGAAATGCTATTTTAGGAAGTAGCAATGGATCTAGGTCAATAAGTGAAGGTGACCGTCAATTAGGCGTGCGGTGTATTTGTACGAGAGGCTGGCTCGTACCATCGGGCGGCGGAAAATACCGCTGCGATGACTGCGGTTACGTTGGTGATCTTCCGGACGGAGACAGTTACGGGACGTGAAATGTCAGGATGGTGAGCGTGCGCTGCGTCATTGAGGTTTCACGGCACTAAAATTGGGGACTTGAGACATGTCACATAAACAGCCAGGACTCGACGCGCGACATAGAAATGAGAACGGTCGGATCGAGCAAAAGCACGGAAATACGCTTGTTGGTACTCTGCGGGAGACCTACGGCCACGGCGTGGCCCCGGGTTTTCGGGCGAACGCAAAGCTTTCTACTGTGCTTCGGGAGACCGGGGAAGCGTCGCTTAGGCAGCTTCTAGAGCGTGAAAAAAAATGAACGAGTAGGTGTGGTAGACGCCTTGCGCAGTGGCGAGGCGACTCAGACCACGCGTTCATTCGGAACCAAACAGGATTTATATAAAGGGGCAAGGCCACCGCGTGGCCGGGGCGGAGCTATGTCCGTCTTCAAGATCGGGGTCAGACTATGCATATCGAGCGACGCTACACCAGGGGTTCGCCATCGCCTTACGCGTTGATCGCGTTCGAGACGACGAAGAGCGAAATTCGCAATCCCGACGGTTCGGTGGTGTTCTCGCTCGACCGAATCGAAGTGCCGGCCGGCTGGAGCCAGGTCGCCGCCGACGTGCTGGCGCAGAAATATTTCCGCAAAGCCGGGGTTCCCGCACGCCTGAGAAAAGTCGAGGAGAACGGCGTGCCCTCGTTCCTGTGGCGCTCGGTTGCCGACGAAGCGGCGCTCGAAGCGCTGCCCAAGGCCGAGCGATTCGGCTCGGAGACTTCGGCGCGCCAGGTGTTCGATCGGCTCGCCGGCGCCTGGGCCTATTGGGGCTGGAAGGGCGGCTACTTCGACGACGAGGCGGACGCGCGCGCCTATTTCGACGAAACGCGCTTCATGCTGGCGCGCCAGATGGCGGCGCCCAATTCGCCGCAATGGTTCAACACCGGCCTGCACTGGGCCTATGGCGTCGACGGGCCGGGGCAGGGCCATTATTTCGTCGACTTCGAGACGGGCAAGCTGACCCGCTCGAAGTCCGCCTACGAGCATCCGCAGCCGCACGCCTGCTTCATCCAGTCGGTCGCCGACGATCTCGTCAACGAAGGCGGCATCATGGATCTGTGGGTGCGCGAGGCGCGCCTGTTCAAGTATGGCTCCGGCACCGGCTCGAATTTCTCGAAACTGCGCGGCGAGCACGAGAAACTCTCCGGCGGCGGGCGCTCGAGCGGCCTGATGTCGTTCCTCAAGATCGGCGACCGCGCCGCCGGGGCGATCAAGTCGGGCGGCACGACGCGCCGGGCGGCCAAGATGGTGGTGGTCGACGTCGATCACCCCGACATCGAGGCCTATATCGACTGGAAGGTGAAGGAGGAGCAGAAGGTCGCCGCGCTGGTGGCGGGCTCGAAGATCGTCAAGCGCCATCTCAAGGCGATCCTCAAGGCCTGCGTCAATTGCGAGGGCTCGGGCGACGATTGCTTCGCCATCGAGAAGAACCCGGCGCTGAAGCGCGAAGTGAAGCTGGCGCGGCGCGACGACGTGCCCGACGGCATGATCAAGCGAATCATCCAGTTCGCGCGCCAGGGCTACACGCAGCTCGATTTCGACACCTACGACACCGACTGGGAGTCGGAGGCGTATCTCACCGTCTCCGGCCAGAATTCCAACAATTCGGTGCGCGTCACCGACGCCTTCCTGCACGCGGTGGAGACCGACGGGGAGTGGAACCTGACGCGCCGGCTCGACGGCAAGGTCCACAAGACGCTGAAGGCGAGGGAGCTGTGGGAGAAGATCGGCTACGCCGCCTGGGCCTCGGCCGACCCCGGCCTGCAGTACCACACCACCATCAACGACTGGCACACCTGCCCGGCTTCGGGCCCGATCCGCGCCTCCAATCCGTGCTCGGAATACATGTTCCTCGACGACACCGCCTGCAATCTGGCGTCGCTGAACCTGCTGCCGTTCCGCGATCCGCAGACGCGCGTCTTCGATGTCGCCTCGTACGAGCACGCGGTGCGGCTGTGGACGCTGACGCTGGAAATCTCGGTCGCGATGGCGCAGTTCCCGTCGAAGGAGATCGCGCGCCTGTCCTACGACTACCGCACGCTCGGCCTCGGCTACGCCAATATCGGCGGCCTCCTGATGTCCTGCGGCATCGCCTACGACAGCGACGAGGGGCGCGCGATCTGCGGCGCGCTGACCGCGATCCTGACCGGGCGCGCCTACGCGACCTCGGCCGAGATCGCCGCCAAGCTCGGCCCCTTCGCCGGCTACAAGCCCAACGCCGAGGCGATGGCGCGCGTCATCCGCAACCACAAACGCGCCGCCGAGGGCGAGGCCGACGGCTACGAAGCGCTCTCGGTCGCGCCGACGCCGCTCGATCACGTTTCGCTGGGCAAGGCGGGCGCCGCCTGGACCGGCTTGTCGGACGCGGCGCGCGCCGCCTGGCGCGACGCGCTGGCGCTCGGCGCGAAGCGCGGCTACCGCAACGCGCAGGTTTCCGTCATCGCGCCGACCGGCACTATCGGCCTGGTGATGGATTGCGACACCACCGGCATCGAGCCCGACTTCGCGCTGGTCAAGTTCAAGAAGCTCGCCGGCGGCGGCTATTTCAAGATCATCAACCGCGCCGTGCCGGAAGCCTTGCGCGCGCTCGGCTACAGCGAGGCTCAGAGCGCCGAGATCGAGTCCTACGCCGTCGGCCACGCTTCGCTCGGCCAGGCGCCGGGCGTGAACGCTTCGTCCTTGCGCGCCAAAGGCTTCACCGAGGCGGCGCTCGCCAAGACGGAAGGGGCGCTGGCGGCCGCCTTCGACATCAGGTTCGTCTTCAACAAATGGACGCTAGGCGCTGATTTCATTACTGGAACGCTGAAAATTCCGGCTGAGAAAATGGATGAGCCGGGCTTCGACCTGCTCGCCGCGCTCGGCTTCTCCAGGTCGGAGATCGACGCCGCCAACATCCACATCTGCGGCGCGATGACGCTGGAGGGGGCGCCTCATCTTAAAGTGGAACATTATCCCGTGTTCGACTGCGCCAACCCCTGCGGGCGCACCGGCAGGCGCTACCTCTCGGTGGAGAGCCACATCCGCATGATGGCGGCGGCGCAGCCGTTCATCTCCGGCGCGATCTCCAAGACCATCAACATGCCCAACGACGCCGGCGTCGAGGACTGCAAGGACGCCTACATGCTGTCCTGGCGGCTCGGCCTGAAGGCCAACGCGCTCTATCGCGACGGCTCGAAACTGTCGCAGCCGTTGAGTTCGCAACTGATCGAGAGCGACGAAGAGGGCGAGGGCGAGGCGGTCGAGGCGCTGATCGCGCAAAACGCGCCGGCGCGCGCCGCGGCGGTGGCCGAGCGCATCGTCGAGCGGGTGGTCGAGCGCGTCGAGCGGATGCGCGAGCGCGAAAAACTGCCCGACCGCCGCAAGGGCTACATCCAGAAGGCGACCGTCGGCGGCCACAAGGTCTATCTGCACACCGGCGAATACGAGGACGGCCGCATCGGCGAGATCTTCATCGACATGCACAAGGAGGGCGCCGCCTTCCGCAGCTTGATGAACAATTTCGCCATCGCCATCTCGCTCGGCCTGCAGTACGGCGTGCCGCTGGAGGAATACGTCGACGCCTTCACCTTCACCCGCTTCGAGCCCGCCGGCCTGGTGCAGGGCAACGACGCGATCAAGAACGCCACCTCGATCCTCGACTACGTCTTCCGCGAGCTGGCGATCTCCTACCTCGGCCGCAACGACCTCGCCCACGTCGCGCCCGAGGACATCGGCCACACCGTGCTCGGCGGCGGCGTCGATCAGGGCAAGCCGCCGAGCGGCGCCGGCGGCGGGAGGCCCGCGACCTCGGTGGTGTCGAAGGGCCTGGTGCGCTCCAAGACCGACAAGCTGATGCTGGTGCGCGGCGGCACGGGCGGCGAAGCCCCCGCGCTCTACGCCGTCGGCGGCTCGGGCGCGTACGGCGGCTGGGCGCAGGGCGCGACCGCCCTGAAGGGCGAACTCGCCGAACCCCCGGCGATGATCGGCGGCGTTGCCGAAGCCGCCGCCGAGCGGCGCGCCGAAGCGCGCATGAAAGGCTACGTCGGAGAGGCTTGCCCGGAGTGCGGGAACTTTACGATGGTGAGGAACGGGACGTGCCTGAAGTGCGATACGTGCGGGGGGACGACGGGGTGTTCGTGAGCGTGGCGTAAAAGCGCCGCCCTCACCGTCATGCCCGGCCTTGTGCCGGGCATCCACGCCGCTCCGCCACCGCGAAAGACGCATGCAAGGCGCCTAGCGGTGCCGCGTGGATGACCGCGACAAGCCCGGTCATGACGGCCAAACGGAGCCTCGACCGATGCCCGGCGGCTGGGTCTACATCATGACCAACCGCCCCAACGGCACGCTCTATGTTGGCGTCACCAGCGACATCGCCCGCCGCGCCTTCGAACACCGCGAAGGCCTCGCGAAGGGCTTCACCAAGCGCTATGGCCTCGAGCGCCTCGTCTACATGGAATTCTACGAGGACATCCGCGCCGCCATCCAGCGCGAAAAGAACATGAAGCACTATTCCCGCGCCTGGAAGGCCCAATTGATTTTGGAGGCCAATCCCGACTGGCGGGACTTGTACGAGGACCTCAACAACTGATCGGTGCCGCTAGCGCCACCCCAACCGTCATGACCGGGCTTGTCCCGGTCATCCCCAGGCGATTGCGCAGCAATCGTCCGCACGTCGCGGTCTAGGAAAACGCCCCGGCGAGGTATAGCCTGAGCGGGTGCAGCCGAGTCGTCGCGACGAGCTCTCATGCTGCGCGGCCGATGAACCGCGTGGATGACCGGGACAAGCCCGGTCATGACGGGGTGGGGCGTTTTGGGTTCGGGGTTGCAGGGCGAGCTATCTCGCTATGGTTACGGTGACGGCGTTTTTGGTTACGGTGACGGCTTACTTAACGCACTCAATACGCAGCTCGTTCGACCGGCCGTCGTTGTGCCGACCCACCGCGCCGTCGACCTCATGGAGGCTAAAACTTCCGAAGCCGAAAGGCTGTCAAGGGCGCGCCTCTTGGCGCGCCGCCTCCGGCGGGCTTCGCCCCTTGACAGCCTTTCGGCTTCGGAAAGAAGAGGCTTCCATGAGGTCGACGGCGCTCCCTGCCGAACTTGCGCCGCCCGGTTGTAGGCGCGCGCGGGGAGCGCGCCGGGGCGGGAGCGCGGTCGGCGCCCTGAGGGGGTTCGACATCTTGGCGAAGCCTGCGGCCAATCCCCCGGCCCCTCACCCAACCTCTCCCCGCAAGCGGGGAGAGGGGCGCGCGGCGCCTTGTCTTCCCCTCTCCCCGCTTGCGGGGAGAGGCAGGGTGGGCTGGGGGAGTTTCCGCGCTATCGCCAAGACGCGCGCGCTCTAGATCGGCGCCAGCGCCTACAACGCGTCGTGCCGACCGCCTCCTTCACGCCGCCGATCGCGGCGCGATCGCCGCCAAATCTTTCGCCAACAGCTTCGCCTGCACGTGCAGATCGCACTTGGCCCGCATGTTCATGAACCCTTGCGGATCGACGCCGAAGAAGAGGCCGAGTCGTAGCGCAATGTTGGCGGTGAGGCCCCGCCGCCCTTGGCGGATGTTGCGTGCGCCGCGCGCTTACATGGCTTCGGAACGCCGGTCCGGCGCGCCATGTGCGCGGCGGCGTTTCGCGACCCCGAGATTGTGTTTCTGAGAAAGCGAAAGCCGTGCTATCTTTCTTTTGTTGCTCGTCGCCATGCCGCCTTGCCGCTGGGGCAGGGCGCGCGCTTTCGGGGGGATGTCGGCGCAAGAAATTTGCAGCAACGCGAAAATTCCCTTTTTGCGCCCGCAAGCCTTTGATTTCCCACGAAATGGACGACAGAATCTTTGGAAATGTTTGGAGAAAAGGGGCGCAAATTTGGAAATGTTTGGCTCGGGCTTGCAAAGACTTGCAGGGTCCGAGGCCCGGTGACGGAGACGGCGCGCCTTCTCGAGCGCATTCCCTTCCCATCGCCTCGGGCTACGCGAGCCGTTCAACCGCAAACCGTGTCATGCCATCTGAAGGCAGCGAGGTCCGGGCCCGCGCGCCCTCACGGCCCCTTCAATGCCCGAATTGCGTCGCGTTTGCGAGGTCGTCACCATCATGTTGTAATCGTTGACGATCCAGGTGATCTGGTCGCCGCCGGCGCGGCGGGCGTCGCCGCCGACGCGGTCGATCGCCTCCTGGAAGTCGCGCAATTTGCCGAGCAGCGAGCGCGGCTGCGAGGCGAAGACGAAGAAGGCGTTGAGCTCGCCGGCGCCGAACGCGTCCATGTCCTTGACCGCGGCGCCGTAGTCGGCCATCGCGGCGTGGAAGGCGGCAAGGTCGACCACCGGCTTGGCGTTGCTCGGCATGAGGTCCATCACCCGTCCGGCGCGGAACATCACGTTGGCGACGCGCCATTTGGCCGAGCGGCCGTCGCGCGTCTCGATGGCGTCGAGGCGGCGCATGTCGACTTTCGCCTTCTCTTGCCTGATCAGCGCGTCGACGCGCGCCCGCGCGTCGAGGAAGGGGCCGGCGGCGGCGGCGATTCTGGCGTGCAGGGCCTTGCCTTCGGCCATCTTGTCGACCTTGTAGTCGGCGCGCTCGTAATAGCCGTTGGCCTCGTTGAGGATCGGCGCCAGCGCCGCGTTGGCGGCGATGGTGTCGCGCATCGCCGCGTCGAGCTCCGGCATCAGGGGCCCCTTCGTCAGCGCCGCGGTCGCCGCCGCGGCCTCGCGGGTCGCGTCGTAGGTTTCGTAGAGGCCGTAGATGATGCGCTCGCGCCCGGTCGGCCCGGTCTTCATGTTGACCCAGCTCTTGTAGCGGTCGAGCGATTCGGAGGCTCGCCTCGGCCTTTATTGACGCCCGCACTGGATGCGCGTCCTGGTCGGGCTCGGCGCAATGGCGGAATATGCGGATCGTTGAAGGGCGGGCGGCGCGGCGAAACGGGAGGTCCTCCTGGTCATCATAGCCAGCCGATGGTAATTACCCACCCCCTTGCCATGGGCTGCGATCTCTGAATCCATGGCGGGATGGATCGGGTTGATTTGCAGCAGCTCAGCAAGGAGCAATTGATCGAGTTGGTGCTTCGGCTCCAGCG
>JBEKLU010000171.1:0-9341 GCA_050010035.1 Roseiarcus sp.
GTCGGGGAAAATGCGCCGGAATTCCGGCAGAGACCGGGGGAAAGGCAGGTCTTCACGGGCCAACATATCCATAGCCAACGCTAAATCTAGTGGGTATGGGTGTCAAGCGGATAGGCAAGAAATGGACTATCGACGGCAAGTCCATATTATCCCTCCCGCCCCTCATGGCGCAGAATGACCGGAATCCGACCTGTTCGCGGCGTTTGGCGGGTCACTGGGATTTGGGTAAGGATGAGAAATAGAGACGGCGAATCCGAGGACCAAGTCGATGAAAAAGGTGAAGAAGGCAGGGACGCCATCGAAAACGAGAGCGCCCGCCCGGAAGAGGAAGCGGCAGGTCAATCCCATCTTGGATATGTTGAAAAATATGGATGAAAATCAGCTCGCCGTGCTGCGGCAGATCGTTCAGGACGAATTGGGTGTCGACTCCGAAATGTTCGAGCCCGAGGATCCTGTTGATCTATTCGCGGAATATCTGGAAAATTGTGGGCGGGGCGACGTCGCCGACGACGATAGAAACGAGCTCCTGGAAGAATTGGCCATCGAGTTGAACACCCTTAAACTCGATTCGAATGGCGGCCTCCGGGAGGCGCGCGAAAAAATTCAAGCCGTCTATGGCCTATTGGACGATGCAATCGAACGACATTTGCTGCGTCCAACGGATATGATGATGACGGGCAAGATTCTCGCGGACGCCGGATGGGCTGTTCCCGATAGTCTGAAGAAGGCCATGGCGGACGCGCTACGAACTCCCCCGGCGGACATGCAGGAGACCGGAAGCGATATCGTATCTTCGCTGTTGGAGGTGGCCGATCAGGCCGGCCAAAATCCATTCGACGTCCATGAATTTATGGCCTCGCTTCTCGCCGGTTTCCCGTCGGAGGCCAGCGTCATGCTTTTGCCCGCGATGATCGCAGGCAAGAAGGCCGTGATAAATCAGGCTGTCGCCGGCTTCATGTTACATCCCGACGCCGATCTCGCGCAGTCGGCGGCCGAAGCCTTGGCCGCATCCGCCAAGCAATCTCCCGCCGAGAGTTCGCTGATCGAACGGCTCGTTCGCATGCGGCCCTGGCTGCCCCAGAGCCGACAGGGCCATCTCGACGCGACAATTCGGGCCATGCGGTCCAACGCCTTGCCGCCGGTCAAAGCGGAGTCGCCAAAGGTCATCAAGTGTTATCTTTCCGTCTGCGACGGCACGGGCACGCGAAGTCTCTTCGTGACCCAAAGGGTCGGCGCCCGGTACCAAATTTCAACCGTCATGATGAAGCTCGCGGGCGTCGCCGATGCGATGGTCCTTCCGCAACTACCGAAATATGAGATGGACGGGATCGTTCGTGAAATGAAGGCTTCCATGCCGATGATGGAAACGGATTTAGCGGGCGTCACCCGAATGTTGGAGCTGGCGATCGCCGACAATTTCACCCACGGAACTCTTCCGCCGTTCAAATTGGTCGAGGTGGTGGAAACGCTCGGCCTTGGCCCAATTCGTCCCGATCATGCTTCGCCAATGGACATCGTTTCGAGCCTCTTGGCCGAACTGCCGCCTGAGCAAACAAATCAGGCGGCCGTGGCGAGCGCCAACGCCGAGATGTTGGACAATGAATTTAGGCTTCAATGGTTTGAAGCCGGCGAGGCGCTGGAGGATATTCTCAATCCCGTCAAAGGCTCCAAACAGCGCGTCGCCAAACTCATGAAGACCTATCTGCCTGAACGACGGGAGTTTTGGGCGCGGCAATGCGCGATTTCGGCGCTCGCGATGCGTGGCGATGAGAAAGCGCGTCCTGCGCTCTGGAAGCAATTGGCTCTTGTCGGGCGCGACATCGCCTCAAATGTGCCGTTTGATCAGATACCTCTGATGAAACAGGTCGCGGAGGTCTCCGTTCGGGTTTTTGAGAACCGGCTGTGACGCGGCGCTTGTCGCGATCATCGTCTGGGCGCTTCGGCGATGAACCTCTTTATCCGCGGACGGTCCACTCCCGGTCGATCGTCGCCGTTCATTGCGCCAAGCGAAGCACCGAGTTTTCACCCATCACCTCTCGGGTCGCGGCCCCCCGGCCCCTAAAAACTATTCCTGTCATGATACGTCTGCAAAAACTGCCGCACCCGCGGCTCCGCGCTTTCGTGAAAGACATGCCGCGGCGGACCCTGCTCGACGATGCGACCGGCGTCGATGAAGGCGATGCGGTCGGCCACATGCGCGGCGAAGCCCATTTCGTGGGTGACGATCAGCATCGTCATGCCCTCAGCTGCAAGGCTCTTCATCACCTCCAGCACTTCGCCGACGAGCTCGGGGTCGAGCGCCGAGGTCGGCTCGTCGAACAGCATCAGGCGCGGCTGCATCGCCAGCGCGCGGGCGATGGCGACGCGCTGCTGCTGGCCGCCCGACAGGTGCGACGGGTAGGCCGCGGCCTTGTCGGAAAGGCCGACGCGCTTCAGCATCGCCCGCGCGCGCTCCTCGGCCTCGGCCGCCGGGAGGCCGCGCACGCGGCGCAGCGGCTCGGCGACGTTGCGCAGCGCGCTCATGTGCGGCCAGAGATTGAAATGCTGGAACACCATGCCGATCTCGCGCCGCATTTCGCGCAAATTCCGCGCCCCCATCGGCCGGCGCGAACCGCCGGGGCCGTCCTCGTAGCCGATCAGCTTGCCCGCGATGCGCACTTCGCCCGCGTCGTAGGATTCGAGGAAGTTGACGCAGCGCAGCAGCGTGCTCTTGCCCGAGCCGCTCGGTCCGATCAGACACACCACCTCGGAATGCCCGACGGTGAGGTCGACGCCGCGCAGCACCAAGTGCGCGCCGAAGCTCTTGTCGAGGCCGCGGATTTCGATCATCGCCTCGCTCACGCCGGCCTCGCTTCCTCCGCCATGAAGGCGGTGACGCGCGCTTCGAGGCGCCGGCCCAGGCGCGAGACGCCTTCGACCAGCAGCCAATAGAACGCCGCCATGGCGAAAATCGCGTCGAACGCGGTGAAGGTCTCGGCCGCCATGGTCTGCATCTGGTACATCAGTTCTGGCACGGTGATGATCGACAGGACGACGGTCTCCTTGGATAGCACGATCAGCATGTTGACGATCGGCGGCACGGCGGCGATCAGCGCCGCGGGCAGGGTGACGCGCCAGAGGACATCGAACGGCTTCATGCCGACGCTCATCGCCGCCTCGATCTGGCCGACCGGCACGGCCGCGAACCCGCCGCGAAAAATTTCGGCGAAATAGGCGGAGGAATAGAGGCCGAGCCCTAGAACGCCGGCCGTCGTCGCGCTGAGCTTCAAGCCGATGTAGGGGCCGCCGGCGTAGAGCAGGAACAACTGCACCAGGAACGGCGTGCCGCGAAAGACCTCGATGAAGACGCGCAGGAGCCAGCGCAGCGGTGCTAGACGCAGCCGATAAAGAAGCGCGATGACGAAACCGAGCACGAGGCCGAGCGCGCCGCCGGCGCTCCAGCACATCACGGTCACGCCGAAGCCGCTGAGGAGCGAGGGCGCGTAGCGCCAGAGGACCTCGAGGTCCATTAGCCACGCTCCCCCGCCAGGCGCCGCTCGGTGAGCGCGCCGAGCGCCGCCAGGCAAAGATTGATGGCGAGATAGAACAAGGCGCCGCCGACGTAGGCCTCCAGCGGCCGGTAGGTCAGCGAGGCGATGTTCATGCTCACCCGCGTCAGTTCGGCGATGCCGACCACCGAGACCAGCGATGAAGCCTTGAGCAGCAGGATGAATTCGTTGATCAGCGGCGGGATCGAGATGCGCAGCGCCTGCGGCAGCAGGATGCGCCGCCAAACTTCGACGCCGGAGAAGCCGAGCGCGACCGCGGCCTCGGCCTGGCCGGGCGGCGTCGCGGCGAGCGCGCCGCGCAGGATTTCCGACTGGTAGGCGCCCGAGGACAGCGCCAGCCCGCCGATCGCCGCGGCGAGCGCCGGCACGTCGACGCCGAACTTGGCGAGGAAATAATAGATGAACAGCAGCAGCACCAGCAGCGGAACGCCGCGAAACACGCTGACGTAGACGCCGCCGAGCCGCGCCAGCCAGGCCTCACGCGAAAGCCGGGCGATGCAGACCGCCGCGCCGATGACGAAGCCGAGCGCGATGCCCGCGAGCGAAATCGCCAGCGTCGTCCCCGCCGCCTGCGTGAGATAGCCGAAGGAATGGAGGATGACCTGCGGGTGCATCGGGCGGCTTGGAAGGGGCGGCGCGAGCGCCGCCCCCCAATGAGCGAAGAGTCAGATAGAAGGCTGGGGGACGGTCTTGGGCAGATCCATCGTCTGGCCGAACCACTTCTTCTGGATCGTCGCCATCGTTCCGTCGGCCTCGGTCTTGACGATCGCCGCGTTGATCGCGTCGACCAGCGTGGCGTCGTCGAGCCGCCCGACCCAGGAGAAATAGGTCGGCTGGCCGAACGCCGGCAGCACCACCGCGAAGGCGTCGGAGCGCTGCGCCGCGGCATAGGCGAGGTTGGGCAGCGAATTGACCGCCGCGTCGATGCGCCCGGCCGCGAGGTCGGCGTAGGACTGGTTGTTGTCGACGTATTCCTTGACGTCGACAGGCTTGGGCAGTTTCGCCGAGAAGGCCTTGAGCTGTTCGAGCTGCGAAGTGCCCTTCTGGCCGCCGACCGTCTTGCCCGCGATGTCTTCCGGCTTGGCGATGCTCTTATCGTCGGCGCGCTTCATCAACGCCGCGGTGGCGTCGGCGATCGGCACGGTGAAGAGGTAGCGCTTCATGCGCTCCTTGGTGATCGTCACCGGCGCGATGCAGAGATCGAACTTCTTGGCGTCGAGGCCCGGCAGCACGCTGGTCCAGGGCAGATCGAGATAGGAGACTTTTACGCCGAGCTCCTTGGCGACCGCGTCGACGAGTTCGCGGTCGACGCCCTTGTAGACGCCGTTGTCGGAGATGTCGAAGGGCGGGAATTGCATTTCGGTGGCGACGACCAATTCGCCGCGCTTCTTGATGTCGGCGAGCGTGTCGGCGTAGGCGCCGCGCATGGCGCCGAACAGGCCGCCCGCGGCCGCCGCCGCGGCGAGGCTCGCCTTCAACGCCTCGCGCCGCGTCAGGTCGAACGTTTCGAATTTCCTCATCGCAAACCTCCCACTCCCGTTGAAACGGCGGCGTCCCGCGCCGCGGCGCGGTCGACGCGGCCGGCCTCGACGCCATCCTAGTTCGCGGCTCGCCCCAGCGCCACCCCAGCGCTTGTTAAGTCTATACATAAGGGATTGACGCGTCAACGCGCGGGGCGGCGCGTTACGCGACGAACGGGCCGCCGCCGTAGCCCGCTTCGATCGGAAGCTCGAACGTGTAACCGCTCTCGGTCTTCACCGCAGCGGGTTCGACGGTGACGATGCGGCGCGCGCGGGCGGCGGCCAGCGCCGAGGCGACGTCGCGGCTTTGCGCGAGCATCTTTACGTTGAGCCGCGTCGCGAAGACCAGGGTGTATTTTCCCGCTAGCGCGTCGGCGAGCGCGCGCGTGGGATTGATCCAGGTCGAGTCGACCGATTCCGAGCCGTCGTGCAGCGCAAGCTGATCGGCCGGCGCGGCGACGATGTAGAAATGCGTGTCGAAGCGCTTGGGCAGGATCGGCGGGGTGATCCAATGCGCGAAGGGAACCAGCGCAGCGAGCGCCAGCTCGAGGTCCTCGGCGGCGATCGTCGCGGCGAAGGAGCGCCCTTTCGCCTTCGCGCCGATGGCGGCGCTGCGCGCGCCGTCGAGCGTGCGGCTCGAGCCGCGCGGCCGCGCCAGCAGCACGCCGCATTCTTCGAAGGTCTCGCGCACCGCGGCGACCCGCAGCGCGCGGCTCTGTTCGTCCAGCCCGGCCGCCGGCCCGCAGCGCGCCGGATCGGCCGCGATGGCGTGATCGCCGGCGTCGACGCTGCCGCCGGGAAAGACCAGCGCGCCGGAGGCGAAGTCGATCTTGTGATGGCGCACGACCATGAAGACTTCGAGCCCGCTCGCGCCGTCCCGCACCATGAGGACGGTCGAGGCCGGGCGCGGGGCGAGGCCTTCATTCATGCGATAACCCCCGTGACGCGCAGTCGATCGCCGAAATGGCGCTCGAATCGTTTCACGGATACCATGCCCGGCGCGGGTCGGCGACGGCAAGCCGTCGACGCGGGAGACACGGCCACAGGACGCCCGCTTTACCTCAGGGGCTCCCGGCGGCGGGAAAGGGTCGCGGTCGAGCGGCCGCATGCGCGAGAAGAAGTCCGCCTATGAAAAACTCCGGTCCATCGGGCGGCTCGTCTCTCGCGATCGGCGTCGCCGCCGCCCCTGGTCGCGCGCCGCGCGCGCCGGTCGGCCCCGGACACGGCGAAGGGAGGCCGCAAGTCCGGCCGAGTCGGGCCGCGTGATGAACGATCGGGCGAACAAACGCGCGCCTTCCTTGCAGGGCGTTCTCTCGCCGCTGCGCCATGCGGTCTTCCGGCGCATCTGGACCGCGAGCCTGCTATCCAACCTTGGCCTGCTGATCCTGGGCGTCGGCGCGGCCTGGGCGATGATGCAGATGACGTCGTCGGCCGGCATGGTGGCGCTCGTCCAGACCGCGCTGATGCTGCCGGTCGCCTTCGTGTCGACGCCCGCCGGCGCGGTCGCGGACATGTTCGATCGGCGGATCGTCGCGCTCTTCGCCCTGTCGATCGCCCTCATCGGCTCGATCTTGCTCTCGACGCTCGCCTGGGCGGGGGCGATGACGCCCGACCTGCTGCTCGTCTTCTGTTTCATCGTCGGCAGCGGCATGGCGCTGTTCGGGCCCTCCTGGCAGGCGTCGGTCAGCGAACAGGTGCCGGCGGAGGCGTTGCCGGCGGCGGTCGCGCTCAACGGCATCAGCTACAACATCGCGCGCAGCTTCGGCCCGGCGATCGGCGGCGTCATCGTCGCGGCCGCGGGCGCCGTCGCAGCGTTCGCGACCAACGCCGTCCTTTACCTGCCGCTGTTCGTCGCCCTGTTTTTTTGGCGCCGCGCCAAGGAGCCGTCGCGGCTGCCGCCCGAGCGCCTGGCGCGCGCGGTCATCTCGGGCGTTCGCTATATCGTGCACTCGCCGTCCATCCGCATCGTGCTCGGACGGACTTTGGTCGTGGGAATCGCCGGCGGTTCGATCTTGGCGCTCATGCCGATCGTCGCACGCGACCTCCTGCACGGCGGCGCCCAGACCTACGGCGTCATGCTCGGCGCCTTCGGCATGGGCGCAGTCATCGGGGCGCTGTTCATCGCCGCCTTGCGCGCGCGCCTCGGCGTCGAGGCCTCGGTCCGCCTGTGCGCGATGGCGATGGGCGTCGGCGTCGCCGTCGTCGCGGTGAGCCGCTCGCCGGCGTTGACCGCAAGCGCGCTCCTCTTGGCGGGCGCCGCCTGGACGACATCGTTCACGCTGTTCAACGTCGGCGTGCAGCTCGCCGCCCCGCGCTGGGTCGCCGGCCGCGCGCTCGCCGCCTATCAGGCGGCGGCGTCGGGCGGCATCGCGGTCGGCAGTTGGGGTTGGGGCGCCGCCGCCAACGCCCTGGGGGTGGAGGGAGCGCTGCTCGTCGCGGCCGCCGTCCTGTTCGCCTCGCCGCTGCTCGCCTTGTGGATGCGGATGCCCGCGGTCAGCGGCCCCAACGAACTGGCCCTCGACTCCCTCGCCGATCCCGAGGCGCGCCTGCCGTTGACCTCGCGCAGCGGGCCGATCGTGATCGAGATCGAATATCGCGTCGATCCCGCCAAGGCGCGCCTCTTCTACGCCGTCATGCTGCACGTCCAGCACAGCCGCCAACGCAACGGCGCTTACGCTTGGTCCATCGCGCGCGACATCGCCGATCCCGAATTGTGGACCGAGCGCTATCATTGCCCGACCTGGCACGACTATCTCAGGCAGCGCAGCCGGGCGACGGCCTCCGAGCGCGCCCTGCACCTGCGCGCCAACGCCTTTCACATGGGTCCCGAGCCGATCCGGGTTCGCCGGATGCTGGAGCGCCCGGTCGGATCGGTGCGCTGGAAGGACGAAACGCCCGATCGATCGACCGCCGAGGTCGGGCCGGTCACGAGCCCGGGCGGCGGGCCCTGATCGGAAGGGCGCGCTCGGCCGCCGATTGCACGGGGACTGGCTGCGCAATAGAGTGAACGCCCCGAGCGAGCGTCGAGATGCGCCGACGGTCCGCGGGAAAGGGCGTGGAACATGGACTATCGCCGACAATTCATCGTCGAGCCCGGCGCCAAGGTCCGGCTGGCGAAGATCGACCCGTCCTACACGGGCGAGCACGAGTCGCAAGACAAGGCCGCGGACGAAATCCGCAGGCACGTCGAGCGCATGGATAAATTGCAGTATCTTCTCTACGCCGACGCTAGGCAGTCCCTGCTCATCGTGCTGCAGGCTCTCGACGCCGGCGGCAAGGATGGCCTCGTGCGTCATCTGTTCAGCGGCATGAATCCGCAGGGGACTTCTGTGGCCGCGTTCAAGCAGCCCACCCCGGTCGAGCTGGCGCACGACTTTCTCTGGCGCGCGCACGCGCCGGCCCCGCGCAAGGGCGAGGTCGTCATCTTCAACCGGTCGCATTACGAGAACGTGCTGGTGGTGCGTGTCCACAATCTCGCGCCGCGCGCCGCCTGGTCGAAATACTACGACGCGATCAACGATTTCGAGAAGCTCTTGGATCGCAACGGCACGCGAATCCTCAAGTTCTATCTCCACATCAGCCCCGACGAGCAGCTCGCGCGCTTCAAGCAACGACTCGACGATCCCGAGCGCCGCTGGAAGATCAGCGAGAGCGACTACGCCGAGCGCGAGTTCTGGCCGCAATACGTCGAAGCCTACGAGGAGGCGCTGGCGCTGACGAGCACCAGGCGCGCGCCGTGGTGCGTCATCCCGGCGAATCACAAATGGTTTCGCAACCTCGCGGTGTCGCAGATCGTCGCCGACACCATGGACGAAATGGGGTTGAAGCTGCCGCCGACGCGCGTCGACCTCGACGAGATTCGCCGCAAGTACCACACCGCCGAAATCGAGCGGCGCGCCGCCGAACACAGCGGGTCGGCGGATAAGCCGCGGCGGCGCAAATGACACAGCGGACAGGACTGGCGCCGACAGCTCTTGCGCGCGCCCCTTCCCCCCCTTGCGGGGGAAGGTGGCCGGCGAAGCCGGCAGGATGAGGGGTCGCGCCGCAAGGCGCGGTGCTTCGGCGAAAGCGGAAGCTTGCTTGTTTATTCCGCTCAAATTGCGGCGGATCGCAGCTATACCGGCGAATGCGCCTTACGGCGCGACCCCTCGTCCGTCATATGTGGACGGCCCCGATTGGCAAGATGCATTTTGACATTTTGATCGTCTTGGTCGGCTGCGGTCATATGTCCGGCCTTTTGGCGCGGCGCATGGCCGCTGGCCCTGATGATATC
>JBEKLU010000172.1:0-9254 GCA_050010035.1 Roseiarcus sp.
ACGACGTCCAGGAACTGCTGACCGGGTACGGGCGTCGCCGCAAAGCCGATGAAATAGACGGGATGGCCCGCATTGAGGGCGTCGCCGATCTCGCTCTCCGCCTTGAAGCCGCCGACGCCCGGCCCCTGGCCGGCCCGCGGGTCCACCACCACGACCGGCCGTTTCTGCGGATCGATTACCACCCCTGGCGGCGGGACGATGCGCGAGAGCGTGTAGTTCATGGGCCGGGGCAGCGAGCGACCGTCCATTAGCACCTCATGGCCGAAGCTCAGCACGGTCGCCAATGGCCGCGACGTGATCTCGATCTCTTCGTCGCCGCGCTGGCGCAGCAGATCGAGGAAGAGGATGCTACGCTGGAGCGCATCGACCATGTATTCCGGCCAAGCCGTCATCATGTTTCCGGGCGCCGTCACGCACAGGCTCGGAACGGCCGGCAATCCCGATCCGAACGGGCTCATCGGCGTCGCCGCTCTTGACATCGACTCGTCCGCAATCTTCATGGATTTGTTCCTTTGTGATGGGTCGGTGGAGGCGCAACTTCTCGCCGCCAACGCAACTCAATATCGATTGAACCGCCGGACGGCGCATTGACACGGGCCAATCCGGCGTGAGCCGGTTTGGCCAGATCAGTGGGACTGCCGGTGCCGGCACGTTCCTTCACTTGCGCAAGGGCGGCTTTCATCCTTGCGATCGCGGCGCAATCACGGGTTCGCTCTCGTCACGCCCAAGGGAGCCTCCTTCATAAGCGGGACACGAGCATCGCCATTGGCGCCTGCGGGCTTGCCGGCTTTCTCAAAAAGATCGAGAAACGGCTTGATGATGTCGATCGGCATCGGAAAGACGATGGTCGAATTCTGTTCGGCGCCGATCTCCGTAAGCGTTTGCAGGTAGCGCAACTGCATGGCGGCCGGAATGCTCGACAGGATCTGAGCGGCGTTGACAAGGGTTTGCGAGGCCTGGAACTCGGCTTCCGCATGGATGATCTTGGCGCGACGGTCGCGTTCCGCCTCGGCCTGTTTGGCAATGGCGCGCACCATGTTTTCCGTCAGTTCGACGGTTCTGATCTCGACATTGCTCACCTTGATCCCCCAGGTTTCGGTCTGGGCGTCCAGGATGCTCTGGACGTCGGTGCTCAGCTTCTTTCGCTCGGAGAGCATCTCGTCGAGATCGTGCTGTCCGAGCACCGAGCGCAAAGTCGTCTGGGCCAGCATGTTCGTGGCGGGAAGGTATTCCTGAACCTTGATGATGGCGCGCTCGGCGTTGACGACATTGAAATAGAGCACCGCGTCGACCTTCATTGAGACGTTGTCGCGCGAGATCACGTCCTGGCTCGGTATCTCGATGACCTGGATGCGCAAATCGACGCGCACCATTTCCTGGATGAGGGGGATCAGCAGCACGAGGCCCGGGCCTTTGACCTTTTGAAAGCGGCCAAGAGTGAAGACCACGGCGCGCTCGTATTCCCGCAATATTCTGATGCTCGCTGCGACCAGATAGGCGGCCACGACCAAGACGAAGATGAGGACATACAGAGTTGGCGAGAACATGGCTTTGCGCCTTTCAGAGCGAGAGAATTACGTCTTCATTCCAAAGGCTAGGCCGAAGGCGCGGAATAGCCGAATCTGCGCGCACGTCTATGTCGACCGAGTGTGGTGCGGATAGACGTACCTGGAACTGCGGTGGAGAATAGTGACCGAGAGCGCCGCCGCGCTAGGCTCGGAAATTACCTACTGGCAATTCGCGGCGCGGCCGTGACGCAAGATCCAACTTGAAGGAGCGGGTCGTAGGCGCCATTCGGTACAGCGGCAAGCGCCACCTTGCGGATTCTGTGTTGGGGGTTGAAGGTCAAGCGTGGGGTGATCGACCGCATCCTGTGAAACTCTGCGTAAGCTCTCATCGTCGAGTTCGATGCGGTGAGGTCTTGTGGACCGGCTGGTCGCCCCGGGTCACCCTTACAGAATTTCGGTGTTAGTTGGCGATCGGCGCATGAAGATCACGCCGCGACCCATAATGAACCAACATTCAAATCGCAGCGCCAATCGGCAGGTCAAATTGCATCCAGGAACGCGTGTTCAATGCTGGGCGGTCTCTCGTTGAGGCCAGAAATGCAACGCATGGCGTTCACAATCCGATTCGGATATGGCTTGGCTACTGAACTCTGAACTGAAGCGCCACACAAACACACTTCCCCATCGACGGGAGCCGAGGGGCGCCTATCCGACAATCCATTGAAGCGCGTCGCCCTCGCGGCTCTTTTCGTACGCTCTTACTTTCGGATGCACAAACATTCTGACTGCGCCGACCAGCCAATGCTGCCACTCGTGCCCGACGATGACGGCGATGCGCTCCACCTTCTGTTGGTGGTTCTTTACGAATCCAGCATGATTCTCAAAAGCCGCGATATTCTCCCAGCCGGTGAATTCGGAAGCGTCAATCAGCAATCTAATTTGCCCATGCTGGCTGATGAGGGAATCAATTTGCGGCGCAATTTGAAGGAAGTCGTCAGCTTTCAATTTCTCGGGCGCCGTGATTTTCACCGCATTGGCGGAGATAACTTCCATCTTGAGCATATGAACACTCCTTCGGGGTCCTTGCGGAATTCATGCTTCGGTGAATTGATTGTCACAGGTCACGGTGGTCTCGCCCGTCGCCATCGGCCCCGGTGCCGTCGCAATTTGTGTTGGAATTGGCTTGAGGCGTTCTCCAGCGGTTTGAGATTATCGGATCATGCTGCGAGGTCAATGATCTGATCGGAAGGCTTTTCGGAAAGACTTCGCCAGCCGTCGACTTTTCGCATCACGATCTGTCCCGAGGCGAGCAGCGCCCAGAAGAGCATGGCGGCGGTCTCGGCGCTGGGCAGGACGGTTTGCGTCTTGATCCGCCGCTTGAATTCCTCGTGCAGGCGCTCGATGGCGTTGGTGGTTCTTATCGATTTCCATTGGCTTTCGGGGAAGCGCGCGAAGGTGAACAACCGGTCGCCCGCTTCCTCCAGGCTATCGGCGACGGCGCGGCATCTGAGCCGCCATTTGCGGATGAAGGCCTTCCGCCTCGCCTCGATCTCTTGCTTCGTGTTGGCGTAAATCATGTCGTTGTAGTCGGCCGAGATTTCCTCGTGCAGCCGCTCCGGCGCGTGGGCGAGAAGGTTGCGGTGCTTGTGCACCGTGCAGCGCTGAACCGGCGCGTCGGGCCAGAGCGCCGCGAGCGCCTTGTCGAGGCCGGACCCGCCGTCGACGATGACGAGATCGGGCGTCCTCAACCCGCGCGCGACCAGATTGTCGAGCAACGCCCGCCAGGCCGCTTCGCTTTCCCCGCCCATGTTCTTGATCGCCAGCAGCACCTTCTGGCCGTCGGCGCGCACGCCCAGCGCGACGAGCAGCGAGATCGAGGTCGCCTTCTTGTCGAGCCGCACACGCACCACCGTGCCGTCGAGTATGAGGCGGATGATCGGCTCGTCCTCGAGCGAGCGGGCGTTCCATACATCCCAATCGCCTTTGGTCTTGCGCCATACCCGGCTGACCGTGTCCTTGCCCACGGCGCCATCGAACAGCGCCGCCAATGCGCGGCGCACACGGCGCGTGTTGGTCCCGGAGAGATAGGCGCCGGCGATCAGCGCGTCGGCCCGCCTCGTGCGCCGCTGGTAAGCCGGGATGGTCGCGTTGCGCCACTCGGCCGTCTTGCCCTCGCCGGTCGCCAGCCGCGCCCGGGGAACGCGAACCTTGGTCGACCCAAAGGTTCCCAACAGACTGCGTTCCCGATGACCGTGCCGGCAGCCCATAACGCTGCCAAGCGAATCGCCGCCGCCCGTCCCAGGCCGTTCATACCGATCCCGTCCCAGGGCGGCGTCGAGTTCGGCCTCGAGAAGCTCCTCGATGAAGCCGCGAATGCGCGTGCGCACCCCGGTTTCCAGGGGATCGAACCAATCATCGCAAAGAAAATGTTCGCCTTCGGCTGAGCCGATCGTGGGCTTTGTGCTATCCATCGTCATGGCGTGATCTCCGTCGGCGCGCTAACGCCGATTCTGGTTTGCTTTCACAAGCTGGAGATTACGCCACCTTCAAATTCCAACCACCTCCGCGACGGCACCTCGGCCCCTTTACGCAGACAATCGGCGTCCTCGCGGCGCCCCAGATAATCGTATCGTGCGAACCTCAATCAACCGCGCGCACAATCGGGCGGGGCGTGCTTGGATGTTGATCGCGTGGAACCCTCGGTTCTCGATCATCGCCCTTGTCCACCGTCAACCTAACACGTGATAGCCGGCGTCGACATAGGCGATGTTTCCGGTGATCGCCTTGGCCGCGTCGCTCACGAGGAACGCCGCAAGCGCGCCGACGTCGTCGAGCGTCACCAGCCGATGTTCGGGCGCCTGCTCGGCGGCTCGCTCGAGCAGCTCGTCGAAATGGTCGACGCCCGACGCCGAACGCGTCGCGACCGGCCCGGGCGAAAGCGCGTTCACGCGAATGCCCTTGGGGCCGAGTTCCACCGCCATATATCGAATCGCGGCTTCGAGCGCCGCCTTGACGGGGCCCATGATGTTGTAATTCGCCACAGCCTTGTCGGCGCCGTAATAGCTCATCGCCAGCAGGCAACCGCCCGACGCCATCAAGGGCTCGGCGAGCTTTGCCATCCGCAGGAACGAATGCACGGACACCTGCATGGCGAACGCAAAGCCTTCGGCCGAGCAATCGACGATCCGGCCGTGCAAGTCCTCGGCTCGCGCGTAGCCGACGGAGTGAAGCGCGAAATCGAGGCGTCCCCATTTCGTGGCGATCTCTTCGAACACCGCATCGAGTTGCCCGTCGACGGAAACATCGCACGGGCGCGTGATTTGGCTGCCTAAAGCCGATGCGAGCGGACAGACGTAGCGTTCTGTTTTCGCGTTCAGATACGTGAGGGCAAGGTCGGCCCCCGCGACGCGGAAATGGCGCGCGCAGCCGTAAGCGAGGCTATGCTCGTTGGCGATCCCGACAACCAATCCCTTCTTCCCGTTCAATGCATTCATGGTGTCGCTTCGATTGATGGGAAGTCGATCATTGCGCCCGTTCGGCCGACGGACTGCAGATCGTCATGCGAACGCCGTCTTGCGCGCGTCCAGCGCCATGGCGATGAGCGTCGAGCCGCCGAACACCAAGTCGATGCCGACGAGCAGGCCGAGCGCCCAAACGAGCGTGCCGGGCAACCCGGAGATGATGACGCCGGCGAGGATGAGATCAATGACGCCGTTCACCATCATCCACTCCCATTTGCTCGACAATTCGCGGCGATGCGCGACCGCGAGAAAAATGATCACGACGCCGTCGAAAATGAAAAACGCAATCAACACATACGTCAGGGTCGCCAGACTTTGAAACGGATTCCAAAGCAACACTGCGCCCGCGACCAGGGCCGCGAGCGCCGACAGCAGCGACCAGCCAAATCCGGGCGCCCGCTTCGCGCGGAATGTGAAAAGGAGGCCTACGAACCCCAGGACAAGGAACAGCCATCCCAGGAAGATCGTGGTGAGGAGGCCGGCGACAGACGGAACGACGATCGCGCCAATCCCGAGTAGGCACAGAATGATCCCCTCGGCCAGAAACAAGCGCCAGTGGTCGTGCATCGATTGGGAGAAACCGCCGGACGCGTTGGAACCGGACGATGGCCGCAAGTTAACCATGGCGTTCCCCTTTGCTCTTTGCGAAACGTCTAACACGCAAGGTGGGCGTTCGCTAACGTATTCATCCCGCCCGCAGAAGCGACGCAGCCGTGGTCCGCTCGAGACGACTCGCCATAGACCGACGCAGCCGCGACGCTTGCGACGTCTTGGCGAGAGAGGCGGCCCGACGCGGATCGACAATCGAAAGAGCCCATTCAATCGTCTCGCGCGACAGAGGCCGCGCCGATTGCGCAGAAATCCGCCTCGCAACTGACGACCAACGGGCGTTCGATGCGGGCGCCCTCGAACAGTGCGCTAGGCTCGCCGAGAACGGTCTTTCACACGATGCGATCCTTCGGCGTTCGAATATTTTTTGCGGCGTCGAAAGTCCGTTCCGCGAAACAGGTTCGAATTGAGTTCCGGCGGGGATATTGGCTTGGTAAACGTGGATTCGCCGGTGCGAAAACTCGACAGGTGAATTTGCCGAATGAACGACAAGGAACCCGCCATGGACGCGATCGGACAGAACATTCATCGCCTTAACGATCAGGAGATCAATCTCCTCGCGCAACTGCGCGCGGCCCGCCGCAATCGCCGCGAGAAAGCCGAACCCGTTTACACGACAGGCGATCGGATCGCCGACCGGGTGGCCGCGACAATGGGCTCATGGAATTTCATCATTATTCAAACCGTGCTGTTGATCATCTGGATCATTCTGAATGTCACGGCTTATGTGCGAGAGTGGGATCCCTATCCCTTCATCCTGCTCAATCTCGCACTATCGTTTCAGGCCGCCTATGCCGCGCCCGTCATCATGATGAGCCAAAATCGACAAGCGGCGATCGACCGCGCGGCCGCGACGACCGACTATAACATCAACGCCAAGGCGGAGCTCGAGATCGAGCTTCTGCATCAGAAGCTCGATCTGCTGCGGGAGACCGAGGTGTCGGAACTGATTCAAGTCATTCATCGTCTCGAAGCGCGGCTCCCGCCGATTGGCGCGGCGGCCGATGCCGACCCGGCCTGACGACGGTTCAAGATAGCACAGCGGCGTCGGCTCCGCTGAGGACGATATCGCGCTCGTCGAGGACGTCTCCGAAATGCCGATCGGTTGAGAGATTCATGCGCGAATTTCGCGGCCTGTCGGACGGCGCTCAAGCGCGCTATCTGGGCTTTTCTTGCGGCGCGGCGGTCAACGCGACAGAGCCATTTTGGGAGGTTTAATCCACATTTCCCACAATGCAATGAAAATCTGGGCGGCGAGCGCCAAACCCATGCAGGCGCCACCGACAACGACGACGTAGGCGAAGAAGGCCGGATCGAGATATTTGGTGAACCACCAAGAGCCTATATCCATCAGGATGGTCAGGTAGGGGACGACAACGAGGGATACGCGCACCCAGATCGGCGTTTCGCTCAAGGCGAAAATCGCTCCGGTAAGGAGGAATATGATGCTGATGCCGAACAAGTGAATGTGCGAAACTTCGGCCAAATCGGCAAGGCTCGTTCCGGTGTCCGATTTCGCGACCTTTTGCACAGCCTCGAAGCTCGTCAGCGGCGGGATCGAATGGGCATCGGCCATATGGCAACCGATGCAGTTCGCGGCGAAGATCGGCGCCGCTTTCGGATAGCCCTCGGCTTTCGCGCCGTCATGCACCCACTGCAGAATTGTGGTGCGGTCGGCAACGGATATCTTGTCGGCCATCGGCCCCATCAGCGCCGACTCGATCAAGGTTTTTCCGTTTGGCAACCCGTGATATTGGTCGCTGATGCCCGCCACCAAGCCCTGCCCCATCTGCTGATGAGGCTGAATCACAACCACGTACATAAACGACAGAGCCATCAGGTATCCGGCGCCAATCAGGATGAGGAAGCTGCTGAAAAGGGCGCGGAAGGCAATCGGCAAGCTGCGCAACGAGACCAAGGAATGCCTCCAGTGTTCTGAGCGGGCGCAACGCCCCCGCGTAACCGATCGCAAGATCACCAACGGCTTTCGCAGCGAATGGGGCGCCGCGCTCTATGCCGACATAACGTCCGTCGTCGAAGCTGCCCGTCGAAGATCAATTTGCGCCATCGACGCAATCCGCCTTACCCTCGAAGGCCTGCCTAACCCTTGCGTTGCGCGACCAAGGCGCGGGCCGAGACGCGACCACTTGCACGGCGATGGGCCGGTGTTTGCCTAAACTATTTGCCTTCGTTGGCGCCGAGGCCCGAAGCTGCGGCGGAGGGTCGGCGCTGGCAAGCGCGTTGGCCGCTCGGCCTAAGCGCCTCGATCACGGCGGCGAAACGTGCAGCAACGCCGAACAAGCGAAGTCCCTTGAAAGTCGAAGCAAACTCCTCGTGTCGTCCGCGAACGTCATGTGGTGTCGATGTCGCATGCGCATTCTCGGAATTGTATGTGCGAGCAATTCGGCTCGTTGCCGAACACTACGCGGGGACGAACCGGCCGGCATAGAATCGGAAACTACTCAGGCTCCGCCCTTGAAGGGCGCCGCCGGTGAAATGCGTCGCGCGTCAGCCACGCGTCAGCGACCGAGTCGGCGCATCGATGCGTTTCGCCAGCCTGGTCGGCTCGATTGCCGTCGACGACCGTCCCCCCGATCGGAGTCGTGTCCACAATCGACGATCCGCGACAATGCAGTTGAAGAGCCGGCCGTCGCTCTTTGCCCTACGTAGATTCCGAGTCTCTCGCGCATCGAACGGATGGCCTGAGCATGTCTCGTCGGGGCCCCGTCCTCAAACGACAGGGCCGCGGCTCCAGAAAATTTGCGTCGATCGAAGCAGACCAGGAGACATCCATGAAAGCGCTTTTCCTATCGAGGCTTGCGCTCGCCGTCGCAGCGGGTAACGTCGCTATCCGCGAAGGCCTGAGCTTTCATTTGAGTTATATTGGCAAAGATCACCCCGACAGCGGCGGCACGGGCTTCGAAACCGACGCGATGCGCCAGCTCTACGACTACGGTTACGAGAAGGCTCGATCCGCCGGCTTTTGGGTGACCGAGCTATCTCAGATCGAGGCAGCGAAGGATGCGGCGAAGGCGGCCGGGGAGTGAACTCCGTCAACCCCCCAAACGAGCGGCGCCGTCGCGGCGCGAGACTGAACCGTTCGCGCATCGATCCATTGCGGGGCGGCGGCGACGTCCCTTCGCGCCTGGCCCAGCCGCCAAGACTCGGAATCGCGCGCGCCTCCGTTCGCAGGCGCGCAAGATGAGCGCTTGAAGCGGCGGCTGAAAACTCAGCGCACGGACGCGCGAGCGCGGCACGCCTTTCGAGCTCGCCGCCTTGGATCAAATCCGCACTGACCCCAGAATCCCTGTTCCGGTGGCGCATTCCGAGTCTCGCTTGAAGGCGCCAATCGTCGAATGATCTCGCTTAAGCGCCAGATCCGGGCCAACCGTAATGCTTATGAAGCCGCTTCGCATAGACTTGGGTGAAAGCGTCGAGGGGATCCCACCGCGGGCTCGACTTGACCTTCTCGCGCGACACGTTGAGCTCCACGTGGCGGTCGAACCAATCGATCGATTTCACCGCCAGCGGCGAAATCAGCACGCGCTTGCCAAACCACCAATTCCGGGTGTCGACGATGAAATAATGGATGCTCCAGTCGGCGTCGTCGATCATG
>JBEKLU010000173.1:0-9251 GCA_050010035.1 Roseiarcus sp.
GCTCGCCGGCGAGACCGTCTGCGTCGAAGAAACCGATCAAGGCGAATGGCAAGTCCGCTTCTACGCCCTGCCGCTCGGCGTCATCGACGCCAAAACAAACCGCCTGCGCCGCTCGCGCGTCCCTAGGGACGCGCGAGCGGCGCAACAGCCCTCAGAAACCTGAAAATGTGTCACCCATCATCCCGGTCTATTTTGTTACCCATCATCCCGCTGGACAATCGCGTCAGCGATGACGGATGAGGGGGTGGTTCGACTGGCACGCGGCGACAGCGCGTATGGCGCTCGATTCTGAGGCGCCCCCTCATCCGTCATGCTGCGCATGACACCTTCCCCCACGAGGGGCGGGGAAGGGGTTTCCGGCGCCCGCTTCGGCGGAAATCGCACCAGCCGCTTGGCCGCGCCCCCCGCCGCTACTGCCCCCTCTTGGCCCGCGTCGCGAACCGCACCGCTTCTTCCGCCGCGCGAAACAGCGCCTTCGCCTTGTTGGCGCATTCGCGGTTCTCGTAGGCCGGGTCGGAGTCGTAGACGACGCCGGCGCCGGCCTGGACGTGCATCAGGCCGTCCTTGACCACCGAGGCGCGCAAGACGATGCAGGTGTCCATTTCGCCGCCGGCGCCGAAATAGCCGATGCAGCCGGCGTAGATGCCGCGCTTTTCCTTCTCCAGTTCGTCGATGATCTCCATCGCCCGCACTTTCGGCGCGCCGGAGACGGTGCCGGCGGGAAAGCCGGCGGCGAGCGCGGCGACGTTGTCGAGTTCGGGGCGCAGCTCGCCCTCGACGTTGGAGACGATGTGCATGACGTGGCTGTAGCGCTCGATGAAGAAGCTGTCGGTCACCTTGACCGTGCCGATCCGGGCGACGCGGCCGACGTCGTTGCGCCCTAAGTCGAGCAGCATCAGATGTTCGGCGCGCTCCTTGGGATCGGCGAGCAACTCGGCGGCGAGTCTTGCGTCCTCGGCCGGCGTCTCGCCGCGCCAGCGCGTGCCGGCGATCGGGCGGATGACGACCTTGCCGGCGCGCACCCGCACCAAGATTTCCGGGCTGGAGACGACGATCTGGAAGCTGCCGAAATCGAGAAAGCAGAGATAGGGCGAGGGATTGACGCGCCTCAGCGCGCGATAGAGCGAGAAGGCGGGGAGGTCGAAACGGCTGGTGAAGCGCTGCGACAGCACGATCTGGAACGCGTCGCCGGCGACGATATAGTCCTTCGCCTTGGCGACCATCTCTAAGAATTCCGCCTCGCTGGTGTTGGAGACGGCTTTTCCCGCCAGCAGGGTCGGATCGACCGCCTGGGGAGTGTGATCGAGCGGCCCTTCGAGCGCCGCCACCACCGCGTCGAGGCGCGCCTGCGCGCTCTCATAGGCCGCGCGGGCCGAAACGCCGGGTGCCGGGCGCACCGGCGTCACCACCGCCATTTCGTCGCGCACGCTGTCGAACACCACCATGACGGTCGGTCGGATGAAGACCGCCTCGGGCACGCCGATCGGGTCGGGCTTGGCGGGCGCCAGGCGCTCCATCTGGCGCACCATGTCGTAGCCGAGATAGCCGAACACGCCCGCCGACATCGGCGGCAAGCCGGGCGGCAGATCGATCCGCGATTCCGCCAGAAGAGCGCGCAGCGCCTCCAGCGGCTTGCCGGGGCAGGGGACGAAAGCCATGGGTTCGCTCTGGGCGCGCCGGTTGATCTCGGACCCTTCGCCGTTCGAGCGCCAGACGACGTCGGGATCGAGCCCGATCATCGAGTAGCGCCCGCGCTGGGCGCCGCCCTCGACCGACTCGAGCAGGAACATGTTGCCCGAACGCCCGGCCGCCAGCTTGAGATAGGCCGACACCGGCGTTTCCAGGTCCGCCACCAGCGTGGTCTGCACGACGCTGGCCCGCCCGTTCGCGTAACGGCGCGCGAAATCGTCGAAGCCCTGCGCGCTCACCGTCGACATCCTCAACCGCCCTGGGCGGCCTGGAGGACGTCGTCGTGGACCGTCACCCCGAGCTCGCGCTCGAGCGCGCTGACGTATTGCGCGACGAGGCCAGACCGCAGAGCCTCGGCGAGCCGCGCCGCGCCCGCCTTGACGGCCGGGGAGGCGGCGTCGGTCGGCGGCGTCGCGTCGGCCGTGATCTTGAACACCACGCGCCCCTCGGGCGTCGCCGCTGATCCGGCGCTCACCGGCGACGTGGCGAAGACCGCGGCGACGACGCTCTGGGCGAGCTCGCCGCCGCCGCTGCGATGAATGTCCGCCGCCGACTTCATCTCGAGGCCGGCGTTCTGGGCCAGGCTGGCGAGGGTCGCGCCCGCGTCGAGCTCCTTGACCATGTCCAGCGCCTTGGCGCCGAGGGCGCGCGTGACTTCGTCGGCGCGCCATTGCTTCTCGACGACGTCCTTGACTTCCTCGAACGTGCGATCGCGCGCCGCGTCGACCTTGACGACCGAGAACCAGAGATAGCCGCGATCCTTGGTCTGCAGCGCCGCATCGTCGACGCCGACGTCGGAGGCGAAGACCGAGCGGAGCAGCAACGCCTTTTCCGGCAGGTCGACCGCGGCGCCGCTCGGATCGAGACCTTGCGCGTCCACCGCCGCTATCGTGCGCGTCTCCATGCCGACGGCCTTGGCCGCTTCGATCAGGGTTTTGCCGTTGGCGCGCGCATCCTCGATCTTGTCGTGCAAGGCCTGCACTTCGCCGGAGGCCCGGTCGACTGCGATCTCCTTCTTGAGGGAGTCCTCGACCTCGGCGAAGGTCTTCACGTTCCCCGGCGTGATCGCGACGACTTTCACGATGACGGGTCCGAAGCGACCCTTGACGACGTCGCTGACCCCGCCCTCGGGCAGGGCGAAGGCGGCTTCGGCGACCGCCTGATCGAAACTGCCGGCCTTGGTCGTCTCGCCGATGTCGACGTCCGACGCCTTGAGGCCGCGCTCCTTGGCGATGTCGTCGAAACCGGCGCCGGCCTTGAGCTTGGCTTCGGCCGCGTCCGCTTCCGCCTCGTTGGGGAAGACGATCTGCTGCAATTTGCGCTTTTCGGCGACGGCGAAGCGGGCGTCGCGGACCTTGTCGTAGAGCGCCTTGGCGTCCTCGTCCGACACCTCCGCGGGCTTGGCGAGCTCGCTCGGCGTAGCCAGGAGCATGGTGAAGCCGCGATTTTCGGGCGCCCGGTAGCTCGCCTTGCGATCCTCGAAATAGCTCGTCAAGGCGGTCGTCGAGGGCGCCGGGATTTCGCCCGCCGCGGACGGCGGCAGGACGAGATAGTCGATCGCGCGCGTCTGCGCGCCGACCCGCGCCAGAGCGTCGACGAGAGACCTCGGCGCCTCGAGGCCGTCGGCCAACGCGAGTTCGATCTGCAGGCGCAGATAGGCCTCGCTCTGCTTGGCGAAGAAGCCGCGCTCGCTGAGGCCGGATTCACGCAAGGCGGCGTCGAAGCGCGCGCGGCTGAACTGGCCCGAGGCGTCCTGCAGGTTCGGATCGGCGCGCACGGCCGCGGCGATCGCGTCGTCGGAAATCGCCAGGCCCAGCGACGCGGCGCGCTGATCGAGCGCGGCCTCGGCGATCAGGCGTTGCAGCACTTCGTTGTCGAGGCCGAGCGCGCGGGCCTGCGCGTTGGTCATGCCGTTGCGGGTTCGAGTCTGATACTGAAACATCAAATTCTGCAACGCGCTCTGGAACTGTTCAGCGGTGATCACGGCGCCGCCGACCTGGGCCAGCTTGTTGGAGACGGCGCCGCGAAACATGTCGCCGATGCCCCAGACGACGAAACTGATGATGAGGAAGCCGAACAAGATCGTCATGACGATCCGGCCGATCCAGCCTTGCGTCGCCTTCCGCATTCCATCGAGCATGGCCTTGACTGATCCCTTTCCGTCGCCGGCCCGCCTGCGGGTCCGCAAGGCCCGTTCGGCGCCGCGTTCGGCCCTATCTAACCCCCGCCGAAGGCTTTGCATAGGCGGGCCGGGGATGATAATCGGCGGGCCTTCGCAACGCGTCTTTTCCCCGAGAGGCTATTCATGACCCCTGGCGTGCGTCCGCTCGTGGCGGGCAACTGGAAGATGAACGGCCTCAGCGCGTCCCTGAGCGAGATCGCGGCGATGCGCCGGTCGGTCGACGCGGGCGAGGCCGGCGCCGCCGAGGTCGCGGTCTGTCCGCCGGCGACGCTGCTCTCGGCCGCGGCGAAAATCCTCGAGGGCGGGGCGATGACTCTCGGCGCGCAGGATTGCTGCGCGATCGACGGCGGCGCGTACACCGGCGACATTTCCGCGCCGATGCTCGAGGATTCCGGCGCGCTCTACGTCATCGTCGGACATTCCGAGCGTCGCGCCGGCCACGGCGAGAGCGACGCGGCGGTGCGCGCCAAGGCCGAGGCGGCCCACAGGTCCGGGCTGACCGCGATCCTCTGCGTCGGCGAAACGCGCGCCGAGCGCGAAGCGGGCCGCGCGATCGCGGTGGTGAGCGGCCAGCTCCGGGGATCGTTGCCCGCCAAGGCGACGCCCGCCGACCTCGTCGTCGCCTACGAGCCGGTCTGGGCGATCGGCACCGGCCTCACGCCGACGCCCGCCGACGTCGCCGAGATGCACGGCGCGATCCGCGCGCTGCTCGGAGAGATTTATGGCGAAGCTGGCGGGAAGATGCGCATCCTCTACGGCGGCTCGGTGAAGCCCGCCAACGCCCGCGAGTTGCTCGGCCTGCCCAACGTCGACGGCGCGCTGGTCGGCGGCGCCAGTCTGAAAGCTCAGGATTTCCTGGCCATCGGCGCGACCTACGCCTGAAGGGCGAGCCCTGCGCCTCGACCGACGCGCCCGAGGCGGCGGCTCGGCGAGCGCCAGCCGCTAATTGTGCTGGGTGTTCGAACGGGTTGTGGTGTTGTTGACTTTGCGCAGCGTGTTTTTCGGAACGCCGGAATTCTTCATCGCCATATGCGGCGTCTTGTGCTTGGCTCCCTTGGGATGGAAAGTCAGATTTCCCGAGTTCGACTTGCTCGAATTGTAATTGACCGCGGCGTCGGCTGGGCCGTTCGTCGCCAGCACGATCGCGGCGAAGGCCGCCGCCGACGCGAAGGTCATCGCTGACCGTTTCATCTCGTCCTCCCGTCACGCGGCGCCCGCGAACGCCCGCCAATTCGCCGCGGTTCGGCTTGCGCTGTTCCCGCCTCGAGACTAGCAGCCCCGCCGCTCGTCGTCGAAAACGCCGAGCCGCCGCCGCCGGCCTCGCGAACGTGGACGCGCCTCGTGCGTCGTGCTAGGAGCGCGCCAATTCGTCAGTCTTCGCCGCTCGCGTCCCCGCGCGGCCCCCTTGGGATGCCCTCCATGCAAACCGTGCTGATCGTCATTCACCTCCTGGTGGTGATCGCCCTCGTCGCCGTCGTGCTGTTGCAGCGCTCGGAGGGCGGCGTGCTGGGGGCGGGGGGCGGCGGCGGCTTCATGACCGGGCGCGGGCAGGCGAACGCGCTGTCGCGCGCCACCGCGATCCTGGGGACGCTGTTCTTCGTCACCGCGATCCTGATGTCGATCATCGCGAGCTGGAGCCGCGCCCCGCGCTCGATCATCGACAGCGCCGCGCCGGCGTCTTCGAGCTCCACCGCGCCGAAGACGGCGCCGAGCAGCCTGCTCGACCAGCTCAAGCAGATGCAAAACCAGTCCGGCGGCGCGCCGCAGGCGCCGGCGCAGGAACCGCCGAAATAGCATGAGGCTCGGGCGCGGCCGATCGAGGCTGGGAGCGCGTTGATGTCGACGCCGCTGGCGATCGCGACCTTCTTCACCATTTGGTGGGTGGCGTTGTTCGCGGTGCTGCCGTTCGTCGTCCGCCCGCGCGAAGCCGCCGAAATCGACGACGCGCCGCCGGGCCTGGATCGCGGCGCGCCGCTCGCGCCGCGCGTCCTGCGCACGGCGCTGTGGACGACGCTGGTCGCGGCGGCGATCTTCGCGGTCCTCGACGCCGGCGTCTACTGGGCGAGTTGAGCGTCCATGCCGTCGTTTCGCAATGAGCGGCGCGTGCGCCATTCCGCCCAGGACATGTTCGAGCTCGTCGCCGACGTCGAGCGCTATCCCGAGTTCGTGCCGCTGTGCCAAGCCTTGCGCGTGCGCCGCCGCATCGAGGACGAGCAAGGCCGCGAGGTCCTGATCGCCGACATGGAAGTCGGCTATCGCGCCATTTACGAAAAATTCACCAGCCGGGTCACGCTCGATCGGCCGCGCCTCAAGCTTCTCGTCGAATACATCGACGGGCCGTTCAGCCGCCTCGAGAACATCTGGAGTTTCCGCGACGACCCCCAGCCGGGCTTCTCGACCGTCGGATTCTTCATCGCCTACGAGTTTCGCAGCCGCGTGCTCGGCGCGCTGATGGGATCGATGTTCGACGTGGCGTTCCACAAGTTCTCCGCCGCCTTCGAAGCGCGCGCCGACAAGGTCTACGGCCGCAAGCTCGGCTGATCGACGGCGATCGCGGCCTCGATCAGTTCGAGCGCGGTCTCAACCGAGGCCAAGCGGATCGCTGATCGCGACAGCGCGCCGAAGCGCCGCTCGAAGGCGAATGTTGGTCGGCCTCGACGCGCCAGGGCGAAATGGACGAGCCCGACGGGCTTCTCCGCCGTGCCGCCGTCCGGGCCGGCGATTCCGGTGACGCTCACCGCGACGTCGGCGCTGGAATGGGCCAGGGCGCCCAGCGCCATAGCGCGCGCGGTCGCCTCGCTGACCGCGCCGTGGGCGGCTAGCACCTCTTCGGATACGCCCAGCATGTCCTGCTTGGCCTCGTTGGAATAGACCACGAAGCCGCGCTCGAGAACCGCCGAGGACCCCGGTATTTCCGTCAGAAGCGCGCAAATGAGCCCGCCGGTGCAGGATTCGGCGGCCGCGACTTTGAGACCGAGGGCCCGGCAGAGCGCTTCGAGCGCCGCGGCGCGTTCGACGAGAGGGGACGGGAACACCGGCGGCTCCTTTCGCTTGGGCTCGGCCGCCATGCGCGGCGGCGCGAAAAACTACCATGATTCCGCTTCTTCCGAAGCGACTTTCCCGTCCCTCGCTTTCCCCGCCTCGCTTTTTCCGCTACGCACCGCGCAAGCTCGCCTTGTCCGGACATAAAGAGAGAAGTGGAAGCCATGCATCGTTACCGCACGCACACCTGCGGCGCCCTCGGCCTCGCCGAGGAGGGCCGGACGGTCCGTCTATCCGGCTGGTGCCACCGCATCCGCGACCACGGCGGCGTTCTGTTCATCGATCTGCGCGACCATTACGGCCTGACGCAATGCGTCGTCGATCCCGATTCGCCGGCTTTCGGCGACGCGGAGAAATTGCGCTCGGAATTCGTCGTGCGGATCGACGGAAACCTGCGCAAGCGCCCGGCGGGCACCGAGAACCCGGATATGCCGACCGGCTACGTCGAGGTCTACGTGCGCGAGATCGAGACGCTCGGGCCGGCCGGCGAGCTGCCGATGCCGGTCTTCGGCGATCAGCCGTACCCTGAGGACACCCGGCTGAAATATCGCTTTCTCGATCTGAGGCGGGAGAAGCTGCACGCCAACATCATGCTGCGCGGGCGCATCGTCGATTCCTTGCGCGCGCGCATGAAGGGGCAGGGCTTCTTCGAGTTCCAGACGCCGATCCTGACCGCGTCGAGCCCGGAAGGCGCGCGCGACTTCCTGGTGCCCTCGCGCATCCATCCCGGCAAGTTCTACGCGCTGCCGCAAGCGCCCCAGCAGTTCAAGCAGCTCGTCATGGTCGCCGGCTTCGACCGCTATTTCCAGATCGCGCCGTGCTTCCGCGACGAGGACGCGCGCGCCGACCGCAGCCCCGGCGAGTTCTACCAACTCGATATCGAAATGAGCTTCGTCACCCAGGAGGACGTGTTCGCGGCGGTCGAGCCGGTGCTGCGCGGCGTGTTCGAGGAATTCGGCGGGGATAAGCCGGTGACGCAGACGTTTCCGATGATCCCGTACAAGCAGGCGATGCTGGAGTTCGGCGTCGACAAGCCGGACCTGCGCAATCCCATCCGCATCGCCGACGTGACCGATGTCTTCGCGCGCGACGACGTGACCTTCAAGGCGTTCCAGAACGTCATCAACTCCGGCGGCGTCGTTCGCGCCATTCCGGCGCCCGGCGCGGCCAGGCAGCCGCGCTCGTTCTTCGACAAGCTCAACGACTGGGCGAAGGGCGAGGGGTCGCCGGGGCTGGGCTATATAATTTTTGAACAGGGAGTCGAGCAGCGCAATACGGTCGAGATTCAGGTTTCAGGCGGACGGCCGGAAAAGGTGTTCAAGCACGGCGTGAACGAAATCTTGGTCGGCCGAGGGCCGATCGCCAAGTTTCTCTCTTCCGAGGCGTTGGCCGAACTCGCCTACAAAGCCGGCATCAAGGCCGGCGACGCGGTGTTCTTCGCCTGCGACAAGGAGGCCAAGGCCGCCAAGCTGGCGGGCGCGGCGCGCATTCGCATCGGAAACGATCTCGGCGTGTGCAAAAAGGACGTGTTCGAATTCTGCTGGATCGTCGACTTCCCGATGTACGAGTGGAACGAGGACGAGAAGAAGATCGACTTCTCCCACAATCCGTTCTCGATGCCGCAGGGCGGCCTGGCCGCGCTCGAGGACATGAACCCGCTCGAAATCAAGGCCTACCAGTACGACATCGTCTGCAACGGCGTCGAACTGTCGTCGGGCGCGATCCGCAATCACCGCCCCGACGTGATGCGCAAGGCGTTCGAGATCGCCGGCTACGGCGAAGAAGTGCTGCTGGAGAAGTTCGGCGGCATGTATCGCGCCTTCCAGTGCGGCGCGCCGCCGCACGGCGGCATCGCGCCGGGCGTCGATCGCATCGTCATGCTGCTGGCGGGCGAGGAGAATCTGCGCGAGGTCGTGCTGTTCCCGATGAACCAGCGCGCCGAAGACCTGCTCATGGGCGCGCCGTCCAGCGCGACGCCCAAACAACTGCGCGAGCTGCACATCCGCCTGAACCTGCCGGAGAAGTGAGGGAATAGGCGTCTTGTCGTCGCGCGCCCCCCCCTTGCGGGGGAAGGTGTCGGCCGAAGGCCGACGGATGAGGGGTCGAGCCGTAAGGCTCGCTTGTCAGTATAGCCGCGATCCACGGCAATTCACACAATATGAACCGGCAAACTTCCATTATCGCCGAAGCAACGCGCCTTACGGCGCGACCCCTCATCCGTCATATGTGGACGGCCCCGATTGGCAAGATGCATTTTGACATTTTGATCGTCTTGGTCGGCTGCGGTCATATGTCCGGCCTTTTGGCGCGGCGCATGGCCGCTGGCCCTGATGATATC
>JBEKLU010000174.1:0-9091 GCA_050010035.1 Roseiarcus sp.
TCATCATCCGCACACCCTGCAGGGCTTCCGTCCGGCGCATCCCAAACTCTCCATTGAGCTCGGAAACTACCGGACAGATCGTGCGCTACCTAAACCGGACATATCGTGTGCTAGCGACAACGAGCGCGATTGGCCTTGCGCCGGGAAAGGCCGCGCGTTAGCCTTCCGCTTTCTTGGCGGGCGGTGAAGTGGGCGGCGTGAAGGTCGTTGCAGGCGAGGGGGGATTTGCGGAAGGCGTCGGCGCCTTCGTGCGTTCGCTCGGGCTCGAATATTACGCCTATATGGCGGTCAAACTGCCCAAGGGCGTCGCCTGCGCCCCCGAAGACACGCTCAGAACCAATTATCCCGAAGCCTGGGTCCGCCGCTATCTCGAACGCGGCTATCGCTTCTACGATCCCGTCGTGGTGTCGGGCGCGGCCTCCCGCGTGCCGTTCCGCTGGGGCCACGGCGGCTTCTTGAGCCGTTACACCAAGGCCCAGCGGCTGGTGTTCCACGAGGCGCGCGAATTCGACATCACCGAGGGCTATTGCGTTCCGGTCGCGGGCCCCGAGGGCGACATCGGCCTCTTCAGCGTCGCCGCGGCGAGCCGCGCCGAACTCGAAGACGTCGTCGAAGAATCGGCCCCCGCGATCCAGCTCTTCGTCGTCCAACTGTTCGACGAGATGATGCGCGGCCTCGTCGGCGGCGCTCAGAGCGGCGAGCGTCCGCTCTCCAATCGCGAACGCGAATGCCTGCTGTGGACCAGCGAAGGCCTGACCACCGAACGCGTCGCCCAGCGGGTGAAGCTGTCGGAATCGGCGGTCAATTATCACCTGGGCAACGCCAGCCGCAAGCTCGGCGCCTACAACAAGCACCACGCCGCGATCATCGCGCTGCGCGAGCGGCTGCTGTAAGGGCGAAATGTCGACGCGGCCGCCGTCCGCGTCTATAATCCGGCCGCCGAAGCCCCCCTTACCCCCGCCAGGGGAAGGTCCACGTCTCCGTCAGCGCCTTGTTGGCGGCGCGCAGGAATACGCGTACGTCGCAGCTCTGGCCCGCCTCGACGGCGATGTCGACGCCGGCGCGAAAGCCGCTGATGTGCGTGTTGGACGCCAGGAACGTGCGCAGCACCCGCCCCGCCGACGTCGAAGCGACGACCTCGACGAGCGTCGGGTCGGAGAGGTAGTAGCCGAGATCGCCGCCGGAGAAGTCGATGAGGAAGCGCGTGGCGCCCGGCGGGGGGGCCTCGGCGGCGCCCAGCGCCCGCGGCTCGGCGTGGAAGGTGTTGATCGCGCGCGCCTCCGGCGTCAGGCGCGAATCGTTGGTCAGCGCGGTGATGCGGTAGCCGTAGCTCATCGAGCGGCCGGCTTCGAAACTCTCCTTGGGCGTCCAGCCGGCGACGATGTTGTCGTTGCTTTCGTTGTCGGTCGGCAGCTCCGCCAGTTGGACGCCGCCCTCGCCCCAACCCTCGTGCGGCTCGATCCAGTAGCTGGGCCTCAGCTCGTAGGCGAGGTCGAGATCCTGGTAATGGTCGAAAGCGCGGTCGCGCTGGACGAGCCCGAAGCCGCGCACGTTGTTGTCGAGGAAGGTGCTGACCGACGGCGCGGCGGGGTTGCTCAACGGGCGCCAGATCCATTCGCCCGCGCCGGTGTGAATGAACAGGCCGTCCGAATCGTGCAGCTCGGTGCGATAGTCGTCGTCGACGCGATGGTCGTTCTTGCCCCTCAGGAACATCGAGGAGAGCGGCGCCATGGCGAGCGAGCCGATCGAGCGGCGCGCGAACAGCGTCGCGGTCACGTCGACGATCGTCTCCAGCGAAGGCACGATCTCGACGCGGAAGGCGCCGGTCGCCGACTCGCTGTCGAGCAACGCGTGGACCTGGATGCGTTCGGCGGTCGCATCGGGCGTCTCGATCCAGAATTCGCGGAAGAACGGGAATTCCTCGTTGGCGCGGGCGCCCGAGCCGATGCCGAGGCCGCGCGCCGACAGGCCGTAGCGCTGGCCGCGGCCCAGAAAGCGATAATAGCTCGCGCCGAGAAAGGCGACGACCTCGTCCATGACGTGCGGCGCGTTGAGCGGATAGCGCAGGCGAAAGCCGGCGAAGCCGAGATTGATCGGCAGACCCGAGGGAATCTTGTTGCGGCCGTAGTCGAACAGATTGGCCGCGTAAGGCACCGGCGCGGGAATGCCGCCGCGCAGCACGTTGACGACGACCGGGCGCTTGTAGAGGTGGCCGAGGTGGAAGAGCTCGAGGCGGAAGCTCGCGCCGGGCTGGCCGAGCAGCGGCTTGTCGGACTTGAAGCGGATGTCGCGCCACTGGTCGTAGTCGAGACCGGCGATCGCGTCGGGAAGCGGCGGGATCGACGCGTCGAACGGCGCGTCGGCGAGATCGTGCGCGCGCTTGACGACGTCGCCGTAGACGAACGCCGGGGTGGCGACCGCGACGGAGGGTTGTTGGGCGAAGGCCGGCCGAACAAAGCGCGCGCCGGAGGCGGCGATCACGCTCACGAGCAACGCCCGGCGATTCAAAGTGTGCATGGGGACCGCGTCTTGGAAGAGGATCGATGACGTAACGCGCCGCGCCGCCGAAGGCAACCGCGACGCCCGGTCGCATCGCCCGCGACGCCCGCGCCGATCGCCGTTTCGCGGGAACCGCGATCGGCTCTAAGTCCTTGGCGGAGCCCGCCTTTGTGGAAGAACCGGCCGCCGCGTCCCGCGCGGCGCGCGCTAATGGCCGAAAGCGCCGAAGGCGCCGAGCGGGCCGCCGTTGGCGACCGCCGCCTCGACCCCGACATGAATGTTGTTGGTGACGGCGTAGTCGAAGCCGACGCCGGCGGTGCCCACCGCCCGCAACGCGCCAGGGCCGGCGAACACGCCGTTGAGCGAATTGCCGAGATTGGCGAGGCCGTCGCCGAAATTCGTCGGACGGGCCAGCGCGACGCCGGTCAGGACATAGGGCGTCAGACGGCCCATTTCATAGCCGATCTTGACGCTGGTCTCGGCGAAATCGAAACCGCGAAAGGGGCCGCCGGGAAAGACGAAGGGATCGTAGCCCGTGGAGAAACGCACGCCCAACACGACGTTGTCGTCGAAGCGGTGATCGTAACCGGCGAGCACAGCGCCGCCGACGGCGTCTTTGGCGCCCTTGAACGAAGTGACGGCGAGTTCCGTTCCGACGTAGAAACCCTGCCAATTCGGCGCCTGCGTCTGTGGATCGGCGGCCAGCGAAGGCAGCGCCGGCAAGTCAGCCGCGAGGGCGGGCGAGGTTGCGGCGATAAAGGCGGCCGCGAGCAGCATTCGCATGGGCGTCACGTCTCGGCGTTCCTGTTCATCCCGCCATCATGCCAACACGAGAGTGCGGCGTCAAAGAGGCGGAGCGCCACCGCGCGTCCAGCCCCACGGCGGTCGCCGGCGCGAGAACGCCCGCGACCGCCGAGTTCGCACTCGTCGGCAGCTTCGTTGTCGCGCGAATCCCCATCCCTCGCGCCGGCCTCGCCTTGTCGAAGCCGGCGCGAGAGCGCGCGGGGGGAAAGCTCGAGGCGCGCGACCGATCTTCAGAAGACCGCTTCGCGCACCCGCTCCGTCCGCTCCGATTCGCGGTGCTCGAGCAGAACGGGAATATAGGCGTGAATCCCGGGCCTCAGCTCCTGCAGGGAAACGAACCGCCCGCTCGCCAGAAGCAACCCGTCGCGATAGGCGCCGCGTTCGGCCTGCGCGAACGTCGCCTGGACCCGTTCGCCGACGCCGAAGCGCATTTGCAGATCGGCGGGCATGTCCGTCAGCACCACCGGCGTATCGCATTGCATGCAGACGACCGTCTTCGCATCGCCGACGGCGGCGAAGCCGATCGATCCGCTCAGGAATCGCGTGGTCGCGTAGAACTCGCCTTCGCGCGCGGGGCGCGATCCGTACATCTCGAGAGAATAGTCGCACATTTTCGGATCCTCCGACTCGTGCGCCCTCCAGCTCGCCTTGCCATTAACGCTACGACGCCCTTGAAGCATTTTTGCGGCGGCGCGATGGGCGCCCCGGCCTCGAGCGCGGAAAACGCCGGCGAAGCGATATTTTCCGCGTCATCGTCGTCGGCCGTTCCACGGCGTGCGTCGATTGCCGTTCGCGCGTGTATAGACGGCGCCGCTTCGAAGCTTATACATGACGTTGCGGAAATACGGAGCCAGAATGTGGCAGTTAATGTTTACGACGCCTTAGTATGTTGCGTGCGACAAAGAAGATCATTCGTCGTCATAAATTGCAACCGGAGGCGCGGCGAGCGCTGGACGACAAGGTTTCATTCGCTTCGACAGGGAGAAGCTGACGCGAAATGGACGCTTTCGGCGCCATCGATGCTGCGATGCGCGCGCCGGCGGCTTTGATCGCCGCGACGGTCGGCGTCGCGTGGACGGCTTGGCGCCTGCGTCTGAGAGCGCGTCGGCGTTGGCGCGACGTCGCGCTCGACAACATGAACCACGGCGTCACGTGCTTCGATCGCGCGGGGCGGTTGATGTTCTGGAACCGACGCTTCCTCGCTCTCCATAAGCTGCGCGACGACGACGTGCGTTTCGGCATGAGCTTGCGCGAACTGCTGCAGGCGCGAAAGCGCCGCGGCTCCTTCGATGCGCCGATCGATCCGATCCTTGCGCAATGGTCGGCGGCCGTGGCGCGGGGCGAAATCTTCGCCAGGACCCTCGCCGTCGGCGCGGACCTGATCGTCGCCGTCGTCATGCAACCGCTGGCGGGCGGCGGCTGGGTGGCCACGCACGAGGACGTCACCGCGCTCGAACGCGCGCGCGAACGCATCGCCTATCTCGCGCGCACGGACGTCTTGACGCAATTGCCCAACCGATCCGCCGCGACCGAGCACATCCGCGACAGGCTCGCTTCCTCGACCGCGGAGCATCGGCGCCTCGCGCTTCTTCTCGTCGACGTCGATCGCTTCAAGATCGTCAACGACGCCTACGGCCATCCGGCCGGCGACGCGTTCTTGCGGGCGGTGGCGCGCCGGCTGCGCGAAAACGCCCGCGCCCACGATTGCGTGGCGCGCTATTCGGGCGACGAATTCGTCGTCGTCGCGGACTTCGAGGGCGACGACGCCGACGGCGCCGCCGCGCTCGCCGATCGCCTGAGCAAATCCTTCGCCACTCCCGTGAACTGTGGCGCGCTGTCGCTCATGGCGTCCGTCAGCATCGGCGTCGCCGTCGCCGATCGCTCGCCGTTCGATGTCGAGCCTCTGCTGCGACACGCCGATTTTGCGCTCTATCAGGCCAAGGCGGCCGGCCGCGGCTGTTGGCGCTTTTTCAGCCGCGAGATGGAGCGTGCCTTGAACGAACGTTCGGAGCTGCGCCAGGACCTCGCGCTGGCGCTCGAACGCGGCGAACTGGAACTGTACTATCAGCCCTTCGTCGGCCTCGCCGACCGGCGCATAAAGGGGTTTGAGGCTCTACTGCGCTGGCGCCACCCGCGTCGCGGGCTCATTCCCCCTGGCGACTTCGTGCCGATCGCCGAGGAAAGCGGCTTGATCGACTCGATCGGCGACTGGGCGATCGCGACGGCCTGCCGGGAGGCGGCGTCCTGGCCGGGCGATCTTCGCATCGCCGTCAATGTCTCGCCCGCGCAGTTCACGCGTTCGGACGTGCCGGTCGCGGTCGCGCGCGCCCTCGCCGCGAGCGGGCTCGCCTCGCGGCGGCTCGAGGTCGAAATCACCGAGGGCGTGATCATGGACGACAAGGGCGACGCGGCGCTCACCCGTCTGCGGCGGATGGGCGTGACGCTGTCGCTCGACGACTTCGGCGTGGGATACGCGTCGGTCGACCGCCTGCATCGTTTTCAGTTCGATCGCATCAAGATCGACGGCAGCTTCGTCGCCGAACTCGCCGACGGCGCCCCGATGGCGCTCGCCCTAGTGCGCGCGGTCGCGCGCTTCGCCATCGAACTCGGCATCGCCACCACCGCGGAGTGCGTCGAGACGCGGGAACAGCTCGAATGCGTGGCCGCCGCCGGCATCGGCGAGGCGCAGGGCTATTACTTTTCGCGCCCCGTTCCGGCGGCGGAGGTCGTCCGCCTGATCGCGCGCGATCGACCCGCCTTGGCCCCGACCGGATGAAGACGCCGCGCCTTGCGGCCGCTCAGCCCACCGCCGCCAGAATGCCGGCGAAGTGGCAGCCGGCGGCGACGGCGACGCAGCCGTGCCAGATCGCGTTCTGGAACTTCAGGGAGTGCCAGAGATGGAAGGCGACGCCGATCGAATAGATGAGGCCGCCGACCACGACGAGCGCCAGCGTCGTCGCCGGCAGCGCGGCGACGAGCGGCTTGATCGCCACGATCGCCGACCAGCCGAGCGCGAGATAGACGCCGACCGCGACGCGGTCGAAGCGGCCGGGCGCGAACAGGGCGAGCGCGACGCCGGCGAGCGCGCCGCTCCACACGAACGCGGCGAGCGCGACGGCCCAAAGGCTGTCGGGGATCTGCGAAAGCAGCGCGGTGTAGGTGCCGGCGATCATCAGATAGATCCCCGAATGATCGCAGCGCCGCAACAACCATTTCAGCGGCGAAGCGGGCGTCATGTTGTAGGCGAAGGAAAAGCCGAACATCAGGAAAAAGCCGACGGCGTAAACCGCCATCGCCAGCCCTTCGCCGATCCCGCCGTGGAGCCCCACCTTGACGAAAAGGATGGTGAACGCGATCGCGCCGGCGAGGAGCGCGCCGCCATGGACAATCCCGTCGGCGACGAGCTCGCCGTTGCTGTAGGCGCGCTTGAAGAGGCGGGGATGCGAGTCGGGCAGGGACATCAGGGGTTCTCGGGAGCGGCGGCGCGCGAAGGCGCGAAGGCGGAGCGATTACGAGGCAATTGGGGCGAGACGATGGGCGCTCGCTCGCGAAAGACGCCGGCGCGCTGCGCCCCTGCGTCACGGTATGGAAGAGCGGCCCGCGCCTCGGGGTGAAGTTCCGCTAGCGGCCTCGGGTCGCCCCCGCTCGCCCTATTCGGGCAGCGGCCGCCCCTTGGTCTCCGGCATGAACCACGGCGCGATCAGCCCGATGACGAACGCGCTGCTCATGATCAGCGCGGCATGCGCGACGCCGCCGAGCGTCGTCACGATTTGCCCGGCGATCACGGGGAATATCCACGCGACGAGCCGCGCCCCGTTGAAGACGAAGCTCGACGCCGTCGCGCGGACGGTCGAACTGAACAGCTCGACCAGATAGATCGCCATCCAACTGTAGGAAAAGCCGAGCGTGAACGCCCCGTTGAGGAACGCTACGCCCATGAACGCCCAAAGGCTGCCCGTCCAGGTGTAGGTCAGAACCGTCGTGGCGATGCAGCCGACGTAGGTCGCGAACATGAAGGGGCGCCGTCCCATCGCGTCGGCGAGAAAGCCGGAAGCGAGGTAGGCGAGGATCGCGCCGCAATTGTAGATCACGCCCATGCGCGCGCCCCATACGTCCGGCGCCTCGCCGGCCGCCTTGGCGAGCACGGCGGTGTAGGCGGGCAGCCACGCCGAAACGGCCCACCAGCCGACCGTCGCGGCGAGCGACAGCAGCGTCGCGAGCAGCACGCGACGGCGGCTTTCGGGCTCGCGGAAGATTTCGGCCAGGGTGAACGGGCGCCGCGCCGCGCCCGACGCCGCGCCGCCGTCGGTGGCGGCCCAGCGCCTCTCTTTCACCGCCTTCATCCAGCGCTCGGACTCGCTGAGCGCGCGCCTGAGATAAAGGGCGACGAACGCCGGCAGCGCGCCGAGCGCGAACATGATCCGCCAGCTTTGCGGGCCGAGGGGGTTGGTCGCGACGAGCGCCATCCACGCCAGGGCGGCCAGCAGCGCGCCCGCGCCGAAACCGGATTGCAGGAACCCGCAGCCCTTTGGCCTGGCTTTGTCCGGCCAGGTCTCGGCCACCAGGGCGATGCCGGTGCTCCACTCCGACCCGATGGCGAGGCCGGTGATGAAACGCAGGGCGACGAGCGCAAAGATGCTGTCGGCGAACGCGATCAGGCCGGTGAAGCAGGCGTAGCCGAGGATCGAGACCAGCATCATGCGCTTGCGGCCGAAGTAGTCGGCGGCGACCCCGCCGACGAGGCCGCCGAGGCCCCAGCCGAGCAGCGTGACGCCGATCGCCAAGCCGGCATAGAAGGCGGGGGTTCGCGCCTGTTCGGGCGTCAGCAGGGTCTTCAGCGCCGGCCCCAGCGCATAGACGAGCGCGATGGCCTCGTAGCCGTCGAAAATCCAGCCGAGATAGGCGCCCCACAAGCTGCGCCAATGCTGCGCCGTCAGGCCCGCGCGCCAAGACCCCGGCGCGCTCGCGCCTTGCGCCAAGGATCCGGTCCCCGCCATGTCCGTCCCCCCGAACTCGCGCCGGCTTGATCGCCAGCGCCACTATCGATCGTCTGTCGTCGGGGGCGCCGGGGCGCCTGCCGCAGTGCGTCGAGCGCGACGAGGGCCTCGACGTCGACGCCGGTCGCCACGCCCATGCGCGCGAACATCCAGGCCGCATCCTCCGTCGCGACGTCGCCGGCCGCGCCTGGGGCGAAGGGACAGCCGCCCAGTCCGCCGAACGCCGCGTCGAACACGCGCACGCCGCGAGAATAGGCCGCCCAAATATTCGCCAGCCCGAGGCCGTAGGCGCCGTGCGCGTGAAGCGCCCACTTTCGACCCGAAAATCGGTCCATGCAAGCGCCGAACAGGCTCTCGACGTGGGCGGGGTCGGCGCGGCCGGCGGCGCCGCACAAGCAGAGTTCGGCGTCGCGCCGCAGCGGCGCGAGGCGATCGAGGAGAGCGATCACGGCGAAAACGTCGTTTGCTGCGCGATTCGAGACATGTCCGACCCCGGCGCCGCGCTCGCCGTCGAGTACGACGGCCACATCCCCCGCAATTTCGACCTGCTCTTCGAGACCGAGGTCACGCGGCAGGTGATCCAGGGGGTCTGGAGCACCGACAAGAAAATGGCGCTGCGCGCGTGCGTGACCGTCTGGAAGAGCGACTCGCGCCTCGGCGTGAAGTCTTGCTAGTACACGCCGCCGGAAGATCGAACTCCGTTTCGCGTTCATGCGGCAAGCGGCTTGCCAGTCATGGTCCACTTGAAGGGTTTGGCGAGAGTACGGTTGAAGTATGCGATGAAGGCTTCG
>JBEKLU010000175.1:0-8965 GCA_050010035.1 Roseiarcus sp.
CGAAGCCTTCATCGCATACTTCAACCGTACTCTCGCCAAACCCTTCAAGTGGACCATGACTGGCAAGCCGCTTGCCGCATGAACGCGAAACGGAGTTCGATCTTCCGGCGGCGTGTACTAGCTCGACGCGGGCTTTTTCTTGCTCGGCGCGTCTTTGAGCAGGGATCTGGCGGTGAATTCGTCGGTGATGACGACCGTCGGTCGAAAGAGTTTGAATGCGCCCTGCATCGCCTCGACCTTATTAGGTCCTCCGGCGACGAGAACGCGGATGGGAGCCGCCGAGATCGTTTCGATCGGAATCGACATCGTTCGGCCGTTGAGCGGATGATCGACGAGCTTGCCGTTGATGTCGAAAAAATTGAACAGCATATCCCCGACCGCGCCAGCCGCCCGCAACGCCGCGGTGTCGGCCGCGGATACTGCGCTGAACAGGCTTACCGTGGAGTTCGGACCGATTTCCCCGACGCTGACCACCACCGCATTGAGCGACTTGGAGAACTCGTAAACCTCGGATAGCCCGCATCGCTCGATGAGCGTTTGCTTCGTTTTTGCGCTGTCCACGATCACCGGCGCGGCGAGCAGATAACAATCGGCGAGAAAAAAGCGCGCGAACTGGGCGGCGAATTCGGCCGGATTCGCCCGCCGCGCACGTGTGATGCCGCCGAGCAACGAAACGACGGCGAGCCCCGGCACGTGTCGTTCCGGAAGGAATGTCAACGAGCCGAGCAGAGTTTGGCCCCACCCGAGACCGATCTTCATGTTTGGCCGCAACATATCGGAAACATAATCGCCCGTCGCCGCAGCGATCGCGGGGCGGGGATCCGAGCGCGGCGCCGAAACCGGCGCCACAATAGCGTCGCGGACGTCATATTTCTTCTGCAGCCCGATTTCCGCTTCGGTGAGCTCCGCCAAGTCTCGACTCAGCGATATGCGAACCTCATGCGCGGCGCGCGCCTCGGACAGCATTCGCCCCACGGTGATGCGGCCGATTCCAAGCGTGTCGGCGATCGCGCTCTGCGTCATTTCCTCGACGTAGTACATCCAAGCAATGCGATGGCGCAGGCGTGGTGACCTTCTGCCGGAAGCCGCCGTCTTACCGTTTGCGCTATCGTGGCCCTCGTCCTCGACCTTCATTTTCGCCGACCCCAACCCTCTTTCGTCCCTTAGTTTAGTCCAAGCAATATTCATATCCCCCTTCGGTGCGGCGCGTTCCCACCGCTCTTCCCCCTGGGGAAATCTTCGACAACGCTCGCGCGCGGCGCGCCATGTCGAACGCTAATTAAGCTCAATTTCGGCGGCCGTCCATCGCGACGCGGCGAGCGTCCACGAGCCGGGAATCACGAAACATCGGCCTCGCCGCGGGTCTCTCGTTTGACTTGAAAAATGCAGACTTTGAAGGAGAAGCGCGCTACCCTGGCGCCGGCGAGACCGACCGGCGGGCGGAGCGCCGGCCACACTTCCGCCGGAGTGGTATTTTCAGTTGCGGGTTCGTCGCTGCGGCGCGGACCGCGCCGAGAGAGATTAATATGGTGCACGATCTTGATTTGCCGTTGGATCAAGTTCATGACTTGCGTCATCTCGCGCGCCGACTAACCTGGTTTCAGCACTATTTCAAGAAAGAAGCGGAAGAATTCGGCCAGAAATACAACTTGGCGTTCGCGATAAATGATCGGCGCCTTGCCGCGGCCTTTCTCAATTGGGCGAACGTTTTCGAGCGCGATCGACCCGACGCCGCCCTCAACCGAGCCGACTTCGCCGTATTCTCCGGCGGGCTCATGCTGCGCGAACTCTTGCGCGCGAACCCGGTTAAAGCGAAAGAGATCGGGAAGGTCACCGAATGTATTCCCGCGGATCCGATGGCGGCGATTTGTGAGTTTTGGCCGGAGGGATTCCTCTACACGAATTGTTGCCTGGCCCTCGTCCGCGCCATCTTGAAGACGGATTTCAATACGAACGTCGCGCTCAGCCCGCAAATCGGGGAATTGAGATTCTGGGAGTCGTTTCGCGAGAACGTCCATGAAGATGTCGGACGCGCCGTGCCGTTCTTCGACGTCTTTTTGGGCCGAGAACCGAACTGGAACGGCCCCGAGTATTTTCGTAGCCGACCCGCATCGCGCGACGCGAAGCGATTTCTCACAACGGCGCCAAAATCGATCGAAAACCGCTGAGGGCCCGACGCTCACGGGCGCAAACCGCGCCGAGCGCCGCGCGAGGACGCCGTCCGGCCCGCAAGACATGCACGAGGCCCGATCGAGAATCGTGGGGGATCGCGCGAAACCCTCGACGGGCTCCCGCGCTCACAACAATGCGCGCCGCATGTCGGCGAGCGTCTGCGCGAGATGGCGGCAAAAACGCGCCGCCGCCGCGCCGTCGATCGCGCGGTGATCGTACGAAAGGCAAAGCGGCAGCATGAGGCGCGGCCGGAACGCCGCGCCGTCCCAAACCGGCGCCGTCTTGGATCGCACGACGCCCAGAATGGCCACCTCCGGCGCATTGATGATCGGCGTGAACGCCGTGCCGCCGATGCCGCCGAGCGACGAGATCGTGAAGGTTGCGCCCTGCATTTCGCTCGGCAAGAGTTTGCCCTCGCGCGCCTTGGCCGACAATGCGCCGAGTTCTCGAGCGAGTTCGATGACGCCTTTCTCGTCGGCGTCCTTGACGACCGCGACCACCAGCCCTTCCGCCGTGTCGACGGCGACGCCAATATTCCAATAGCGGCGCAGAATCAGCGCGTCCCCGCCTTGCGCGAGCGCGGCGTTGAAGGTCGGAAACTCTTTCAGCGTCGTCACTGAGGCCTTCATCAGCAGCGGCAGCAGCGAAACGCGATAGGGCGCCTTCTTGTCCGCCTTGGCTTCGTCGTCGAGCTGCTTGCGGAAAGCGTCGAGATCGGTGATGTCCGCCTCGTCGCAATGGGTGACGTGCGGGATGTTGACCCACGCGGCGTGCAGGCGCGGCCCGGAGATGCGCTTGATGCGCGAAAGCGCCATGATCTCCACCGGGCCGAACTTGGCGAAATCGACCGCCGGAATCTCCGGCGCCGCCGCGCCGCCGCCCGTGAACGCCGCCTTCGCCTCGCCGATCGCCACGGGGCGGCTCTCGCCGGCGCCTTGCGCGATCCGCTCGCCTTGCTCGGCCGCGATTGTCGTCGCGCGGGCGACGACGTCGCCCACTTGCACCCGGCCTCGAGGGCCGGAGCCGTTGATCGCCGCGATGTCAATTCCGCTTTCGCGCGCTTTCGCGCGCGCCTGCGGCGTCGCACGCACGCCGCGCGGGGGCGACGCGGCCTCGGCGACAGGCTCGACGCGACGTTGCTCGGACGTCGCGCCCCCCGCCGGCGCGGGAGTTGCGAGGCTCGGACGGGCGACGGGCGCCGCTGCGCCGGCGTAAGGCTCGTCGGGGGCGTAAATCCAAGCGATGACGCTGCCGACCGGCAATTCGTCTCCCGGTTTGGCGCTGACGCCGCGCAGCACGCCCGAGGCGGGCGCGTCAATTTCCATCGCCGCCTTGTCGGTCTCGATTTCGAACAGCGTCGCGCCCCTGTCCACCGCGTCGCCTTCATTCTTGAACCAGCGCGTGAACTTCCCGGTCGTCATGTCCATGTCGACGCGCGGCAGAATGACTTCGACAGCCATGCTACACAGCTCCGGTGGCGAGTTTTCGGGCCGCCTCGACAATGTCCGCGACTTGAGGAGCCGACGCCTTTTCGAGGATCGGGCTGTAAGGGATCGGCGCGTCCGCGCCGCCCAACCGAATGATGGGAGCCTCGAGGAAATCAAACGCCTCGCTCTCGGCGACCGCGGAGCTGATCTCCGCCCCGATTCCCATGGTCTTCACGCCCTCGTAGACGCACATCAGTCGCGAAGTCTTCTTCACGCTCTCGCAGATCGCGCCGATGTCGAGCGGACGCAGCGAGCGCAGATCGATCACTTCGGCGTCCACGCCGCTTTGCTCGAGCGTCGCCGCCGCCTCCAACGTGCGCACGGTCATCAGTCCGGAGGCGACGATCGTCAGGTCGGCGCCCGGCCGGACGACCGCCGCCTTATTGAGCGGCACCGTGTAATAGCCCTCCGGCACCGGGCCTTTCGTCTTGTAGAGCAGCTTGTGCTCGAAGATCATCACAGGGTCGGGATCGGCGATCGCCGCGAGCAGCATGCCCTTGGCCTCGCGCGGCGTCGTCGGTTCGATGACCTTGAGCCCCGGAATATGGGCGAACCAGGCTTGCAGGCTCTGACTATGCTGGGCCGCCGCGCCGGTCCCCGAGCCGGAAGGCATGCGGAACACGACCGGGACGGAAACGGCGCCGCCGAGCATAAAGCGCAGTTTGGCGGCCTGATTGACGATCTGCTCCGTCGCGAGCATGGCGAAATCGGAAAACTGGAATTCGTAAATCGGCCGCATGCCGTTCAACGCCGCGCCGACCGCGACCCCCGCGCCGCCCAGCTCGGAAATCGGCGTATCCATGACGCGCTCTTCGCCATATCTGTGGACGAGATCGCCGGTCACCTGGAAGGCGCCGCCGTAGACGCCGATGTCCTCCCCCATCAGGAAGACGTGCTCGTCCGCATCCATCGCGATCGCCATCGCTTCGCGGATGGCTTCGGCGAAGCTCAGAATACGTGCGGGCGCAACCATCGTCTCACCATTTCTTAAGTCGTATAGACGTCGCGTAGGAGATCTTCGGCCGATGGGACCGGGCTCGCTTCGGCGAACGCGACGCCTTTCCTGATCTCGACTTCGACTTGCGCGCGGATGGCTTCGATTTGCTCCCGGCTTGCAAGACCAAGCGCTTCGAGTTCGGCCTCGAGCAACTCGATCGGGTCACGCTTGCGCCAAGATTCGATTTCTTCCTTGGTCCGATAGAGGTTGCGATCGCTCCTCGAGTGTCCGCGGATTCGGTAGGTCTTGCACTCGATCAAAGTCGGGCCGTCGCCGCCTCTCGCCCGCTCGACCGCTTCGAAAGACGCCTCGGCGACATCAGCGAATCTGTTGCCGTCGACGATGACGCCGGGCATCGCGTAGGCGGCCGCGCGCTGCGCCACGTCCTTGACCGCCGTCGATCGTTTGACCGACGTCGACATGCCGTACAGATTGTTCTCGCACGCGAATATGACCGGCAGCTTCCACAACGACGCCATGTTGAGCGATTCGTGAAACACACCTTCGTTGTTCGCCCCGTCGCCGAAAAAGCAGACGACGACGGCGCCTGTCCGGCGCCGCTTGACGGCGAGCGCCGCGCCGACCGCGATCGGGATGCCGCCTCCGACGACGCCGTTGGCGCCGAGATTGCCTTTGCTGGGATCCGCGATATGCATCGAGCCGCCGCGGCCGTGGCAGTATCCGGTCTCCTTGCCCAGAAACTCCGCGAACATGCGATTGACGTCGCCGCCCTTGGCGATGCAGTGGCCGTGTCCGCGGTGCGTCGAGGTGATCAGATCGGTGTCGCTGAGCGGCGCGCACATACCGACGGCGGATGCCTCCTCGCCGATCGACAGATGCATGGTGCCGTAACTCATGCCGCGCATATACTCGTCTTCCGCGCTTTCCTCGAAGCGTCGGATGAGGATCATCTTGTGCAGCGCTTCATGGGCTTGCGCGACCGTGAGACGATCGTAGACAGGCGGTCGATTGGCCGCGGGTCGACTGGAGGAAGAGGCCGCTCTATCGTCCATCATGCAAGTCTCGATCTGAGCGCAAAGGAACGTCCCGCCGCTCGCGCCGCCGTGTTGGGCTCGCGCCTCAGGCGCGGCGGAAGCGGCTGTCCGCCTGATCGAGGCGGCGCCGAATCTGGGTGATGACGAGCGATTCGTCGGGCGCGCAATTTTCGTAGGTGAGGAATTCGCCCGCCTTGATCGGCTTGAGCACGCGGGCGCGCTCAGCGAGGCCGAGCGGCAGCGCGCCGGCGTTGGACGCATCCAACCATGTCATCGCAAACCCGCGGTAATCGTACTCGCCGATCTTGCCGAGCGTTTGTGAAGGCTTGAGGTCGCGCTTGGCGACGGCGATGCATTCGCCGACGGGATCGTCGAGCGGCGTCATATCGGCGGCACGATTGCGCGCGGCGCGAAACGCGGAAAGCGGCACTTCGAGACTGGTGAGGTGATAGGGCCGGACGAGCGCGAAGCACGGGCCGGGCCCGACCTTCAAGTCGATCATGCGCTCGAGCACGCGCGGATGGCGCGGCTTGACGACGCAGAACACGCCCGGGGCGACGCCCTCGCCGATCGAATAATCGACGACGCCGGATTTTTCGAGAACGCCGCCGTCCGCTTTGGTGCACAGCACTTGCGCCAGTTCGCTCTTCGTCGCTTTCGGGCCGTGCATGCCGGGAATGTCGGGCTTCAGCCCGGTCGCGTTGGCCACCGCGGTCATCTCGATCATCGTCTTGGAGCCGTCGACGAACTCGACCAGCATTCGCGCGTTCATGTCGCGCCGCCGCGCTTCCTCCTCGAATTGGTCGGGCGTGGCGTCGAATTGAAGCGGATTGTTCTTGCCCTTGCCGGCGGCCACGATCTCGAATCCGGCCGCCTGCGCGAAGCCGACGAGCTCGACCGTCGCCGCAGGCTCGTCGCCGGCCGCGCCGGTGTAGATCACGCCGGCCTTTTTCGCCTCCTCCTTGAGGAAGCGGCCGATCGTGATGTCCGCCTCGACGTTGAGCATGACGATGTGCTTGCCGTTCTTCATCGCCTCGAGGGCGATCGAGGTGCCGACGTTGGGATTGCCGGTGGCGTCGATGATCACTTCGATGCGGCCCGCCGAGCACAGCGCCAGATAGTCGTCCGTCAGCGCGACTTTGCCCGTCTCGATCGCCCGATCGATCGCCGAGGCGCTGGAGGCCGAAACGATGTCGCCGGCCTCGCGCCCCGACATCAGAACCGCGTCGCGCGCCGCCGAGGCGCGAATCTCCGACACCGCGCCGAGCTTGATGCCGGACATCAGAGAGAGCTGCACGATCATGTCCGTGCCCATCTGCCCTGCGCCCGCCAATCCGATCACGAGGTCCCCATGGGCCTTGGCCTGCTCGTCCATCACGGCGGCCAGACCAACTCGGTGAATGAGCGACATGGATTTCTCCCCCACCCTCGGCGCCGTAACGCGCGTTCTGTTGCGAATATCGATACTGTACTTTTGACTTTCCGTCAAGCAAAACGTTCATCACGCCGATGCTTCGGAGCTCGGGTTCCGCGAGCAGCGCATGGCGACGCGCGCGTGGTTTCGCGCCGGCACGGGACCCCTTACGGAATCTGATCCAGCGCTTCGAGGCAACGTCGAAAACGCGAGCGAGAACGAGAGCCGGATCGGAGCCGATCGGGACCGCTGCATCAATGACGCTTCGTGTCGCATTTCCGTGTGGCGCGCCCCTCTCGGGGTGGGGCCCATGCCGGCGCTGAAACGCATTCCGAGCGGCGTCGATTTTGCCGCGCCCGAGGAGATTCGAACTCCTGCCCCCCGATTCGCGGTTCGGCGCTCAAAGCGGCTTCGGTCGCTCCTTGCGTAAATTTGCAATTGCCGCCGCCGGGAAAACGCCGAAGCGTGGCGCCTTATCCGCCCGCTACGGCTCCATGCCGATTTTCGCGATCCTCGGCATGATGTCTCCGGCCGTGCCGCGAATGACGAATTCGGCCAGAGAATCGTGCTCGGTCGAATTCGGGTTGACCTGAATGATCGCCGCGCCGCGCCGTGCGGCCAACTGCGGGAGGTGCGCGGCGGGATAGACGAGCGCGGACGTGCCGACGCAGATCAGGACGTCGGCCCGCTTGCAGAGTTCCTCGGCTTCGCGCCATTCCTTCTCGGGCATCGCCTCCTCGAACCAGACGACGCCGGGACGGATCATGCCGCCGCAATGGGAACAGCGCGGCGGGTCGATTGGTTCGCCGCCAAGGTGCGTCGAGGCGCTCGCCGACGGCAGATCGTAGGGCGCGCCGCAGTCGAAACATCGGGCCCTGAAGATGCTGCCGTGGAGATGGACGACACGACGACTGCCGGCGCGCTCGTGCAGGTCGTCGACGTTTTGGGTGACGACCGTGACCTCGCGCGAGTTCGCCCAATGCGCAATGGCGAGATGACCTGCGTTGGGCTCGGCCAGAGACACCTGGGCGCGACGCCACTCGTACCAGCCCCAAACCAAGGCGGGATTCTTCCGAAAGGCGCGCGGCGTCGCGAGATCCTCGGGGTTGAATCGCCGCCACAGGCCGACCTGCGCGTCGCGGAAAGTCGCCAGGCCGCTTTCGGCGGATGCGCCTGCGCCCGTGAAGACGACGATCGTCTCGGCGCTCTTCAGCGAGGCGTGAAGGGCGACCGCCAAAGGCTCGGGCAGTCCAAACGCATCCATGATCGTCCTCCGGAGTTGCTATGGTGCATTTGCGGCCGGCAAGACGACGCCTCCGGGCCGGGGGAAGCCTCGCGCGAAGCCTTGCGGCCGTAATCGTCGATCCGACGGTAAACCTCTGTCGCGACCGAACCGACGACCACTCGGCCGCCGCCTTTCAGCACGCCTTCGTGGACGGCGAGGGTAAGGGCTTTTTCCGCGTCGGTCTGCAGCTCGATCAGCGACAATATCAGCGCCTCGGCGGCGGTCCTGGCGGCCTGTTCGTCTTCGGCGCGGAGCCGCGCGACGCCCGAGGGAGCTCGGGGCCGCCGGGCGCGCCGTAGACGGGGATGGCGGCAGCGGGTTGGGGAAGCGCGCGAGCAACGCCACGAATGGCGCTCCCAAGGGGGATCGAACCCCTGTTTTCGCCGTGAGAGGGCGACGTCCTGGGCCGCTAGACGATGGGAGCGTTGGAAGCGACGGGTCGAGGCGGTCTCTATATCGGCGCGATGGCGCGAAGGCAAGACGAGCGAGGCGAGCTGTCGCTAGCACACGATATGTCCGGTTTAGGTAGCGCACGATCTGTCCGGTAGTTTCCGAGCTCAATGGAGAGTTTGGGATGCGCCGGACGGAAGCCCTGCAGGGTGTGCGGATGATGAG
>JBEKLU010000176.1:0-8851 GCA_050010035.1 Roseiarcus sp.
CTACACCGAAGGCTTCAGCCATTTCGTTGCCTCCATGACTGCTCCGGTTGCTTCCGGCTGGAGCGTTTGCCGGGTGGGACTTGCACCCACTGGAAAGCGCCGCCTTCTCACGGCGCACACCCCAAGCGGACATTCGGAGCACTTTGATCGGGGATGCGCAATTTGATTGACCCTGGCGCATATCGAGTAGTGTGGCTTCAGCCGTCGGCCTACACTTCATTGGGCTGAGGCGCTCAATAAGGGCTTCCCCATGGGCGCAAGCGGCAATGTCTCTCTCGAAGGCGCTTTGGAGCTAGTCAATGCCTTCAGGACCAATCTCGCGGCGGAATTTACGGCAGCTAGCCACTCAGCGCGGCGCGATTGACGTTCCGGAGGTCGCGCATATCATGTGCTTTTTTCCAGCATCTGAAAATAATTGGAGGGCGAGGTGATGGTCGACGCGAGAAGAACGCGCCCGCTGTTTGGCGTTGCCATTGGGATGCTTGGATTACTAGGTGGCGTGTGCGGTTCAGCCGCCGCCCCAATTCGCATCGAAGGGCAAGTGCAGGCGGGTGGGGGCAGCGTAGCGCAGTCCAAGGTGAGCTTATGGACGGCGAGCGCGAACGCGCCCGTGCTGCTGGCTCAGGCCGAAACCACGACCGACGGCGGGTTCGTCATCTCGATCGACCAAGCCCCGACCGATGGGGCGAGCCTCTATCTCGTCGCCAAAGGCGGCGAAGCCTTAGTCAACAAGGCGAGCGGCGACAATCCGGCCATCGCCCTGCTGGCGGCGCTTGGCGCCAATCCGCCGGCTAAGGTCGTCGTCAACGAAATGACGACGATCGCGTCGGTCGTGACCCACACCCAGTTCATCGACGGCACAGTGATCAAGGGCTCGCCTCTCGAGCTGCGCATCGCCGCGAGCAATGTGCCCAACTTCGTCGACCTCGAAACGGGCGGATATGGCGGGACCATCCAGGACGCTCTCAATGGTGGCCAGACGCCGACGATGGCTAACTTCGCCTCGTTGTCGAGCCTGCTCGCCGGCTGCAACGCGCAAGTGAAAGCGGACGCTTGCGGCAAGCTGTTTGCGGCGGCCGCGGGTCCGGACGGCAAGACGCCGACCGATACGCTGGCGGCGACCGAGTCGATCGTTCGCTACCCGTCGCATCAATCGGAAAAACTGTTCGCGCTGCTCGACGACCTCTATCCGGCCAAGCCCAAAAGGCCGCGACCGACGCCGTTCCAACCGACCCTCGCATTCGCGCCGAGCGCGTGGATATTCCCGCTCAAATTCGATGGTGGCGGGTATCGAGGCGGCGGCAAGCTTATGTTCGACAGCCGAGGCAACGCCTGGGTTGCCGACAATTGGCGGTACGGTGGCCAGAGCCAGGACGTGATGTGGGACGGCGCGTTGTCCGAGTTCGCGCCCAACGGGAAACCGCTTTCGCCGGCCCTTACAGGATTTACAGGCGGCGGGATTTTCGGCCCCGGTTTCGGATTGACCCTCGACGCCGCCGACAATGTTTGGGTGACCAGCTTCCAGGGCAACACGATTTCGCTATTCGACAATACGGGCAAGCCACTGTCGCCGCCCGAGGGCTGGAACTTCAATGGCAAGCTTGGCCAGATGCAAGGCATCATCGTCGCGCCCAACGACGATGTCTGGGCCGTCGACACGACGAACGGTCAGGTGGTGCATTTTCCCAAGGGCGATACCACCAAGGGCGAATTGGTATGTCAGAATACGAGCGGCAGTCCCCTCAAGAGCCCATGCAAATTACTCGCTCCGTTCGCCATCGCGATCGACCAGCAAGATCGCATCTGGATCACGAATATCATAGGGGATCACGTAACCCGTTTCCCTGCCTCCGATCCGACTAAGATTGAAACCTTCAAGACCGGCTTTTCGGGCAGTGGACTTGCGGTCGATAGTCTGGGCAACGTCTGGATCACTAACAAATTGGGCAGTTCGGAACATGGACGCTTGAAGTTGTTGGAAATGGTCGCGGCCGCCAAGGTCAATTTCGACAAAGACCCGGATGCTCAGAACAGAGTTGGCAAGGTGTTGGTCGGAGCCATGGCTGCGCAAAGACCAGGATGGGAGGGCGGCAGCATTACGGTACTCCGCCCTGATGGCCGCGAGGCACCGTTCTCTCCGGTTTATGGCAAGGGGGGGATCGCCGGTCCCTGGGCGGTCGCCGTCGACGGCAACGACAACATCTGGATTTCCAACCTAGTCAGCGCGTCGGCCGGAATTGTTGAATTGTGCGGCTTCCGGCCGGAGAACTGCCCGCCGGGCATGAAGACGGGCGACGCGATCTCGCCGCCTAGCGGCTATGTTGGCGGTGGCCAGCAAATGCTGGTCGACATAGGCGTCGGCCCGGCCGGGGACGTCTGGGTCACCAACAACTGGCAGGACTACAAGGCAGCTCTCGGCAAGGTCGACGAAGGGCTGTCGACGCTCGGCGGCGGCCAGGGCGTGGTGGTGTTCTTCGGCATGGCCAAGCCGGTCAAAACGCCGTTGATCGGGCCGCCGAGGCAACCGTGATGAAATTAGGCGATGGCGTCCGGCCGACAGGACGCCCGACGTTCAAGCATAGAAAGAGGAGGCTACAATGAACCGACGGCAATTGTTCCTCTCGACGGCAAGGGCGGCGCTTGCCGCGGCCTTCGGCGGCTCATGGATGTCGGGCAAGGCAAGCGCGCAGACGGGAGCCGCCGCTCCGACCGCCGCCTCAGAGGGCGTGTTGCATGGCGCGTCGGGAACTCCGAACTCCACCATCTCAATCGACGGCCGTGTTCTGCCACCGACGCCACCGGCGTTCGGCGGCGTGGTCAAGGAGAGCGCCAAGGACTCGAAGCCTTGGTGGCCGCCGCGCGTCGTGCCGCCGGAGGGCGCGCCAAACGTGCTGCTCATCATGACCGATGACCAGGGTTACGGCGTCAGCAGCACGTTTGGCGGCGTTATCCCCACGCCGGCCCTGGACCGGGTCGCGAACGCAGGGCTGCGTTACACCCAATTCCACTCCACCGCGCTCTGCTCGCCCACCCGCGCCGCGCTGATCACCGGCCGCAATCATCACGCGGTAGGATTCGGCGTGATCGCGGAAATTGCGACAGGTTTCCCCGGATATGACTCATATATCGGCCCGGAGAACGCCACGATCGGGCGCATCCTGAGCGAGCATGGCTATGCTACGTCATGGTTCGGCAAGAACCACAACACGCCGGAAACGCAATACGGAAAGGCGGGCCCCTTCGATCAATGGCCGTCGGGCATGGGCTTTGATTACTTCTACGGCTTTATGGGCGCCGAGACCGACCAATATGCGCCGTATCTGTTCCGCAATCACGACCAGGTCACGCCATGGATCGGGAAACCCGGTTACAACTTCACGACCGACATGGCCGACGACTCCATCAATTACGTTAAGGAAATTCGGGCAACAGCGCCCGGTCAGCCGTTCTTCCTCCACTATGTTCCCGGCGGAACGCACTCCCCGCACCAGCCGACGCCGGAGTGGATCGAGAAGTTCAAGGGCAAGTTCGACATGGGCTGGAACGAGCTGCGCGAACAGATTTTCGCCAATCAGAAGAGGATGGGGACGATCCCCGCCGGCACGGAGCTTACGGACTGGCCGGATAGCTTGCCAAAGTGGGAGACGCTAACAGCTGACGAGAAAAAGCTCTATGCCCGGCAGGCGGAGGTTTACGCAGCCTACGCGGCCTACACCGATCACGAGATTGGCCGCGTCATCCAGCAAGTCGATGACATGGGCGAACTCGATAACACGCTGATCATCTACATCTGCGGCGACAACGGCACCAGTCCCGAAGGCTCGCTGCGCGGCACGCCGAATATTTTTACTGCATACAACGGCATCCTCGACGTCCCCGTCGAAGAGCAGATGAAGTATTACGACATCTGGGGGTCTGCGGAGACCTCCCCACACATGGCGGTGGCGTGGGCCTGGGCATTTGACACACCGTTCAAGTGGACCAAACAGATTGCGTCGCATTTCGGCGGCACGCGCCAGGGCATGGCGATTTCGTGGCCGGCGCGCATCAAGGACGCCGGCGGCATCCGCACGCAGTTCCATCACATCATCGATATCGTGCCGACGATCCGCGAGGCCACAGGTATCAAGGCGCCGGAGGTGGTCGACGGGATCGCGCAAAATCCGATCGAAGGCGTCAGCATGGCCTACACCTTCGACAAGGCGAACGCCGCGAAACCCTCGACCCGCACGACCCAATATTTCGAGATTTTGGGCAACCGAGGAATCTATCACGAAGGTTGGTATGCTAACACGACGCCGCCGGTTCCTCCATGGGTGATTGGCCGCGCTATGCCGGACGTAACCGCCTACGAGTGGGAGCTGTACAACATCAACGAGGATTACTCCCAGTCCAAGGATCTGGCCGCGCACTTGCCTGACAAGCTCAAGGAAATGCAGGCAGTGTTCGCCGCTGAGGCGAAGAAGTTCAACGTCTACCCGCTCGACAATTCAAACGCCGCGCGCTTCGTCACGCCGAGGCCAAGTCCTATTGCGGGACAGACGATCTTCACTTACTCGGGCGAAATGCCCGGCATTCCGCTGAATTTGTCGCCGAGCATCCTGAACCGCTCGTACACGATTACCGCCGAGGTGGACATACCGCAGGGCGGCGGCGAAGGAATGCTGGTCACCGCGGGCGGGTTCATGGGTGGGTATGGGCTGTATATTCTCAAGGGCAAGCCCGTCTTCAATTACAATATGCTCATGCTCGCACAGTTCCGCTGCGAGAGCGATTTGCCGCTTTCGCCAGGCAAGCATACCGTCGTGTTCGACTTCAAATATGACGGCCCCGGCCCCGGCAAGGGCGGCGCTGGTGTCATGAAGGTGGACGACGCGGACGTTGCGACGCTGAATATGCCGCACACGATCCCGTTCGTGTTTCCGTTTTACGAGACCTTCGACGTCGGGATCGATACCCGCACGTCGGTAAACGAGAACGATTACCAGGTGCCGTTCCGCTTCAACGGCAAGCTCGACAAGCTGACGTTCAAGCTCGGACCGGTGAAGCTGACCGCATTGGAGCAGAAGACGGCTCGAGAAAGGTTCGCCATGGCGAACGACTAGGGACGGGCGCCAGAGAAGTTTCCCATCTCGGAATTTCGTGCTCGGCGGCGGCCAGAGGGTGGTCGTGTTCTACGGCGTGGCCAAGTCGGTCAAGACGCCGCTAACCGGGCCGCCGCGTCCCGCGCCTTAGCCGGCAGGCCGGCTTAAGCGCGCGATTAGGGCTCGTTCCAGCGTGTGTCCGGGGAATATCGTTCTCAGTCGAAGGAACAGGTCATGGCAAGCGAACGACCGAACATCCTCGTCATCATGACCGATCAGTTGCGCCACCCGACGGCATATGAGACCGAAGAGGTGAGCCGCTTTCGCCGCGAGAAGCTCACGGCCGAGACGGGTCTTCGAAATTCGGGCGTGTCGTTCGAGCATCACTATGTGATGTCCACAGCTTGCACGCCCAGCCGCGCGTCGATCATCACCGGTCAATACCCCTCGCTGCATGGCGTAACGCAGACCGACGGGCTCGCGAAGAATGCAGATGACAAAGATATGTTCTGGCTCGCGCCCAACACGGTCCCCACCATCGGGGACTTGTTCCGAGCCGGTGGCTACCGGACCTTCTACAAGGGCAAGTGGCATATCTCGCACGCGTATCTCGAAGCGGCCGACGGCAAAGGCCACCTCCAGTCGATGAACGCGGACGGCTCCCCGGTCCCGGAGAATATCGCCGCCTACCTCAAGGCGGACCTGCTCGACGGCTACGGCTTTTCGGAATGGGTTGGGCCTGAGCCGCACGGGCTAGGCTATAACAACACGGGGACGGCGAAGGACCCTTTCACGGCGAACGAGACCATCGATCTTCTTCAGCGTCTCGATAAAGACGAGAACAAGCAGCCATGGCTCACGGTGTGCTCGTTTCTCAACCCGCATGACATCGCGCTTTTCGGCATCTTCGCATTAGCGCAGGGTCTTCGCTACGAGACCAGCGAGATGCCGCGGGTTCCCAATTCGCCAACGTATGACGAGGACCTGTCCACAAAGCCCGCTTGTCAGCAGAGCTACGTCGATGTCTGGGGAAAGATATTGGCGCCGCAGCCGTGGATCGAAACGCACAGGCGATTTTATTACCAGATGCAACTCGCGGTCGACGAGCAGGTCAAACGTGTGCTCGACGCCCTCCGCGCGACAGACGCCTACGACAATACGATCGTGATCTTCACTTCCGATCACGGAGATATGCTCGGGGCTCACGGCGGGATGCACCAGAAATGGCACAACGCCTATGAGGAGACCGTCCGCGTCCCGTTCATCGTGTCCAGCCCGCTCATTCACGGCGGAGCGCGCGAGATCGACATCCCAACGAGCCACGCTGACCTCCTGCCGACGTTGCTCGGCCTTGCTGGCATCAAACAAGACGAGGCGCTCAGACGGGTCGCCGCCGACCACGTTGAAGCTCGCCCGCTTGTTGGGCGCGACCTCTCGGGCCTGATCTTGGGCAATCCGAAGAACCCGCCGTCCGATCCCGTCTTCTTCATGACGGACGATGAGATCAGCGAGGGAACCGCGAAACCGGGAAGCCCGTTCCAGCGTTGGGCTCGCATGATTGGGACATACGAGACTGTCGTCCAGCCGAACCACATCGAAACCGTCATCGCGCGGATCGACGTCGACGGCGAGCAGCATCTCGTCAAGCTGTCTCGCTATCACGACAATCAGCAATTTTGGACGGCTCCCGGCGAATATGACGAGCGGCTCGTTCGAGGCAAGAAGGTCGTCACCGTGACCGAGGCGGCCACCGACGAGTATGAGCTTTACGACCTGACCGTCGACCCGCTGGAGCAGCACAACCTCGCCCACCCCGGCGCTGCAGACGACCGATCCCGGAAACTTCACGAGAGGATGCTGCAACTTCTCGTCGAGCAGCTCGCCGCAAAACGACTTGCGCCTGCCGCAGGAGAAACGCCAGGCTACCGTCCACCGAAGAAAAACCAGGACTGAGAACGATCTTCGGTGTTCGGCGAAGGTCCGCAATCCCCCCATTGCCGACGTTCGGGCGCGGTCTCGCGTCTACGCACGCAGGCGGCAAAAAGCCGGGCAAACTGCAAGAAATAGGCTAAGCTGCTCTGTTCAAAGAGTTTTTAACGCGGACAGTCCACCGCGAAAAGTTCTCATCTTTATCTTTCCCGGTGCGCCAGTTATTTCAATGACTTGCCTTGAGATCGGAAGCGTCGAAAGGGGCGCTAGCTACCAGCCTGCTAGACGGCTGTTGGCCGCCGGGGCGTCGTTGCCAAATCGGCCTGGCCACGGCAGATTGTGGTTCGTTTCCCGTCCATCTGGGGGATGTCGGCATATAACACTATGAAAAAAATGAATAAGAACGCGTTCGCGCGAGGGGAGAGCGCTCATGAACCCGATATTTCTCGTCGGCGGCGGCGGTTTCGTCGGCCGTCATGTCGCCGTTGCGCTGCGCGAGGCGGGGAAGCAGGTCGCAGCGCCCTCCCACAAAGAATTCGACATCGCGAGTGAAGAACCCGCCGCACTCGCGGCAAGGCTCGCGGGCGCGCAGGTCGTCGTCAACTGCGCCGGACTGGCCCGCGACGCGCGCGTCGACAATCTCGAGGCCGTTCATGTCGAAGGCGCGCGCCGGCTTTCGCAGGCGTGCCTACTGGCCGGCGTTCGCCGCCTCGTCCATCTCTCCGCCCTGGGCGCCGGGAAAGACGACGCATCGCGTTTTCAGCGCACCAAGGGCGAGGCCGAGGACGCGCTCGGCGCGCTCGACGGGCTCGAAGTCTCGATCGTGCGGCCTTCCCTGGCGATGGGTCCCGGCGGCGCCACCGGCGACTTCTTCTGCGCGCTCGCCGCGCTGCCGTTTCCGCCGCGCCTCGGGTCGGGCGACTGGCGCGTTCAGCCGCTGCACGTCGCAGAATTGGCGGGCCTCGTCGCCAAGCTCGCGCTCGCGCCGCAAGCGCCCAAGAGCGTCGACGCGGTCGGCCCGGCGCCGATGACGACCGACGAATTGGAGCGTGTCTTGCGCGCCTGGCTCGGGTTGGGGACGGCGCGCTTCCTGCCGCTGCCGCGATTCGTCCTCAGCGGCTTGGCGTGGCTCAACGAGATCGTCGAGGTCGGACCGGGCGATCGCGAATTCGTCGAGCTCTTGGAGCGGGGCAACGTCGCGGACCCGTCAGGAATCGCCGCGACACTGGGCCGGGCGCCGCGCTCGCTCGCCGACAGTCTGGCGCTGCGTCCCGCGACGCTCGCCGATCTCTGGCGCGCGCGCCTCTATTTCGTGCAGCCGTTGTTTCGCCTGTCGCTCGCGCTGTTGTGGATCGGGACGGGGCTCGCCTCGCTAGGTCTCTTTCCGCCTGCCGAGTCCTACGTCATGCTCGCCGAGGTCGGAGTTCGCGGCCCGCTCGCCGACGTGGCGCTGTTCGGCGGCGCGGCGGCGAACCTCGCGCTCGGCGGCATGCTGCTGGTCAAATGGCATCCCACTCGCGTCGGACTGGCGATGCTGGCGCTGCTGGCGTTCTATTCCTTCGTCGGACTGCTGCTGCCGCCCGAATATTGGCTGAACCCGTTCGCTCCGATCTTGAAGAATCTGCCGATTGCAGTCGCGTTGCTGGCGTTGATCGCGATGGAGCGGCCGAACGCCGCCGCGAGGCGAGCATCCATCGCGGCGGGGTAGCGCTGGAAGAGGTGTTGTCACGTTGTCGGTGGAAGAACGCAAAGGGCCTGCGGCTCTTGAAATTTCAAGCGGCCGCGACCGTTTCGCGCCACGTCCTCATCGCCGCGGCGCGGAAGGTGCGATGCGTTTG
>JBEKLU010000177.1:0-8731 GCA_050010035.1 Roseiarcus sp.
GAACGGAGGCGCGAATGGTCTGCGTGCGGTCGCTCAACGTGAAGATGTCGAGCGACGGCGGCATCGAGGCCTTGATGCGCGGAAGCTCGGCCATGATCTGGTTCACGATATCGATGACGTTGGCGCCCGGCTGCTTGAAGATGACGAGGAAGACGCTGCGCTTGCCGTCGGCCCAGGCCGCTTGATTCGTGTCCTGCGGGCCGGTCACCGCCTGACCGATATCGCTCACCCGCAGCGGAGCGCCATTGCGATAGGCGACGATGACGTCGTTCCAATCCTTGGACTGGACGAGCTGATCGTTGGTGTAGATCGTGAAAGAGCGCGCCCCGCTGTCGATCGCGCCCTTGGGCTCGGCCACCGTCGTGACCGAGAGCGGTGTGCGCACATCCTCCAGCGACAGCCCTTTGGCCACGAGCTTGGCGGGATCGAGTTGGATGCGGATGGCGGGCTTCTGCTGGCCTCCGATGGTCACCTGGGCGACGCCCGGAACCTGACTGATCTGCTGGGCGAGCTTGGTCTCGACATTGTCGTCGACCTCGGTCAACGGCAGGATTTCTGAGGTCGCGGCGAGCAGGAGAATGGGCGAATCCGCCGGATTCACCTTGCGATAAGTCGGCGGGCTCGGCAGATCCTTCGGCAATTGCCCACTGGCGGCGTTGATTGCCGCCTGGACATCGGTCGACGCCGCGTCGATGTCACGGTCGAGGTCGAATTGGATGGTGATGGCGGTCGAGCCGAGCGTGCTCGTGGAGGTCATCTGAGAGACGCCGGAGATCTGCGCGAATTGCGTCTCGAGCGGCTGGGCGACCGCGGAGGCCATGGTGTCGGGGCTGGCGCCGGGGAGCTGCGCGGAAACCTGAATGGTGGGGAAATCGACCTGCGGCAGCGGCGCGACCGGCAATCTCGGATAAGCGATGATGCCGACGAACAGGATGCCGACCATCAACAGCGAGGTTGCGACGGGATGCCGAATGAACGGCTCGGAGATGCCGCCCGCCATGGTCAGGGCGCCTTCACGGACGCGCTCGGCGCCGCGATCGCAGCGGGCGTGGCGGACCTCGCCGCGCTCGATTGAACCAAAGAGCCTTGAACCAATCGGTATTGGCCTGATGTGACCACGGTCTCGCCGGGCGTCAAACCCGTCGAGACGACCGACTGCCCATCGCCTTCCTGACTGACCGTGATGTCGCGCATCACGACCTTATTGTCGCTGCCGACGACGAAGGCGTAGAGACCGTTCGGACCACATTCGACGGCTCCGTCGGGTACGACGGTAACCTGCTTCAGCGTGTCGACCAGCAGGCGAGTCGAGACCGACAGGCCGGGCCACAGGGCGTCGTCCGTATTCTCAAACGTCGCCTTCATCCCGATGGTGCCGCTCGCCGGGTCGATCGCGTCGTTGACGACCGCGAGATGCCCTTGCGAAAGCGTCTTCAACCCGTCCGAACTCAGTGCGGTTACCGGCACGGCGCCTGCCGCGAGCGCCTTATTGATCTCCGGCACATCCTCCTCAGGCGCCGTGAACACGACCGAGATCGGCTGTAGCTGCACAATCGTCACAATGCCGGTCGTATCGACGGCATGCACGATGTTGCCCGCATCGACGAGGCGAAAACCGGTCTTCCCCGTGAGTGGAGAGCGGATCGTCGTATAATCGACTTGCGTCTGGGCGTTGTCGATAGACGCCTGGTCGCCCTTGATCTGGGCGATGAGTTCATTGACCGTCGCCTGCTGCGTGTCGAACTTCTGAGCCGAAACGGAATCCTCTTTGGCCAGCCCGGCGTAGCGCACAAGGTCGAGTTGCGCGTTCTTGAGAGTCGCCTCGTCCTGAGCCTTCTTCGCGACCGCCTGATCGAGCGCCGCCTGATAGGGACGCGGATCGATCTGTACGAGAACGTCGCCTTCCTTGACCATCTGGCCCTGTTTGAAGGCGATCTTGGTGACCGCGCCATCGACGCGGCTGCGCACAAGAACTGTCTGATAGGGCTCCACGGCGCCGAGCCCGTTCAGATAGACTGGGAAATCGGCCTTTTCCGCCTGCGCGACGGTGACCGGGATGGGCGCGGGTGCCTGTATGCTATTGGCCGCGCCCGGGCCCGCCGTCCCAGCGTCGCTGCCGTAAAAGTGGCGCCAGCCGAAATAGCCGCAAAGCGCGAGCGCGACCACGGCGGCGACGAGCGTCCAGCGGCTGCGGAGAAGCGACGAGCGAGGCGAGGCCAAAACGCGCTCCCAAAACGACGAGTCGACGAGACCAGCGGCTTGCCGACTGTTCGGCGGTCCAACGACTCTACATGAGGCGGCGCCGGTAGGGATAGCGGACCGTGGTCCGAGCAAGGAGGGTCGGAAAATACCTAGACGTGGACAGGCTCGACCGATCGTCGCGTTCGTTTGGCGGTCCCCTCACCGCGCAGCCGAGCGCGGACAGGCGATGTGGGTAGTTTCCGAGTCTGACGCCGCTCGCCGCCTCGCTCTATTTATTAACGCAGGTCGATGTGAGGGAAAGCCGGGCGTCGCTTTGCTCGCCGCGTGGCTTCCGCGTTCGAAAAGAGAATCGCCCGTTGACATGACCCATGCCGCCCTAGCGCCTCTCATCGGAGCGGAGTTCGACAAATTCCTCTGCGCGCCGATCGGCGAGGATCGAAACGGAACGCCGCTCAGCGTCCTTTCCGCGCTCGCGCGGTTGGATGTCGACCCTTGGCAAGAGGCGGCGAGCCTGGCGCGAATGCCCAGGGAAAGGGCCGCCGTGCGACTGACCACGTTGATCGCCGCGCTGCCGGACGAGCCGACCAAGGATATTCCCGCCGCGACGATCGCCGCCGATCTCGTTGCGCTGTTGCCGAAAACCAATGGTTTCGTTGTCCGTTCACCGGACCGTGTGTTCGCTGCCGTCGGCCCGCAGCAGACGAGGATCCGCATGGCCTTGAGCGCTCTGGCCATCGTGATCGCGATCCTCTTCGCGCTCTCAGCCAATCTTTCGTCGGCGCCAGGAAACGGCGCCAAGCCGTCGGCCCCTACCGCCGGCGACGCCACGACGACCTTGCCGCGCAAGCTCGATCCTTAGGGCTCGGCAGGTCACCCGTTGCGCTTGCCTCGCCGCCGAGGGCGAGCGCTGCAATCGCGAATGAGCAGCCCCATTGTCGAAGCGTTGGCCCAGATGTCCTGATCGCCAAGAAGCGTCTGCGGTCGCCAGCGCCCGACGTGCGTTCGTTGGCGCAGATCGAGTCTGGCGACCGTTAAGCTCTCAGCTGAACCACTGCGCTCTCGCCGCCGATCGGCGCAGCCGCCGGCCAGCTTGCCGAGCCGCCTTCAAGCGGCGGCGGGGACAGAAGGCGTCGCCGCGGCGACGGCGTCCGCATCGCGATGAACATCGAGTCGCGACGGATTGGTCGCGCCGAGGATCGTCTTGGCGCGAGCGATTTCGTCCGCCGTGCCCCGCGCCATGACGAGAAAGCTATCGGCCTTGATGGCGGACTCGTATTGGAGCACGCTGTCTTTCGGCACGCCGATGCTATAGAGCGCGGCGGCAAGCGCAGCCACGCCGCCGACAACGACGGCGTTCTCGATGCCGGCGATAATTATCGTGGCAAGAAAGCCGAGCACCACGACCGGCCCGGTTACAGGCGAGGCGAGGAAAAGTCCGCTCAAGAACAGGCCCCAGAAGCCGCCCCAGAAGGCGCCGCGAGAGCCCCAAAACTTGATCCGATCGCCGGTCGTGTAGAAGCCGACGACCTTCTCTTCGGAGTGATAGCCCTTGCCGACGACGCTGAGGTTCTTCATCGCAAAACCGGCCGCCGTCAGCGTCTTCACCGCTCCTTCCGCCGCATCGTGATTCGGAAATACGGCGATTGCCGTTTCTAATTTGTCCATGGAAGTCTCCTTGGGGACGAGGCGACGCCGAGCATTCGCCTCGCGCGACGCTCGCGCGAAAGCGGCTGCGGGCGAGGCGAGCCATTCGCTGGCGCATCGTCCGACCGAACGACATTACGCGTCCGCGCACTGATGAAGACAGACTCGGAAACTACTCAGCGCCGTAGTCGCCTGCGGACGTAGGCGCCGAAGTTCGTCTTCTGCGACGCCGGCCGTCGCGTGACAGCGACGAATCCGCGCCTGCGCATCGTTTGAAAGGCGCGCGCGCGAACGAATGGCAATCGTACTTCGCGAACAATGAATCCGCGTCGCGCACAACCTGAGTATTTTCCGGCTCTACCGTGCTTCCAGCGCAAGCGCCTAGGGTTCCCGTCGTCGGCGACCGAAGGAAACACGGCCGCGCGAACGGTGCGCGGCTCTGACGCCATCCATGGCGCCCAAGTTGATCAAACTGGGCGCGTCGCCGCGGGTTCCATATTGGGCATATGCGAGGCGGTAGCCCAAGCGTGAAAGCGACGGCCATCTGGGGAGGACAGACAAGAGGAAGCGTCATTGAAGCGCATCATTCTCGCGGCGTTCGGAGCCGTTCTCACTTTTTCGGGCGCGTCGGCGGACGAACTCGGCTTGGCCACCTACTATCATAATCCTAATCATGGCGGCTTGATCGCCGCGCATCTCACGCTGCCGTTTGGAACGCACGTGCGAGTCTACAATCTCGATAATGGCCGCAACGTAGTCGTCACGATCGTCGATCGAGGACCGTACGCCAGAGGCCGCATCATCGACGTCTCGAACGTCGCCGCCGACGCGCTCGGCATGCGCCAAGCGGGCGTCGCGCGAGTCAGACTCGAACTTATGCAATAGACATCGGGCCGGTTTGGTCGCCATCGTCCAGCAATCTTTGCGCGATCGCCCGCGGCCGGATTTCCGCCGCGTCTTCGAAGGTGTCGAACATGCGCGTCGGGCGCCATGCGAAACTCGCATTCCTGCCTCGATCGCGATTCAAAGCGCCAATTGCGAGCGCGACGAAAACGCCGCCGTCAGACGAAACCCAACCGGCTGATCGGAGTTTCCCTTTCCGTTCCAGATTTCTGGTCCCGGATCGGGTCCGCGATATTCGGCTACGCCCGCGTTCCGACCGACGAGCGAACGCAAGCGTCCATTTGGCGGCGACTCGGCATTGCTGAAATCCATCGAAGCGGGAAACCTCAGTCTCACAGAAATGGCCCCCCGGCCGATGTTCGGATGGCGGCTGAGTAGATTCCGAAGCTGCCGCGTTGGGCAAGGTCTCGGTATTCTGCACGCACGTAGGATCGGTCTTCATCAGACGGGCGATCGGCTGGGCGCCTCTCGACGCAAGTCCCCGCCCCGCGAGCGTCTGCGCATTGGCGGCGGGGCGAACAGCGAGAAATCTCCGGGCTGCGCCCCGCCGAGTTCTTGAAGCATGGCATGCCGCGCGCCGTCGGCGCGGGAAGGGATTGCATGACGAACGAAGCGCCAAGCGCCAAGGCGGACCTGCCGGCCGTCGCTCCACGCCCACAGACGGCTGGCGATATCATGACGACGGACATCGTCTCCGTTGCGATTGGGGCCAGCGTGCGCGATGTCGCGCTCCTGCTGCTCGAGAAACGCATAAGCGCCGTTCCCGTCCTCGGCGCCGACCAGCAACTGGTTGGAATGGTCAGCGAAGGCGACCTGCTCGGTCGCAACGACGCCGATCGGGTCGCCCGGCGCGACTGGTGGCTGGCGCAGATGAAGGAGGGTCCGCCCCTGGCCGAACCTCTCGAAGCGCTGGTCGCTCGACCCGTCGAGCAGGTCATGCGCGCGCCTGTCGTGACCGTCGAAGCCGAGGCGCCCTTGCATGAGATTGCGGAGATGCTCCGCGTCTATGACATAAAACGGCTGCCTGTCATGCGCGGGGGCCGCATGGTGGGGATCGTCAGCCGGTCGGACTTGGTGCGCGTCATGGCGACGACGATTCCGCCGCCGGCGACGGGCCGATCCATTGGCGGCTTGGCCGCCATGCTCGCCGGCATGTTGAAAACAAAGAGCCCACCGCCAGAGGCGCGCCCTTCCCCAGCGCCGGTCGTCGCCCCGCCCGCCCTCACGGCCGAAGCGTTCCACACGCTCGTGACAGCCTCGAAGCAAGCTGAGAAGGATGATGTGATCGCAGCCAAAGCGCAGGCCAAACTGGACCTCCAAGGTCAGATCAAGCTGATGCTGCAGGAACACGTCGACACGGAGACGTGGAACACGTTGCTCGGGCGCGCTCGGGCCGCGGCGGAGCGCGGCGAGAAGAGCTTCGAGCTTATTCGCTTTCCCTGCGACCTCTGTAGCGATGGAGGCCGCAAGATCGACGTCGCCGAAGCCGACTGGCCGACGACCCTAAGGGGCGAAGCGGCCGAGTTCTATACGCGCTGGGAGCGTGAACTGCGCGCGGCCGGGTTCGGGCTTGCCGCCCAAATGGCGGAGTATCTCGACGGCATGCCGAGCAGCGTGGCGCTGAGCCTGACTTGGAACGACTGAGACCGAGCCGAACGAACAGGCGCCGCAGCGCGCGCCGAGACCCGCCGTCGACCGCGAGCGACGCGCTCACCCAAATCGATCGTGCCCCCGGGGTCTGCGCGCTTTTCCAAATCCATGCCAAACATTTCCAAATTCTGGGCCTTTTTCTCCAAACATTTCCAAACAATCCTTTGGCCGTTTTGTGGGAAATCAGCGGCTTGCAAGGCCGCCAAGGACCCTTTCTCTGTGCTCCAAATTTCTTGCGCCGATCTTCGTCCCGAGACCCGCGCCCTGGGCCGTCGGCAAGACGGATAGGACGTCGAGCGACAAAAAGAAGCGTAGCATGATTTCCGATTTTCAGAAACCCATTGTCGGAGTCGGGAAGCGGCGCCGTTCTCCTCGCCGCTCGGCGGCGTTCCCATCGACCGGAAGCCGTATGAGGCGGATTCCTTCATTGTTTGCTTGGCGGAGCGGAGCGCGAGAGGAATTCGAAGTCGAGGACGGCCCGAAGGGCTGGCGCTGCGGCCGGCGCGGGCCAGTAAGGGCGGCGTCGACCAGCGGAAGGGGCCGGCGCTCGCCCATTACAAGCTCGACGGCTTCTCGGTGGAGCGGCTGATGGTCTTCCTGACCGCGCTGGATCAGGATGTGGAGATCGTGATCAGGAAGAAGCCGAGGTCGCGGGCGGCGGCGAGGATTTCGGTGGTGGCGGCGTGATGCGGCGGCGAAGTTGCTGGGCATAACTTCTATTGCAATTTAATTTTGTGCGCTGTCACCGTAAACAAATGATATCATTGCGTTATTTAGCAAAGTCTTAAAAGGTGCGGTTTCAGCATCTATCGCTAGGCTCGGTAGTAAGGAGATCGTCGGCGCCATCCATGCCAGCGCCATTCGTATTGACATTGTGGATACGAGAGAACATATTCTCGCGCATGTCAAAAGGTCGCTCTTCACCTTCGGAAAGCCTGGGCACTGCGGCCGTTGCGCTCGCGGAGCGTTCCTCGGCGGCCGATACGAAGGGTAGCATCAACCTGCGCATAGAGGCCAATACCCGCCGGCTCATCGACGACGCGGCGGCGATCCTCGGCAAGACGCGCACCGAGTTCATGATCGAAAGCGCTAGACGGCAGGCAATCGACGTGCTGCTCGATCAGCGGCTCTTCGTGCTCGACTCCGATCGTTACGACGGCTTCATGCATGCACTCGACAATCCACCCGCGCCGGGACCGAAGCTGCGGTCACTACTGCGCCGAGTTCCGGCATGGCGGAAGTAGAAGACAATCCGGAACGCCCTGCCCCCCGACTGTCGCCCCCCGTTCCCCTGACCCCCGAGCACGATCTTTCGGCCTTCGACTGCGGCGAGCCGGCGTTGAACGACTGGCTGCGGCGCCGCGCTCTGAAAAACGAAAGCCGCTTCTCGCGCACCTATGTCGTCTGCGAGGCCAACCGGGTGGTCGCCTATTTCAGCATCGCGGCCGGAGCGGTGGAACGTGCGGCTGCGCCGGGCAAGGTCCGCCGCAACGCCCCCGACACGATCCCGGTTTCGGCGATTGGGCGGCTCGCGGTCAGCCGCGACCATGCCGGTAAAGGGCTCGGCGCCGACATCCTTTCGGACGCCCTGCGCCGCATCGCGTTCGCCTCGCAGAGTATCGGAATCGGGGCGGCATTGGTCCACGCCAAGGACGACGCAGCGAAGCGCTTCTATATGAGGTGTGCCGAGTTCATCGAGTATCCGGCCGATAGCCGAACCCTGTTTCTCCCCATCGAAACCGTTGTCGCGGCCTTCAGCTAAACTTGGGGAGAGTCGCGATGGGTGAAGCCGAGAGAAAAAGACAGCAGCGAAAGCTATCGGTCTGGCCACACTCAGACGATTTCTGGGGTGCGATCGACCTGCATATGCCGCCGCCGGTGGCGGCGCTGTCCCATGACAAGCTCGACGGCTTCTCGGTGGAGCGGCTGATGATCTTCCTCACCGCGCTCGATCGGGACGTGGAGATCGTGATCAGGAAGAAGCCGCGCTCGCGGGCGGCGGGGAGGATTTCGGTGGTGGGGACGTGAGGCGATGGGGAAGTTGCTGGCGACAACTTCATCTGCAATTTAGATTTGTGCACTGTCACCGTAATTCGTAATTCGGAGAGCAAATTCGCCTGTTTTGTCTTCGAGCATAACGACAAAGTGAGCCAAGACGGCATTCGTAGTGCGGTTATGGATGCATACGTCTCCCTCAAGAGGTCAAATAATCGTGGCTTATCCCGCTGTCCCAGGTGCCTCTAGATGTGGTATGCGGGCGTAGTTGAGTCGCCGTTCGAGGCGGCCGCGACGGGGCGCGCAATGGCCAAGGGTCGATCGCTTTCGCAGTTTC
>JBEKLU010000178.1:0-8705 GCA_050010035.1 Roseiarcus sp.
ACCTCCGAGCGCAAACTTCGACCCTGTGTGATCCAGCGAAAAGTCACCAACGGCTACCGAGCCATGTGGGCCGCCGAAGCTGAAGCGGACGTCCGCACAACCGTCGACACCGCAAGGCTCAAGGGCGCGAACCCCTTCGCCGTGATCGTCGGAATCCTGGCTTGAACGCGCTCCGAGCCGCAAGCGTCCGCCTCATCAAATAAGGGGTGGGTAATTGCTCGATGATCGCGTTCGACAAACTCTATGAAGCGGCTCTGAAGCAGCTTAATGAGCGTAAGCTAGATCATGATTGTATTGTGACGCGCATATGAAAGGACTCTGGAAGTCTGAGCGCGAAAATTGAAGGATATCACACATAAAAGCGGATTTCTCAAAAACGAAGATTTTTGAGCGACGGGCGGGCGGCGCGGCGGGCAATCGCCATCAATTCCGGTGAAATCGCCTCTCAAAACTCATTCTCGATTCCTACCTCTCAAAAGCGCGTAGACCCGTGAGTTTCGAATGGTGCACAATTCAAGATTTTTTGCACCGCGGGCCGCCTTTAGTGAAATCAATGCCCTACGCGCTGCAGAAATCAGGTGCATAAAGGTCCGCCCCCCCTTTCGAGACGGTCGGCATGTCGACGGCGGATGGTCAGCATCCGGCTCGTTTCGACTCTAAGCGGAAGTTCCCGCCAGCTTAATCTTGATCTTGCCGTTGAGGCGTTCGGCGCCGGCCGCCAGGTCAATGGTGTTTGTGGTGGTGTCGCACGACTTCGCTTTCGTCGGGCGTGTCGTCGGCGTTGGGGCCGCTGAAAACGTTCTCGGATTTCACTTCGCAAGAGGAAGAAAGCAGCTCGTAATGACGAAGGTAATAATCATTCCCCGACCAACCACGAACGATGAGGTCTTGGGAGCCATGCGGACGACCGTAATCAACGGTCATTGAACATGTTTGCGATGAAGCATCGAATTGCACGGCGACGCGTTGTGCGGAGGCGGCGTCCGCGCCCATCTTCTGGAAGCCGTACAACTTGGCGCCTTGAAAACCCCAGTCGGTTACTTTGTTGACAGCATCGGGACTCTTTGAGCGGGCGAACAAAGCCTCGCCGCCGTTGGACGTGCTGACGTGAAGGTGAGTTTTGGCGAATATCCGCCCAAGCGCGCTTATGTAGACGCTCGCCCGCGTATCGGCGACATCGGTGTGCGTCTGACCTTCTCCCTCGTGAACGGGGTCAAAGCTCCGTCCCAAACGCCATTGCAGCTCGATCGATTTGCCGAGCAGCCAGTTCGGCGCCGCTTGCGCGACTGCCTCGCCGGCTGGCAGGAGCAGCAGGCCGGCGACCGACAGATGGCCTGCGGCCCCTCTCGCGCCGCGCCACAAATCGAGCGCCCAAAGCCGCGCGACCCCGCGGCCGCGCTCATCCGCGCGGCTGGTCAAATTCTCACTTGTCGGCATCATCAATCCGCCCCACGTCCTCGCGAAGACTGACATGCGGCAGTCGCGCGCCTGCCTTGACGGAAGTGAACTCCGGTCCGCGCGTTCTGCCAAGTCCAATCGCCGCGGAGTCCAATCGCCGCGGAGGCGGCGTTCTTTTCCCGGGCAGGGGCGCGGCGACCGGGGGATTCTCCAGCGCCTATCAACCGACATTCGCCGGATGGCCACCGTGTTCGGCGCATTCGTGCGCCAATCGGGGCTTTTCGGCACGTTCGAGCGCGGCAGCAAACCCTGTCTAGCCGGCGTCTGAGTGTTGCACGCATCCGATCGGCGTGGAGTCTGCGAGTTTTCGGTCATCCAGGCGCACCTCTAGTGTGGAACAGCTCCGACCCATGACGGGCACCGAAAGACCGCTATCCCCCCAAAGCAGACGGTCCGAGCCGGGCATGGAGCGTCGGGCTGTCGCCGTCGACTGGACGGCGCCGCTCGCCCATCGTCCGACATTGCGGAAAATCAGAAATCGTGATAATCTGTTTTTTTGAACAATCGTCCATCCGGGCGGAAAAATCCCGTCGCTTCGCCCCTTCGCCGCCGCAAGAAATTTGCGAAAAACGAAAATTTCCTTTTTCCGCCCGCAAGCCCTTGATTTCCCCCGATTCCGACGACGAAATCTTTGGAAAAGTTTGGAGATTCAGGCCGAAGATTTGGAAAACCTTGCAAGAATCCTTGCCGGCGGGCGCGGACAGCGGGCCGTCTCAGCCCGACGTCGTCGGCTTGGCTTGCTGGCGCGCCGTCGCCTGCCGCGCCGCGGCAAGCGCCGTCGCGCAGTTGACGATCTCGGCGTATTCGCCGTTCAGGCAGGCGAGCGACAGCGCGTGGACGTCTTCGGCCGGCCACAGGCGGCCATTGAGATCGCGGATGTCGACCGCCCAGCAGGCGTCGGCGACGACGAAGACGCGATAGCCGAGATCGGCGGCGTGGCGCGCGCTCGCCTCCAGCGAATTGTGGGTGAGAACGCCGCAGAGGACCAGCGTCGTCGCGCCGAGCGCGTCGAGCGCCTTTTCGAGGCGCGTGCCGACGAAGGCGCTGTGGGCGCTCTTGCCGATCACCGTCTCGCCGTCGAGCGGGCGCGCCTCGGCCTTGAAGGCGTGGCCGGGGCGCTCCGGGCGATAGGGCGAGTCGGGGGCGACCGAATCGCGGCGGATGTGAATGATCGGCAAGCCTTCGGCGCGCCAGGCGGCCAGGAGCGCCGCGATCGCGCGCTCGGCGCCGGGGTTGTTGCGCGGTCCCCACTTGGGATCGTCGATTGCCTGTTGCATGTCGATGATCACAAGCGCGGCGTCATGGGGCAGGCGCATGGGGCCTCCTTAGCGCGGCAGAATCGCCCAATAGTCGAGGTCGAGCACGACCTGTGGATCGTAGCCCTGTTCCGCGCGCAAGGGAAAGTCGGCGCAAAGGCGGTTCTTGGCCGCGATCGTGCGGATTCTGAGCGCGCCGACGTCGGCGCGGCCGGGCAGGGCGGCGGCCTCGAGGATTTCGCTCCAGGCGAACAGCGTGTCGCCGGCGAACAGCGGCGCGACGTGGCGCCCGCCGTTGATCGCCGCGATGTGGAACGCGTTGGCGAGGCCGTTGAAGCTGAGGGCGCGCGCCAGGGAGATGACGTGGCCGCCGTAGATCAGGCGGCGCCCGAAGCGGCCCTGGCCTTCGCTGAACTGGTTGAAATGCACCTTGGCGGTGTTCTGATAGAGGCGGGTGGCGATCTGGTGCTCGGCCTCTTCGACGGTGACGCCGTCGACGTGGTCGATGCGCTCGCCCTTGGCGTAGTCGCCCCAGCGGTAGGGCGAGCCGGCGAGAGCGTCGTCGTAAGCCGCGGCGGCGATGGTCGGGCAGGCCCGCCCGAGGTCGGCGGGCGCGACGGATTGCGGCAGGTCGGGAACGATCGTCGCGGGCGCGGGCGCGGCGGCGTCGCGCTTCTTCACCATCACCCAGCGGACGTAGTCGACGACGACCCGGCCGCGCTGGTCGAAGCCCTGCGTGCGGACATAGACGACGCCGCTCTGGCGATTGGAGTTCTCCTTCAGGCCGATCACCTGGGACGTCGCCGACAGTGTGTCGCCGGGATAGACCGCCTCGAGGAAGCGGCAGGCGGCGTAGCCGAGGTTGGCGACGGCGTTGAGCGAGACGTCGGGCACGCTCTTGCCGAACACCATGTGGAACGCGAGCAGGTCGTCGATCGGCGCTCTGGGGTAGCCGATCGCGCGCGCGAAGGAATCGGCGCTCTGCACGGCGAAGCGCGTTCCGTAGAGCGCCGAATAGAGCGAGGCGTCGCCCTCGCGAAGCGTGCGCGGCGTCGCGTGGCGCAGCGTCTGGCCGACTTCGAAATCCTCGAAGAAGCGGCCGGCGGCGGTCTTGGAGGGAGCTGCCATACGAGTTTAGAAGACGTTGGGATAGATGTAGTCGTGAATGATCCGCTCTACGAGCAGGATCACCAGAAACACGATCACCGGCGAAATATCGATGCCGCCGGTGTTAGGTAGATGGCGACGGATGGGCCGAAGCACCGGTTCGGTCAAGGCGACCAGCGTGCTCCAGATCGAGCGCACGAAGTCGTTGCGTATGTTGACGACGTTGAAGGCGATCAGCCACGACATCACCGCAGCGGCGATGATAATGTAAATGTAGAGGTTTAGCGCGATCTCTACGACTTCGAGTATGGCCCGCATGGACGCTCCTTCATGGCCTCGCCCGCTCGGGGCCTCAGGCGCGCGCCGCCCCCGCCCCCTGGCGCTTTCTTTCGTTGACACGCAGGGGGCGCGCACGTAAACAGCCGCGCGACGGGGCTGTAGCTCAGATGGGAGAGCGCTGCAATCGCACTGCAGAGGTCAGGGGTTCGATTCCCCTCAGCTCCACCAGCCCGTCATGTGGATGTTGATTAACCAGGGTTTTTGATAAATCAACGCGTTAGCCCGGCCTTGTAGTACACAAACGCTGTACACAAAGGTCGTCGGCGATGGCGCGAAAAAACCATGTCTTAGCCCTTGGGGGCGTCTACTATTATCGTAGGCGCGTGCCCGACCGCCTCGTTGCGCGCGTCGGGAAGAAAATGATCAAATTTTCGCTTCGCACACGCGACAGGACTCACGCGACAAAACTCTGCGAAATTGAGGACGTAAAGTGGTCGGCGCGATTCGCCGAAGCCGCGTCGAAAACCAGTGCGAGCGATTCCGCTTCCGATGGATCGCCCGTCGCCAAGCTCAACCCGCTTTCGCCGCATCAAGCGATGCGATACGTTTGGAATTACGTCGCGAGCTTGGACGCGAGGAACGCCGACAATTACAAAAAGGACGGTCCTGCCAGCGACAAGGAACGCGAGGAACTCAAGACGAATCTCGAAATCGAGTTGCAGTCCTATGAAAGCTTGGATGACCCGACAAGCAGGCAGTGGGCATATTCCAGTGCCGAGAAAATCCTTGCGGACAACAAATTGCCTCTCGACGATTCCGCCGGTATCGGCCTCGAATTTCTAGAGCTGGTTCGGCGAGGGTTGCATGAACTTGACCGAAGGCGACTCGCGCGGCTCGATGGCAATTGCGCGCCGACTCATGATCCGCTTTTCGATCCCGGTAAGCCGCCCTCGCTGACAGTCGCCGAGCTTGCCAAGGAACTTCTCGACGAAAAAAGTGAAGACGCTGAAATCAATGGCGGGACGAAAAAGTCATTCGAGAAACACAAGGCGAGTCTCGCGCTCATCGTCGAAATTCTCGGCGATGAAAGGCCGGCATCGGCGATTGGCTATGACGACTGCAAAATGGTGCGGGCAACGCTCGCTCGCGTGCCGATCAATCGGACGAAGCTCTTTAGGGGCCTGACGGTCAACGAGTCGATTGAAAGAGCGGAAGCCGAAGGGTTGCCGCGCTTGTCGCCGATTACGCAACAGACCTATCTCACGGCGCTCAGAGAGTTGCTTGAACTCGCGCGTATGAAGGGCATCGTGAAAGCCAATCACGCCGCGAGCATGAAGCCGCTCAAGCGCGACGCCGTGGCCGCCGGCGACAAGAGAGTGCCGCTCACGCTCGATCAAATCGCAAGATTCTTCAACAGCGACTTCTATGCGGCGTGCGCGTCGGGCGGTCCAAAACCGTATGCTGTCGCCGACAAGGATTGGCGATTTTGGTTGCCGTTCCTCTGTTTGTTCATGGGGCTGCGGCCAAATGAGGCCTGTCAATTGCGCAAGGGCGATGTTCGAACGACTTCGATCGGCGTCCCGTATCTCGATATCGTCGCTTCCTCTGACGAAGGCGACGACTCAGCGTCGAAAAAAACCTTGAAGACGGAAACGAGCCGACGAAGGATTCCGGTCCATAGCGAGCTGCTCAAGCTTGGATTCATGGAGTTCGTCGCAACGAGAAAGTCGAGCGAGGTGCTGTTGTTTTCCGTCAAGCCGGACAAGGACGGCAACCATGCTCGGTACGCGCTCAAGAGGTTCGCCGAAGCATATTTGCCGGCCGCCATCGAACTTACGTCCCGGCAATCGTTCTACAGCCTTCGACACTCTTTTCGCGATGCATTGCGTCGATCAAATGCGCCATCGGAAATTCTGCGAGCCTTCGGCGGCTGGACCGATGGCGCGTCTGTCAGCGACGCCTACGGCGATAAGTACGATCCCGATCATACCGTCGCTCACATGGCCAAGATCGGCTTTCCTGGCCTCGACCTGTCGCCGCTTCACGTGAGAGCGTGACGCTCGCGCCAAGAAGGATGCAAAGCGGTGTCCAGGAATTCTGACCCCGAAAAACCGGGCCGAATTCGCCGGAAGTCAAGGGCAAGATGGAACCGACGGCAACCAAAGGAATGACTTTAGAAGAGCGTAAAAGGATGTTGTCGGGGAGTCCACTGTGCGGGGAGTTCCCGCCAAGCGGCAAAGGGTACATCGTGGCCGCGGCAAACCGTAGCTCTTGTGCACACAAGTTCGCGGCAATCAGCGCCGCCGTGACGCCATAATATCGGATGGCAGGTATGATATACTGGCGATATCATTCTGCATTGGCTATATGAGCTGTTCAATTCGCTGATAATCCGCGACATATACATCTTAGGGCTTGACTTAAATATCGAAATGACATAGTATGACTAGAACGTATATCCAGTGACGCAATGGTCGATTGGCGATGAAAAGTTTTAAACATTCGAGCGCACAATCAGTAGCCGCGACAGTCTCCCGAGCGGTCGGGGGATCGCGATTGAGGCGCGCGGCACTTGGTCACGAAGGTCAAAGCAGGTTCTAACAAGACAGAAACCTACCCGAAAAAGCCATCAGGCGATAAGAATGGACCGGGTAAGCCTAGTGAATCGAAGAGCGAGCTAGTACCGTTCATCGATAAAATCAGCATCACGCTTAATCCCCATCCCGTCGTAGCCAAGGCCATAAAGGCGGCGGTAAAGAAGGCGATAGGCGATCAAACGGTATTTGAAGCCAATAAGCATTATTCGAAGGAACAGGATCACGCGAAGAGATATTACAAAATATCCAGGCATATTGCTTGTCAAAATTCGTCGCAACGAGTTTTTTTTCAATGCGAGCCGAATGGCGAAAGCAAGGCGTTTTGCCGCTTCGAATTCAATCCCGAAAAATTGGGTAGCAAAGCGCTCGGCGAATTGCATAAGATTTTGAAACCGATTTTTCCCGACGGCTTCAATTACGTCATTCAATGCGGGCGCGTGTCAAAGATTGATATCGCGATTGACCTACCAAACCTACACATGGATGCGTTCCTGGTATTGCCCGAACTGGCAACGTCGTCGATTCATTATCGGCGTAACGGTCGCCTCGAAACGCTTTACATAGGCAAGCCAAGGGGAACCCATCTGACGATCTACGACAAACACAAAGAACAATTGGCGAAGAAGCATAAACCATCCGATTGCGCGATGGTCCGGGTTGAGAAGACGCTTGTCGGTCCGTCCCCGGAAATGCTCAAAGATATTGCCGATCTTCCGAACCCATTCGCGAAATTGCGATTGACCTACCCAATGTCAAAATTGACCGTCCCGCCAGCGGGAACGAAGATCAACTACTGGACCATGTTCGGCGATTGCGTTCGGCGGCGCGGCCTTGATCCGGCCCTCGCGCTCTTGCCCGATGATCGAAGAATCAAATATCGGAAGCACTTTACGGCGAATACACTTCCCATTTGGGAACCTGCGGCGATTTGGGCAAATTGGGGAACGATGCTCAACAAGCTAGGCTTGATAGATCAAAGCGCACTTCCGTAGTGCCTCTAGATCGATTAGGAAGGCCAGGGAACGCCTTCGAAGGCTTAGGCAAGGCTTTGCGTATCCGACCTCTCAAGGCGGCTCAGCGGCCTTCTAAAGAGCGTTTGGGTTGACGAGGGTTTCGAAAGGCGCGAACGGTGCTTGAGGCAATAAGCGGGAAGCCTCTTAGCCCGGCGCAAAGCAGGTCGACAATGGATCGTCTCGGTACGGAAGCGACTATGGCCCTGCTACGGAAGCTAGCCGAGTTGCCGCTATCCAAAGAGGAAGCGGAAATCGTGGCGATAGTCGAAAAGAGCAAAGGCCGAAAGCTGACGCAACAGGAAATCAATCTGTCACTGAGACAGGCGCGCGACCTTGGCGTGATCTAGTCTTCGACGACGGGTTTGAGGCCTTCGCGGATGACGTGATCCGTGCGCTCGAATCCGATTCGCAATGCGTGCATCGGCCCTTGCTCAATACGGATACGATTCGCGCATGGCCGAAAGGGCAATGAGCGCGGCGGCGCGAGCCGATCATTAGGTTTGGCTTGGAAACGTTCGAAGCGCTGGGGGACGCTACACGCGCTGCGAACCCTAATACCGAGGCGAAGTGAGCTTCGAAGATCGCTTTTGCCGCCGGAATGCGCTTGCGTGTTTCAAATCCAAACTGATGAACCGTGCTGCAATTTTTGCACACAAGTGCACGGACGAAATGTACCCCCTCGGGTTTCGGGAATCGTGAATCATATCAATGTCCCGAGCGCGCGAAAATGGCTTTTCCCGTCGTGACGGATCGCGCCGCTTTGCAATTGAGCCGGGCATCGTCAGGGCGCTTTGGGAACCTTTCTCGTTCCTTTGTCGCGACGCGGCGTCGCCGTAGCGGACGCCGCCTGAGCGACGTTGCCGCCCGTCGGACTTTCGCTTCGGCGAGGTCGAAGCGCGGCGTCAAGCAACCCCGATATCCATGCGAGGTCGGACTCTGACAGATCGACAAGCCGAAGCGAGAGTTCGTTGAACGCCTTCCGCCTGACCGCGCCG
>JBEKLU010000179.1:0-8651 GCA_050010035.1 Roseiarcus sp.
CAAAAGAATCGCTTACCGCATTTGGTTGTGGAACAAATCGTGAATTGGCACTACATCGCACACCAGCAGATTGAACATTGAGTCTTATCAAGAGCTTGGCCGGCCCAACTGTAAAAGATAAGCCTTAGGGTTGTAACTAGGGAATGACAATGGAGATGCACAACCCCGCACACCCCGACGAAGTCGTCCGCCAGGCGTGCCTAAAGCCACGGCAAGCCGCCGATAGCCTGATATAACCATACAACCCGGTTGTATGGTTATGCTTCCCCTCGAAATAGGCTGTGCAAACCCGAGCGCACGTGATATTACCTTATTAGGTAAGCAGCCTAGGAGCTGGCAACGCAATGGACATCACAAAAGACATTCAGCCAATGACGACTTTCCGCAATCATTCGGCGGTATTTCTCGAACATCTCAGAGAGACAAAGCGCCCGATGGTTCTGACTGTAAACGGCAAGGCAGCAGCGGTAGTACAGGACGCCGAAGCATACCAACATCTTCTCGACTTGGCAGCGGAAGCGAGCGCAGCGGAAGGCATCCGACAGGGACGCGAGGATGCTGAGAACGGGAGAACCCGTCCTGCCCGCGAAGTTTTCGACGAAATGCGCGCCGCCAATGACATACCTCGTTGAACTGACGGAACGCGCAGGCCGTGACCTCAGGCACGTCTACCGACGAGTCAATGCAGAGAATTCTCGGCAAGCTCGCGGCTGGTTCAACGAATTGGAAGTGGTTGTTTTCAGCTTTGACCAAAATCCCAGCCGAGGGGCCATTGCCCCGGAGGACGCAACGTTGCGTCAGCTGCGGTTTGGCAAGAAACGCAACGTCTACCGGATCATCTATTCGATCGACGAGCAACGCCAGATCGTCACGGTGCTGCACGTTCGGCATAGCGCGCAGGGCGCCTTCACACCGGAGACCGATGGCTAGAAGCCGCCATTTGGACTTTGAATGGGATGAAGCCAAAAGTTCGAGGAACCTGCGGGAGCGCGGATTCGGCTTTGATTTTGCCGCCCTCATTTTTGAAACCCGCGTGCTTGAGGCTCGGGACGACCGCGCCGACTACGCAGAGGATAGAATTATCGCGATTGGCGAAGCCGACGGCGTCGTTATGATCGTCGTTTATGCGGACCGCCAAAACGCCCGCCGCATTATTTTGAGCGCGCCTGGCTAACAAGAAGGAGCGCCAAATATGGCAATCGTTCGCAAATCGTTGAGCCAAATCCGCCTCGACCGACCCACGCTCGACCGCGCCAAGATCGCCGCCACGTCAGAGCGCGACATTCGCCGCCACCAGATCGAAGACGGAGAGGACCCCGACGCGCCAACGCCCGCCTTCGCCGAAAACGTCGTTCGCGCGGCCCGAGGCAAGCTCGAATTGACGCAGGAACAATTTGCCGAGCTGACGAAAATCCCAATCGCCACGCTGCGCAATTGGGAGCAAGGCAGGACAGAGCCCGACGCCGCGGCGAGGGCGTTTTTCCGCGTCGTCATGCGCATCCCGGCGCAGGCGAAGAAGGCGCTCGAGGAAGAGGCGGCTTAGGCGTCTTTTGGATGCGGCGACCTGTGACGCGCCGCGGCCTCGCGCGGTGGAAATTCCCGCCCGGTCCACGATGGGTCGTGACCGCCTCGGAGGGCATGGACGGGCCGCAAAACCGGGTATCTTGCCGCGAGGGGCGTCATGTTCTCGGGGAGCTTGGCCGCGCGCTTTTCCCGTCGACGCGCGCTAACGCCAAGCTCGCCTGCCGTTCGCGAACGCCGCATCAAGCCGCCGACAGTCGCACGTGGAACTTATTGCCGGTCGCCTGGGCATAGCGGATGAGCGTTTTGGTGCTCGGCAGGGTCTGGCCACTCTCTAGTCGAGCGATGGCGGACTGGCTGGTGCCCATTCGGGCAGCCAGGTCGGCCTGGGACAGCCCCGCCCGCAAGCGAGCCGTGACCAGTTCGGCGGAAATCTCAAACTCTGGAGCGAGCGCGTCATATTCGGCCTTGACCTTGGGGTCGGCCAGCAGACGAGCCTTGAGCTTCTCGAATGGGATAGTCATGTGATCTCCTTTGCTCGCAGCAACGCAAGTTCGATCTCGGCGCGCGGCGTCTTCTGTCTCTTTTTTACGAACGCGCGAACCACCACGATCCTGCGGCCCATCGCCGTGACATAAAGCGCGCGCGCTATTCCGTCGCGGCCTGTCAGCCGCAATTCCCACAGCTTCCCCTCCAGATGTTTCACATGTGGCTCACTGATGCTTTCCAGCCCCGCCTGGCAAATGCGGTCGGCCAGCCTTAAGAACCGCGCCTGCATATCCGCAGGAAGAGCGGCAATTTCGGCGCCGACCGTTTCATTCAGGATCTCGACTCGCCAGCGCATACCTGTTTGTATCTCAATTTTGAGATATACGGAAGGGCAAAAACCGTATTGTATTCAGCGTGCGGCGCGACAATGCTCATAGAAGCAATCGTCAACCGCTTTGTCGCGGCTCGCCGAGCAAGGGCGCCCGTTCAGCGCGCGCGGCTTTCGCAAGAGCGGCGTCGAGCGTCGCAAGCGGCAGGCGCTCGCGCCGCGCCAGCTCAAGATAGGCGGCGTCATAGACTGTAAGGCCGCGCCGGCGGGCGAGCATGAGAACGTCGGCCTCGTCGGGCGACCGATCGACCGTCACGCCCAAGCGCGCAAGCCCGCGCAGAAAGGCCGCAATGTCGCTCTCCGTAAGGCGTCCGCGGCGCTCGTTCACGATGAGGGTGTTGCGCACTTCGAACCACCACAAGCTTGGCGCACGCGCTTCGTCGGTGCGAACGCGCTCCAGCGCCAACGCCGCGACGGGATGGTCCTCGTCCTCGAAAGCCCAGCACGCGGCGACGGATGCGTCGAGCACGAACGGCATCAGTATTTGTGCCCTTCGTGCCTGGCCGAAAGAAGCTCCTCGAGGGTGATCTTTCCAGTGCGCTGACGCAATGCCTTGATGCTGTCGATCGCCCGATCGATTTCCGCTTGCCGCTGATGCGCCTCGGGCACGATCCGCGCGATGGCGCGGCCATGCCGGGTGATCACCACGGTCTCGCCGCGCTCCACATCGTCGAGGAGTTGGGGCAGGTGAGTCTTGGCCTCCGAGGCCTGAATTTCGCGCATAGTGGATACCGCAAGTTAAGATGGTCGATTCGACTGGTCGAATAGTAAGGCAATGAGAACGAATCGTCAATAGAGCAGGAATTCACGCAGCCGGATTTCATGACGCTCGGCCTTGGCCGAATGACCATGGCGCAGAGCGCGGCGCTTCAGGCGGACGGCAATATCGTTGTCGAGATCGCAATGTGGAGATTGCCGGGCGTCTCTTCTCGCGGCCGTTTACCGCGCTGACGCCCATATCGGCGCCTCCCTTTAGGAGAGGCACTCCATGCGAGGAAAGGAAGAGCAAGCCGCGCGCGCCCTCGCCGGCCTGACCATCGACGTCAATCGAGACGTCCCGCGTCGAGGGCGACCGCCCCTTCCTCGCTCGCCGGGCGCCCGCAGCGCGGACAGGCCGCCGGGTGGCAGGCGCGGCAGAAGGGTTTGCCGCAGCCGGGACAAGCGTCCTGGCCGGCGGGCTCGGTCAGGTGCAGGCGCTCGTCGCAAACTAGGCGCGTGGCGTTGAGGCCAACGCCCCAGTCGCAGGGCGGCGGCTCGGCGAGGCGCGCGAGCGGGTGCCAGTCGAGATGGATCAGCCGCTCGCCCTTGCGCCGGCGGATCAACACCTCCAGGCGCTGAACGGGGACGAACAGCTCCAGGGTCTGGATCCAGTCGACGGCGACGCGCAGCGCATAGTTGTGTTTGAGGTCGTCGAGCTTGGCGCGGTACTCGCGCTCGATCGCGGCGATCCGCTGGCGTTCGCGCAGGCGGTCGGCGTCGGCCTTGGCGCCCTCGACCCCTTCCAGCGCGACAAGCCGCAGCAATGATTCCCGTCGCAAATCGTCGTGATAGCCGTAGAGACGCGTGTGGTCGCGCGCCAGCCGGCGCTGCATGGAGCGCAGAAACGGCGCCAACTCGACACGCACCGCCGCGTCGAGCATAGGGCGAACCCGCGCCTCCAGGCGAGCGGCGTCCCAACCCGATCCAACCGCCTCCCTGACCGCCGGATCGGGCGTCTGCCAGGGCTGGTCGCCTAAAGACGCCCGCAGGCGCAGCAGCACGAGCCCCAGCGCGGCGCCGGTCCCTGTGTTGAAGCCCATCCACAGGATGTTCTCGCGCTTCTCGTCGGACACCGCCGTAGTGCGAAAGGCGATCAGCAGGCAACGGGTCCAGGTCGGCCGCTGACCCTGAAAGCGCCAGACCGCGTTGGGCAAGTCGAGGGCATGGCCGAGAAGGCGCTCGGGATCGCCGGCGGCCGGCGGCTGGTCGAGGACGATCTGGCGCTCGGCGCGCCGCCCGTGATCGGCGAGCACCCCGCCGAAGCGCTCCAGCCAGTCGCCTTCGATGCCGATGCGCTGGGCGGCCGCCGGCAATTCGGCGCCGAAGCCCAGCCGCGCCAGTTCCGGCCAGCCGAACGCCGCGCGAATCTCGGGCGGCGCGATCACCGCCAAGCCGTCCGGCTCCAGAGTTTCGACCGCCGCGCCCTGACGCTCCATCAGGTCGGCGACGAAGTCGCGCAAGGCGGTCATGCGCAGATCCTTCTTGCCTCAAGCGGTCTCAAATTCCTCGCCGAACAGCGCATCGTCGAGCGCCTTGGCGTCGCTGTATTGGGTTCGGGCCTCGTCGAGCCGGCGGCCGAGGGCGTCGAACGCCTCCGCCCGAAGGGCCACGGTCGTCTCCAGCCAGGCGTCCAGCACCAACTCGGCGAAGTCGCGCTCCTCGTCGAGATCGCCTAGGATCGCGCCCGCCTCGCCGACCACCAGCTCGAACATGTTGATCTTCTCGTCGAGCAGCCGCAGCACCTGCTCCTCGACGGTTCCGCGCGCGACCAGATTGAACACGAACACCTCGCGGGTCTGACCGATGCGGTCGATGCGGCCGATGCGCTGCTCGATCGCCATCGGGTTCCACGGGATATCGAAGTTGATCAGCGTGTTGCAGAACTGGATGTTGCGGCCCTCGCCGCCCGATTCCGTGCATAACAATACCGAAACCCGCTCGCGGAAGTCGGCGATCGCGGCGTCCTTGTCGGGGCCGCTGAGGCCGCCTTCGAAGCGGGCGAACGCGATGCCGTTGCGGGCGAGCAAGTCCGCCAGGCTCGCCATGGTCTCGCGGTGGTGGATGAAGACCAGCTTCTTTTCCGCGGGGTTGCGCGCCAGCAGCTCGATGAGCGCCATTTCCTTGGCCCCGGCGCCCAGAGCCGCCCAGCGCTGCGCGAGTTGCCGCCATGCCGGGTCACCGCCATGCCGGGCGGCGAAGCGCGTAAGCGCCGCGGTCGCGGCGGCGGGCGAGGACCCGGCGGCGCCCAGCAGGTGGCGCCCCGCCATGCGGTGACGGCTCTCAGAGCCGTCGGCGGCGAGCGCGCGGATCAGGGTCGCCAGATCCTGATAGGCCGCCTGCTCCGCGGGCGTGGGATCGACGCAGCGGGTGGAGGCGTGGCGACGCGGCAGTTTCAGCGCCACGACCGCCCGGGTGTTGCGGATCATGGCGTCGCGCATCAGGAGGCGCAGTCGCTCCGGGTTCGCCGGCTGACGCGGCTTGCCCGCCGTCATGTAGGCGGCGCGGAATTCCTTCTGGGTCTTGAAAATGCCGGGCTTGAGCAGGGTCAACAGGTTATAGAGTTCGATCAGGTTGTTCTGCACCGGCGTCGCCGACAGCAACAACAGGAAGCGCTTGGTCAGGCCGTCGACCAGCTTGTAGCTCTGGCTGGCGCGGTCGCGCAGGTGGTGGGCTTCGTCGACGATCACGATATCGAAGGACTGCGCGATCAGCCGCTCGGCGTGCTCTCGCCGCCGGGCGAGCGCCAGCGAAGCGATGATCCGCGGCTGCGCCCAGAAGCGCTCGGGGTCCTCGCGCAGCAGCGGGTCGTAGGTCGTGGCGCAGGAAATATCGAACTTGGTCTCCAATTCCTCGCGCCATTGTCCGACCAGCGAGGCGGGGACCAGCACCAACACCCGCTCGGCCATGCCGCGCAAGAGATACTCCTTGAGCGCCATGCCGGCTTCGACCGTCTTGCCGAGGCCGACCTCGTCGGCGAGCAGCACGCGGCCGCGGAACTGCTTCAACACCTTGCGCACCGTCTCGGTCTGATACCAGAAAGTCTCGATGCCCTTGAGGGTGGGCAGGCACAGCAACTCGTCGAAGCCCTGAGCCAGGCCGAAGCGGCCCAACTGTTCCCGCAAGGCGAACCAGCCGCCTTCGCTCTCGGCTTGCCCGGCTGTTGCGGCAAGGAGCGGCCTCAGGTTCGACTCGATGACAACAGGAATGTTCACCGTCAGCCGCTCCAAGGCCGGGAGCGCCGGTTGGGCCGCCGGCGCCGGCTGCGGCGCGGCGGGCTTGGTCGGCGGGCGGCTCTTCGGCAGCGCCTTGGCGGCGGCGGGCTTGACGGCCGGTCGGCGCGCGCGCAGCGGACGCTCGCGACCCATGATGGCGTCGAGCCTCTCGTCGAGCCAAAATCGCCGCTCCCAACCGGCGGGAAAGGAGCGCATGCCGTCGCGCCAATTGGTCAAATTGTGACGCTCCAGCAGCGCCCGCGCCGCGACCAGCTTGTTCTGGGCCCCGAGCGCGAGCGCCGACAGCAGGTGGTAGGCTTGGCTCGGCGCATAACGCTTCGCATAGCGCTTGAGGTAAACTTGCGCCTTGTCGGGCCGACGGTCGAGCAGCGCCGCCATCGCCGCCTGGCAAAGAATGACGGCATCTCCTGGGCAGGCTCGTTCCGCCTCTTCCGCCAGCGGCAGAAAGCCGTGCGTCCGCGCGCGATCGGCAAAGGCGTCGGCGAGCTTTTCGGACCAAGCCTCGCGATCGGCGGGCGGAGCGAGGTGGGCGAAGAGCGGCCCGGCGGGGTGCTGCAGCATGGCGACTCAGCTTGGTGGCGACGCTCCGTTGTCGCGATCTCCCGGCCCGTCGTCAACGCGTGGGGATCCCGCCGCGGCCCTTATCCCATGGATCATGGGGATGTCCCACGCTTGGTTGAAATTCGAAGAACGTGCTCTGCTGTCTAAAAGCGATGCGGCCTCTGCGATTTGAGCAACAGACCGTCCGGTGGAAATCCCAGCACTCTGCCTATCGAGGGCCGCGCGGAGAACGGATGGGCGACGCTGGCGCACCGAATCAGTCAGAAGGTTCATGCTGCTATTGTGCTTTGAAGTGGGACCCCACTTGGCATCGCCGCAACAGGTTGAAAATCCTACCAAAGTTCCTGCTTGGGGTGGGATTCCGGTCGGCGCAAATCGGCGCCCCGCTCCGAGAACGTTTTCCCTTGTTTCAACAATGGCTTCGCCGAGAGTCTGCCTGGGGTCCCACTTCGGCGCAAGTTGACACCCGACGTTTCCGACGCCGCGTGATGAGTGAGTCGGGGTTCGTTTTGCAGAACGGATTGCAGGCATATTTCACGTATATAATCAGTCATATGTCCAGTTGCACGGTCCCGTTGCCGCGCTGGGCGCGTGGCCGGGCGTTTCGGCGGAACGAAGCCAATTCCTCAGAATCGCCAAGTTTTCCAGTGGTTTCTAGCGGCCCGGCGCGCCGCGGCGCGGTCCTCTCTCCGCCCCGACTTGCGATAACGCATAGCATCGCGCCAATTTCAGCGCCGGCGCCCGGCAGCCCATCGCTTGACGATTGCGCCGATGGCCGCGGGCCCAATGGCTCACGCCAAGAAGCCCGAAAACACGCAAGGGGGAAAATCGCGCCTCTTTTGAAAAGCAGCAATCTTTCGCCGATTCTCGTTGAAAATTGGTCAGTGCTAAGTTACACGTTACGCATGATCAAACGCATTCGTCATAAGGGGCTGGAACGGTTTTTCGCCACCGGCGACACACGGGGAATCGACGGGAGGCAAGCGACATGGCTGCGCATCCTATTGACGGCTCTGCATGCCGCCGCCGCTCCTGCGGAGCTGAACCAACCCGGATTTCGGCTTCATCCTCTGAAGGGCGAGCGCAAAGGACAATGGGCGGTGTCGGTATCGGGAAATTGGCGCTTGGTGTTCGAATTCGAGGACGGAAACGTCACCAACGTTGATTTGGTCGATTACCATTGACCGCCGGAAAGGAATGAAAATGGAGATGCACAACCCCGCCCACCCCGGCGAAGTCGTCCGCGAGGCGTGCCTAAAGCCCCTTGGCCTCACCGTCACGGCGGCGGCCGAAGGTCTGGGCGTGACCCGCAAAACGCTCTCTGACCTGTTGAACGGTCATAGCGGGGTCTCGCCGGATATGTCGATACGGTTGGAAAAGGCCGGATGGAGTACGGCAGAGGCGTGGCTACGTATGCAGATGAATTACGACCTGTGGCACGCCAAGCAACATTCTGACCGGCTCAAGGTGCGGCGCTTTCCCACGCTCGAAGTGGCTTAGCCATTGCGGTCTTAGGCGCAGACCTCGCGGCCTTGGTTGGGCCGTCAAAAACGGTCCCGCTGCGCGGGGCCACTTCAGCTGGGGTTTTACAGTTGACCTCGATAAACTATTGAAATTATTGAGGTCTCGCGTAAAACGAGTCGTATGTAGTGCCACGAGCCGATTCGCGTAGAACGTGTGCGAAATTTTGGAGTCAAAAG
>JBEKLU010000180.1:0-11980 GCA_050010035.1 Roseiarcus sp.
AGCGGAACATCGAAGACACATGGAAACGCCTCGGATCGACACTCAGCCGATTCCAAAACGACGAATGCGGAAGGTACCTCGCAAATGCCGGCTATGCTTCAACCTGACACGATCATGCTCTAGGGGACGACACGCGAGCAGAATTCGACTCCGGTGTTGAACAGGTGTTGAACAGAGCCAAAAATGAGAAAGCCGCCCGAAGGCGACCACTCGCAACTATCTGATATTTAGCGAGAATTTTGGAGCGGGCGAAGGGATTCGAACCCTCGACCCCAACCTTGGCAAGGTTGTATATCCCGGCGTGCAATGCACCTGTCACTGATGCCTAAGGGGCTGTTCGAGGGCCGATTAGTACGATCCTTACGCCGCATCCGCCTCCGGCGCGTCCTCGTCGATCGGCAACCCCAGCACCTCGCTCAGCTCCGCCGCCAAAGCATCGCCGCCGAGCGCGCCATCTTTGCCCCTGCCGAGCAGCCCCGCGTCCTCGAGTTTCTCGATATCGGGCAGGTCGCGCAGACTCTCGAAGCCGAATTGCGCCAGGAACCCCGGCGTGGTGACGTAGGCGTACGGCGCGCCGAGCGTTGGGCTGCGCGGTCCGGCGGCGATGAAGCCCCCGCCGCGCAGCGAGGCGATGGTGTCGCGCGAGACCTCGCGGCCGAAGAATTGCGACAGCTCGCCGCGGGTGATCGGCTGAAAATACGCGATCGCCATCAGCACCAACGCGTTCGACTTCGACAATTCCGTTCGCGTCGGGCCGCCTAGCGCCGCTCTAATCGCGTCGCCGAAGCCCAGCTTCGTGCGAAAACTCCAGCCGCCCGCGACGGACACGATCTCGTACGGCCGCCCGCGCAATTCGTCGCGGATGTCCTCGATGACGAGGTCGAGGTTGCAGCCGCGCCCGACGACGCGCGCAAGATCTTCGCGCAAGACCGGCTGCGCGGAGGCGAAGATCACGGCCTCGACGCGACCCATCCATTCGCGCCAGCGCGCGGGCGCGGGCAGATCCTCGAGTTCCGTATCCAGCTCGCCTGCGGGTTTTCTGCCTCGCGCCATGGTCCTACAGCCCGTACAGGCGGAACGTCGACCGTCCCGTCAGCTCGCGGATGGCGCCGAGCGCGACGAGGCGGTCGAACAGCCGTCGCGCGCCGCGCTCGGATATTTGCGTACCGATCTTTGTCGCGGCGCCGAGCGAATCGTCGTCGAGCAACGCCTGCAGCGCGGCGCCCGCCCCCTTGGCGCGTAGTTTCGGCGCGACCGCGTGCAGCTTTCTCGCCCGCCGCTCCAGATCGGCCGAGAGATCGCAAGCCTGCGCGGCGGCGCGGGCATAGGCAAGGCAACAGGCGCGAACCCAATTTTCGTCCACGGCGGCGGCGCCGGGCCCCGCGCGCCGCCCGCCGCCCGGGAAGAGATGCGCAGCGAGCAAAGGCAGCGCGAATGGCCATTTCAGGCGCTGCGCCAAAACAACGTCGGCGAGCCAAAGCGCGAGGAGTTCGGCATCCGACCCTAAAGTCGGCAGCGCCGACCGAAGGATCCGTAGCGTCGTCGCGGCCGCCTCGGCGGCGGCGAAGGGCGCCGGCCGCCCGCCGCTCGCGCAGGCCTCGGCGGTCTCGATCGCCGCTTGCAGGGCTTCGTCGCGGGGGACTTCCAGAGCCTCGGCGGCAAGCGCGATCGCCGACCGCCATTGCCCGCTCGAACCTGAGGTGAGCGCGCGCCAGGCGAGGAGGCGCCGGCCGGCGGGTCCGGGATTGGCCCCAGGTCGGGTGAGATGAAACGCGTCGCGCAACGCCGCCTCGTCTTCGGCGCGGCCGGTACGTAAGACGCTGGCGGCGGCGGCGGCGAGCGCCAGGCGACGGCGCCACGCGCCGGCCGAAGGCCGGTTTTCCCTTGCGATGGCGTCGAGACGGCTGAGCGCCGCGCCGGCGAGAAAGGCGGCTTCGGCGTCCGTTTCCGGCGCGTCGACCGCCCGCGCCCAGGCCGGAAACGGCGCCGGCGAGGCGGCTGCAGGGCCTGAGATACCGAACGAATCAGCGCGCGCGAGCATGGCGGTAGGTTAGCCCAAGACGGCGCTTTTGCCTAGCTGGTAGGCCGCAAACCGCCGCGGCCGTCGCCGTTGCTCTATGTCCGATAAGCTTGACTTATCGGACACGATGCACTTTATAGAAGAGACGGGTCGTGTCGCGGCCCTTGGATGGCTGGAAAGGCCCGCCGGGCGTCGATTTTCCCGCCCCTTTGGCCGCCGATCGATGGATTCCGGTCTTTGGATCGCTGGACCGCCAACCTGAGATCCCTGGACTGCGACCGTCGACCAGCCCCGCGACGAGCGCGCAACGCCTTGATATTGCAGCGGGCGCCGAGAACGGCGGGGAACATCGAGCGGCGCGGATCCCGCGCCGACCCGCCAGAGCAGCGCGAATTCCAGCGGCGCCTCAGTCCCACAAATTTCGACTCGCTTTTGTCCGCCAGTCCAATGAATTTTGACTCAGTCTCACCATTTCTGAATCGACTAACCCGCTGAAATCGCTCGATCATGAGTCTCACGAATTCCGACTCGGGCTTGTACGCCAGTCCGATAAATTCCGACTCAAGCGACGCTGTCGCCGCCTTCGAGGCGCGCGGCGCTAGCCGAGCGCGCGGTTCACGAGCCGACCGAGCGTTCGACGGCGCGCGATAGCAGACCCTGTGCGAGCGTTTCGCCACTCCTCGCTGGCTAGAATGGTCTGCGCGAGCCTCAGGTATTCCTCCGGAGCGCGCGGCGGCGCTCCCAAGCGGATGGGTCCGACCGCGACCGCGCGAGCAGAGCGAGGCCAAAACGCGGGACGGGCTTCGCCCGTCCATTCCGCCAGCTGCTCGAGCGTGAACGGCGCGGAACCCAAACCTCGCCGCGCGCCGCCGAGATCGAGGAGTTGCGCGACGCTGAGCAGCGTCACCATCCGCCACCCCAGGGAAGCCGTGGCCAGGGGCTCGCTCCGGTCCTCCGCGGCCCCGGTCAGCGGCGGAAGGGGACCGCCAGGTCCGACGCGCGCGATGAAGGGGGTCTTGCTTCGGCCTCGCGCCCGAGGCGAGGCCCAGAGCAGCCGCGCGGCTCGCAACACCGCGCACGCCGTCGAGGGAAGGTTGTCCATGGCCTCAGCGAGTGTGGAGGACAGCATGCTGAAAAACCCCTGAATTCCCGGCGATGCCGCGGCGCCCGCGACGGCGAGACCTCGCACGACGCCTTGGCACCGAATGCAGACCAGACGGGCCGCGCCGCCGCGGTTCCGAAACCGAAATCCCAGAAGGCTCGGACAATGCGCGCACGTTTCCGTCAGAAATCGACCATGCCGGTCGCATAGGCAGCTCTCGACCAAAGCCCAGGTCCGGCGAATATGATGGTCCCGGCCGGCGCCGGCGTCTTCGTCCAGGCAGGCGGGACAAACGGGTCGTCGGATCGCTCCGGCCACCCTCCCCTCCCCCCAGACGTACAAGCCTATCGGTCTGCGCCGTCTCGAGAGCGCCATATCCCGCACCCACCCTTCAGGAAGCCGACACGCTCTCGCCCAGATCGACACGGCGGCATCCGCGGGCGCGAACTCTCGACCCGAAAAGCCTATAGGCCTGTCATGAGGCCCGACGCCAAGCCGTTCCGAGAGATCGTCGGCGCAGAGGTCGTATCGGCAGGCGATCCGTCCCTGCCAGGACGAGAGCAGTTCATCCTCGAACGGCCTCGGGGCGACCGGCAGAAAGTCCCCAAGAATCATCCCGCGGCCCGCCGCCGTAGCCGCTCTTCGGTCTTTCGGGTCATGGCGACGAGCGGCAGCACGAGACCGTCGGCCTCAAAACTCTCCTTCGTGATGCATTCGGCCCCCGAACGGATGGCCTCGGCGGCGACGGTCTCGATCAGGCGGAAGATCCGCACCGTCACGCCGTCGGTCAATTCGAGCACGCGCTTGCGAACCGAGGTCGTTTCCAAGGCCGAGGGCCGACGCAGCGGCAATAACGCGCCTAGGCTGGACAGCAGTTGCGCCAGAAATCGGTCGTCCGCCCATCGCCGCAAATGCAAGGCCTCGAAGCGTTCGGCCAATTGCGGATCGGTCAACAACGCCTGGCGCGCAAGATCCGTCCCCGCGCAAACGAGCGGCGCCTTGAGGTCGTTCGCGAGGAAGCGAATGGCGTTCAGAAAGATCCGCTGCTGCCGAAAACTGCCGGCCAGCATGGCGTGGACCTCGTCGATGATCAGCATGCGCACGCCCATGGAGCGCAGGAGGCCGCGGCAGAGTTCCTTCTGCCGGTGCGTCGCGCCGTCGATCGGTCCGGACATCCCGAGACTGACGAGCAATTCGCCGTAGATGTCGCGCTCGATCGGCTCCGCGGGCATCTGCATGGCGACCACCGTCATCGTCGTGACGCCCGTAGCCTTGTCGAAGGTGGCGGGATGATCGCGCAAGAATTTACGAATGATCTTCGTTTTGCCCATGCCCGTATCGCCGTAGATGAGCAGGCAGGGCATGCGATCGCGCGGGGGATAGGAGAGCAGGTCCTCCAGCCGCCCCAGCGCCCCGCGGGCTTGTTCGAAATCCAGCCAGCGATCCGCCCGTATCCAGGCGATCCGCTCCTCGTCGGGCAGGCCTGCCTGGCGACGATAGGCGGGCAAGAGATGGCCGTATTCGCTCAAGACCACTCCTCGATCTCGAGCAACGGCAAATCCCCAAACGTCTGTTCCTGCGCGTCGTTTTCCGCCTCCTTGGCGCCAGCGCCCATGGCCGTCGCCGACAACGCCGAATTCCTCCGCGCGGATAAGCGTCGGGCTGATTTTGTTGCCGCGGCCGCCGTCTCGACCAGTTCGCGCTGCGCCTCCACCGTGTCGAAAATCAATTGTTCGTCGACCAGCCGGACGCCGCGCTCCCTCAGGGCGGTCAAAGCCATCCGGTGCTCGCCCAGGGTAATGCGCGGGCGGCGCAGATCGGCGAACCGGACCGGCCAATGCTCGCCGTCCGGCCCCTCGACGAACACGCGCGAAAGATCCCGGGGATCGTATTTGATCCGAAGCCGACGATCGAGCCGTCCCGCCCAAGGGCTCAGCACGTCATCCCAATAGCGAAGCCCAAAGAGCCGCACGCCGTCTCGTCGGATGCTGCGTTCCTCGAACGGCAGGAAATCGTAGAGAAACTGGGTATCGTCCTGCGGAAATCGGAAGGGTTGTCGGCGCGCGGCCACGGCGTCGCTCCAGGCCGTGATCGGCGGCAGCAGCAGCGTGCCGTGCACTTCGGCGTGGTAACGGCCGACGATCTGCAGCGCGAGCCATCGTTCGAGCTCGTCGAGCGTCATGGCGGCGTGCTTTTCGGGATCATAGGCGCCGCGATCGGCGATATTGCTGAAAGTCGTGCCCGGCAGCAGATGGACAGCGCCCATCATCGTGCCGATCAGGCGCTCGATATGTCCCCCATAGTGCGGCGTGGCGACCGGACGATGAACCAGCGAAACGCCGTATTCCGCGGCCCCTCGTGCGAGCGCGCGGCTGCGAAACTCGCGCGCGTTGTCGACGTGAATCACGTCAGGCAAGCCGGAGACCGGCCAGTCTCCCTTCACCCCGCGCGCCGCGAGCCACTCGGATTTAGGCGTCACGAGATGGTGGATCGCCAACGCGACCGACGCCGACGATGGCGCTTCCAGACTGAGGTAGAACCCCGCCACCATGCGGCTCGCCACATCGATCGCGAGCGTCAGCCACGGGCGCTGAATCGGCCGACGGTGCACGGCGTCGACGACGAAAACATCGACAGGCGTGTGGTCGATCTGGACGATGTGAAGCGCGTGGTCGGCGCTGTATTGCCTCACGACGGGCTTGAAGCGATCCCGCGCCGCCTTCGCCCCTTCCCTGGCGCCGACGAGCGCGCGCCGGTCCACGGACGCAACACGCGCACGAACCGCGTTGCGAGACGGTATCGCGACCCCTCGGGCGCGGCACAATTGGCGAATATGATCGTGGAGCGCACTGACCGAAGGCCTCTGACGGCTTAGATAATAGCTCGCGATCGCCTCTTCGATCACGGCTTCGACGTCGTCGGCGAGGTGGCGCGCTCCCCTCGGCGGACCCGGCTTCGCGCCAAGCATCGAACTCGTCACCGGCTCACGTCGGTACCGCTCGATCAATGCGTAGAGCCGGGCGCGGCGAAGACCGAGCGCGCGGCACGCCGTTTTTACTTCCGTAGGCGACAATGGTCCCCCGCGGGCGAGCGGCCTGATGATCGCCTCCCGCGCGACAGCTTCCCGCCATCGGTCGTCATCGACATCGAGCTTATCGATATTGCGCTTCACCCATCACCAAACGTCGCGCTCGCCCCATTCCAGCGAATCAGGGATAAATTCCAGCTATCTGAGCAGAATCCACTCAACCTTGGCCAGAGAAAAGTGTTATGATTCAACGAAAGCGAGTCCATTGAACTTGAGCAAACGACACGCCGAAATGACCGCCCAAACGCCGGAAAACGCGCCCGGGGACCCCTTGCCACGCCGCGGGCGGCGTCGAATCCGCGCCCGCGCAGCTTCCCCATTGACATCGCGGCCGCCCAAACAATATAGCTAGACAGACTAGCTAGGAACACCGCCGATGGAATGGCAGCTGCAAGACGCCAAGAACCATTTTTCGAAAGTCGTGCAACGCGCCCGGACCGAGGGGCCCCAAATCGTCACCTTGCGCGGCGAGCGGGCCGCCATCGTCCTGTCGGCGCACGACTACGACGCCTTGACGGCCGGGCGACCCAGTCTCATCGACTGCCTGCTGTCCGGGCCGGCGTGGGACGACGAATTGGCCGAAGCCGTTGCGTCGCGCGCCAAAACGCCAAGCCGCGACGCGGCCTTCTGATGTACCTCGTCGACACCAACGTCGTCTCCGAAGCCCGGCGCGGCTCCCTCGAGGCGGTCACATGGCTGCGATCGGTCAATCCCCTCGCCGTGTATCTCAGCGTGATCACGCTGGGCGAGATCATGCGCGGCGTCGCCTTAAAGCAGAAATCCGACCCGCGCGCCGCTTCGCATCTCGCGCAATGGCTGCAAACCCTGCGAAGCGATCATGCCGACCGAATTCTCCCCATCACCGACGGGATCGCCCTCGAGTGGGGCCGGATCGCCGCACTTCGCCCCCGCGGCGACGCGGACGGCCTGATCGCGGCGACCGCGATCGTCCATGACCTGATCGTCGTCACGCGCAACGTCGCGGATTTCGACGATACGCGGGCGACGACCTTGAACCCTTGGGACGCGAGATGATCGGCGCCCTGGGCGCCGCCCCTAATCCGGATTCCCAGGCGGCGGCGCCTCCGCCCGACGAACCCGCTCCGCCGTCGTTGGACACGCCGCTTCTTGCCGATGCGCCGACCGCCGCGACCCTGCCCGCGCATCTGGAGGGCCTCGCCGAAACCGCGCGGGACTACGCCAAGGCCTCCAACTCCGACAACACCCGCAAAGCCTATGCCTCCGACTGGCGCCATTACACGGGTTGGGCGCGTCGGCATGGCCTGCCCGCCCTGCCCCCGGATCCCCAGGTCATCGGGCTTTACATCGCCGCCTGCGCCTCGGGGGCCGCCGGCCCCAAACCCTGCTCGCCGCCCACGATCGAGCGCCGGCTTTCGGCGCTCATGTGGAATTTCGCCCAGCGGGGCGAGAAATTCGACCGTTCCGACCGCCATGTCGCCACCGTCCTCGCCGGCGTCCGACGCACCCACGGCCGCCCGCCCGAGCAAAAGGAGGCCGTGCTGCCCGAAGACCTCCTGGCGATGATCGCGACGCTGAACTTAAGCGACCTCAGGGGCCTGCGCGACCGGGCGATCCTGCTTTTGGGCTTCGCCGGCGGCCTCAGGCGCTCGGAAATCGTCGGCCTCGACTGCCGCCCCGAGGACGGCCTCACCGGCGGCTGGATCGAATTCTTCGACGACGGCCTGCTGCTGACGCTGCGCGGCAAAACCGGCTGGCGCGAGGTGGAAATCGGGCGCGGGTCTTGCGACTCCACCTGCCCGGTGGTCGCCCTGCAGACCTGGCTTAAATTCGGGCGGATTTCTGTCGGGCCGCTGTTCCGGCGGGTCATCGGAAAAAAAGTCGGCGCCGACCGCCTGACCGACAAGCACGTCGCGCGACTGGTGAAGAGGACCGCGCTGGCCGCCGGGGTCCGCGGCGATTTGACGGAAGGCGAGCGGGAGCGGAAATTCTCCGGGCACTCGCTGCGCGCCGGCCTCGCCTCCTCGGCCGAGGTCGACGAACGCTACGTGCAAAAGCAGCTCGGCCACGCCAGCGCCGAAATGACCCGCCGCTACCAGCGCCGTCGTGACCGCTTCCGGGTCAATCTGACCAAGGCGGCGGGGCTGTGAGCGCGGCGGCGTCCCCCTCCCCTGCCCCGCGGAAACGGCGCCGTGCAAACGGAAGAAGCTGTTCCTTCGGCCAGCGCTTCGCTCGCAACGCGCTAAGCCGCCTTGGTCAGCGTGAAATCGACGTGGATGGCGTCCCCCATTGAAATGGTCCACCCCGAAGTATGTGTTTGGACGAGGAGGAGGACCACAATGCCGAGGAAGCACCACAAGCGGAAGAGATCGTCGCGAAGTTGCGCCAGGTCGATGTCCTTACGTCGCAGGGCAAATCGGTGGCCGATGCGATCCGAGCCATCGGCGTCACCGAGGTTACGTATTATCGGTGGCGGCGGGAGTTCGGCGGGCTGAAGTCGGATCAGGTGAAGAGGCTGAAGGATCTGGAAGCGGAGAACGCGCGTCTGCGGCGTGCCGTGTCTGACCTGACGCTGGACAAGATGATCCTTGCCGAGGCCGCACGGGGAAACTTCTAAGCCCCGCGCGCCGTCGGGCCTGCATCGATCACGTGCGATCCGAGCTGAAGCTGTCCGAGCGGCGGATTTGCCGGGTGCTCGGACAGCACCGATCCACGCAGCGCCGCATTCCCACCGGGCCAGACGACGAGGAGCGGCTGACCGCCGACATTGTCGCACTGGCCCGCCAGTATGGCCGCCTTGGCTATCGGAAGATCGCGGAAATGTTGCGAACGGGAGCGGGCTGGGTCGTCAACGACAAACGGGTCGAGAGGATCTGGCGGCGCGAGGGGCTGAAAGTCCCGGCAAGACAATCCAAACGAGCTCGCATCTGGCTTAGCGACGGATCGTGCGTCCGTCTGCGCGCCGAGCGGCCCAATCATGTCTGGTCCTATGACTTCGTCGAGGATCGCACCCACGAGGGGAGGAAATATCGGATGTTGAACGTGATCGACGAGTTCACGCATGAATGCCTCTCGATCCGCATCGAACGCAAACTGAAATCCGTCGACGTGATCGACGTGCTCTCGGATCTGTTCATCCTACGCGGCGTGCCCGAGCACGTTCGCTCCGACAATGGACCAGAGTTCGTCGCCAAGACCGTGCAAGGCTGGATCACGGCGGTGGGAGCCAAGACCGCCTACATCGCGCCGGGAAGCCCGTGGGAGAATGGCTTCATCGAGAGCTTCAACGCCAGGCTCCGAGACGAACTGCTCGATGGGGAGATCTTCTACACCTTGCAGGAGGCCAAAGTCGTGATCGAGAGTTGGCGGCGTCACTACAACACCGTGAGGCCTCACGGATCCTTGGGCTACAAGCCGCCAGCACCTGAGGTGTTCATCCCTGCCTTCGCCGCGCGGGCGGCTTCGCAACCCCGACCCGCTGCGCCGCCCGCGCTAGGCCCGAGGCCAATCATGCACTAACATTGCTCTTGGACCACTCGCTGGGGGCCGATCACTACCAGCGCCGTCGTGACCGCTTCCGGGTCAATCTGACCAAGGCGGCGGGGCTGTGAGCGCGGCGGCGTCCCCCCTCCCCTGCCCCGCGGAAACGGCGCCGTGCAAACGGAAGAAGCTGTTCCTTCGGCCAGCGCTTCGCTCGCAACGCGCTAAGCCGCCTTGGTCAGCGTGAAATCGACGTGGATGGCGTCAGAAGCGCCGTCACGTCGCCATGGACGGCTTTGACGTCCCTGCCGACCCGCCGCGCCACCTCGCGGATCGACAACGCGCCTTGGCCCGTCATCGCCCTGAGAATCTCCCAACGCTTCTTGGTCAGGGTTTTCCACAGCAGGTCGACCGAGCCGAACGAAATATGCGCGCCCTGCTCCTCGCCCTGGAACGCGGCGGCCGCACGGCGCGAAACATCCTCACGCGAGGCGATCGAAAGGGTCACGACGCTCATCCCGGTCTCCATTGATCGACGTCCCGCCAGAAATCGGCCAGCAGCTGGTCGGGCGTGGTAAATCGGTATTCGGCTTCGGCCTCGCCGACATGCCGGTGATCGCCCTTCCCGGCCTCGTTGTCGTAGCGCAACACACACACGCTCGCGACCACATAGGCCAGCGCATATTTGAACCGATGAACCGACCCCTGCACCGATTCCGGCGCGCGCCAAATCCGCAGTTCGACAAACGCGTCGCCGCGCAACTGGTGACGTTCTCTAAGCAGCAGCTGCGCTTTCATGATGGACAATACACCAACACGCGACCTGTTGTCGAGAGGTCCAACGCTTTGCAGACCATGCTCGGGGCTAGGCGCGCTTCTTTTCCCGCTTTCGGCTTCCGATCAGCGCCATCAGCATGGGACCGGGCGAGAACTGCCCTGCCCTCGCCTTTTCCGTCAGGCCGCGAATGTAGCCGCCGGCGCTATTGATCGCCGCGCCGCGCTGCAGGATCGCCGCGACCACCACCGCGGCCTGGGCCTCGCCCATGACGGCCTGCGCCTCCTCCCAGGCGCTCGGGCTGATCCCCAGCATCGGCCGCACCACGGCGACGGTCGCCATGAAGTCGCGCCAGTTCGAAATTCCGGTCTTGGCGTAGTCGGCGATATCGGGACAGGCGTCGAGCACCATTCCAAGGGGATAGGCCCCTTCCGGCATCCTCGGCGTATCGGGTTTTGGCTCCGCCCTCGCCCCCGCGCTTTCTCGGAAGCGAGGTTCAAGTTCAATTTGGGAGTTTGGATTTGAATTTTGTATGTGGCGCTCAGTTTGGGACTCATTGGCGCTCGGATTCTTTGTTTTTACATGATCTTCCAGCACCATGAGCACTTCGTCGGCGAGCAGGGACAGATCCTCCGCGACAGGCTCGAGCTCCAGACGCGTCGCCGTGCGCGGAATTCGAGCGAGCATGCTGCGGTAGAGGGTGTAGAGGCCCAGCCAGTCGGTTGGGCCGTCCCCGCCGCGGCGGACCGGCACGTTCTCCTCGATGCCGGTAGCGATCATTTTGGCGATGTCGCGCCGGCAGATCGTGATGCGTTCGCGCACCAGCTTCAGCGCGCGCTCCTCGGCACGGACTTCTTCGGCCCAGGCTTCGAATTCATCGGCGCGGGCCACAAGCGGGCTGAGGTCGAAACCGAAGGCCAACTCAATGCCGCCTCCCCGGCCTTTGCGAGCGTACCGTTTGCCGTTGGGGCTGTCGCGGCGGATCACCAGGCCGCAATCGACCAGCGCCGCCAGATGTCGCCGCAGCGTCGCCGGCGCCATGCCATGCGCCCGCAGCGCCAGCTGCTGGTTTGACGGAAAGACCACGACGTCCTCGCCGGTCAGCGCGGTCTCCGGGTGGAAGCTCAGCAACGCGTCGAGCACCGCCAGTGCGCGTTCGGACACGCCGATCCGCGTCTTGGCCGTGCATATCGCGCGAAAGACCTGCCATTTGTGGACCGCCTTCTCGGGCGGCCGAGCTTTCGCGAGCGCCTGACTTGCCACATGGGCAAGCCTCAGCGTTCGCCGCCCGAAGGGCGTCGTCGATAGATGCGGTTCCATTTCTTTGCCTCGGTTAGGGCAAAAGAAATCCGCTCGCCGAAACGACGCTAGAATCTCGGATGAGACTCTTGACAGTGATTCGCGGAAGTGTGACTCTCAAACTGCGACGAATGAGAAATGGGCTTCCGGAACTTTGTTTCGGGGGCCTTTTCTTTTGCGATTAAGCTCCGTGAAGTGTTGATCGGGACGCTACAAAGGCTGTGTCGCGAGGGTCTT
>JBEKLU010000181.1:0-8345 GCA_050010035.1 Roseiarcus sp.
GATCGCGACGATCGCCTCGAACGGCCCGGAAGCGGCGAGGCGCCAGGCCAGCGCCCGCGCGTCGCGGTGGAACTGGTCCCAGGAGACCGGAAAGGCTTTTTCGCGACCGTCGGGCATGGCGGACTCTCGTGACGAGGCTCGGTTGGCGAACCCTCCATAGCAAGCGGCGCGCCGAAGAGCGACGGCGCGCGGCCGTAGTCAACAGCTTTGGCGGGGCTCGGCCGAGTCGAGAAAATGAAACGCCTGTCACCACATCGTCGGGCCGCTTTTTGGGGGGAGCGGCCGCTGACGCGGGCACCGCATGATTCGCGTCGCGGCGCTTGGGGCATAGAGCGGCGCCGCGCGTGGCGGCGGGCGCCCCGGCCGAACCGACCGAGGGCGGCGCCATTTTCCGGCGCGATGGTCTGCTTTCAAGGGCTTGCGAGGCGATTTTCCGCCGCCTCGTCGCGTGGCGAGGGCCTCGCTCGCCAGCGGATGCCGGCCCATTAAGGGGTTGAGCAAAGCGTCGCCGCAACAAGTCCCGGTGGATAGCACAAATTATAATGTCGTGGTCGCTCCGACCGCGATGACGTCTTAATATGCAATTGTACCAATTGTCACAGGACTCCAGAATGAATCCGGGTTAACGCGGCCGAAAACGTTACGACAGTCTCCGCGTCTGCATTGCCCTTGCCACGCGGTTCTATGAGCGGTGACGAGTTAACCATTTACCTAAATTGTGCATGTCCGGCCGAGATTCCGTCTTACGCAATCGACAATGACGTCCCCGCCGCGATGGCCGATACCAGGTACGATCGTCGCCTGCAAGGAATTAGACGAGAGATTACATACAATATTATAACGTCCAAACCGATTACGGAGCCAACAACGCATACCAACCCCTCCACGCTTCCCTTGTCGTGAAAACGACCAATAACAGATACAACAACCTCCATCCGGCATCATAATCTTCAAATTATCTAGGGTTTCGAAATTGCATCCGGCTATGCACTATGCATATAGGCTCCGTCAGTTCGCGATCCAGAGGCATTAATTGGCTGAAATAAGGTTGACGAAAATTATAAATTGATCCATCATTTTTGCTGGAGCGGCGTAAAGGACACTCTGGGCCAGGGGTGTACATCTCGGCTCGCGTGGAAAGCGCGAGGAGGGCGCATATGCGTATTAACGCTAATTTGGCCGAAAGTATCTGCGCGATTTGCCTGACGCCTATGCCTCGCAATAAGCGCAGTTCGTCGCGCCAACCGTTGGCGTAGTGGCGCTGCTGGTTTAACTCGCGCCCAAACCTTCGTTCTTTGACGCTTGGACACGCGCCGATCTGCACGACAGTGCCGACGGGCGGAGATGAGTCGCTCCGGGAGGCCACAATGAACCGATTTCAAAGTCATTTCGAGCCGACATCGGCGCCATCGATCGAAACAGCCACGGGCCCCCTGTTTCGGCTCGCCGGCGCGAGCGATGCGACCGAAAGGTTCGCCGACGTTGCCGATTACGACGCCGGCTTCGCGGAGATCGGCGAGCGTTCGGGGCTCGAAGTCGACGATTTGCTCGAGCCGTCGAACCTGACCCAACGCCTCGCCTCTCGCGAGGTCGCAACACAGGCGGGCGCCGTTGCGGCGCGCGATCACGCGTCGCCGCCGGGATGTCTTCATGAACTGTTCGAGGCGCAAGTCGACGCGCACGGCGACGCGGTCGCGCTGGCCTGCGGCGATACGAGTCTGTCCTATGGGGAACTCGAAGCCAGGGCCAACCGACTCGCTCGTCGTCTGCGCGGGGTCGGGGCCGGCCCCGGCGTGCTGGTCGGCCTTTGTCTCGATCGTTCCGAACTGCCGATCATCGCGATTCTCGCCTGCCTCAAGGCGGGCGCCGCCTATGCGCCAATCGATCCGACCCATCCCGACGATCGCATTCGCTATATCGTCGGCGAAGCGGGGATTTCTCTGATGATCTGCGAACAGGCGCTTCTCGATCGGGTCAAGTCGGTTTTCGACGGCCGCATCATTTCCTTGGATGGAGAGGCTGCGGAAATCGCCGCGCTCCCGAGCGCCCGGCTGACCCAGGCCGACACCGGGGGGGCGCCGACCGATCTGTGCTACGTGATCTACACCTCCGGGACGAGCGGGCGTCCCAAGGGCGTGATGACCGAACATCGCAACGCCTATCATTTCGTCCAGGCGTTCAACGCGGTCTGCGCGACCACGCCGTCCGACCGAATCTATCAAGGCTTTTCGTTGGGCTTCGACGGCTCGGTCGAGGAAATCTGGATGGCTTTCTCGAACGGCGCCGCCCTCGTCGTCGGCGCCAAGGACACGCCCCGCTTCGGCAACGATCTCGCGCAATATCTGTCGCGCGCCGAGGTGACCTATTTCTCGACGGTTCCGACAATGCTGTCGACGATGACGGACGACGTCCCCACGCTGCGGCAACTCGTCGTCAGCGGCGAAGTCTGCCCGCCTGAACTCGTCGCGCGTTGGTGGCGACCGGGGCGGACGATCCTCAACGTGTATGGGCCGACCGAAGCGACCGTCAACACGACGGCCAAGATTTGCGTTCCAGGGCAAGCAATCACGATCGGCCGGCCGATCGCGGGATATTCGATACACATTCTCGACAGCGAGATGAATCCCGTGCCGCAAGGGGTCAAGGGCGAGCTCTATATCGGCGGGCCGGGCGTTTCGCGCGGCTATCTCAAACAGCCCGAGTTGACGTCGCGGCATTACGTGAGCTCGCCTCGCGACGGCGGCCGACTCTATCGCACAGGCGATCTCGCTGCGTTGAACGACGACGGCGAAGTGGAGTTCTTCGGGCGCATCGACGATCAGGTCAAGATTCGAGGCTACCGCGTCGAATTGTCGGAAATCGTTTCGGTGCTGCTCGAGCAGGACAATGTCGCATCGGCAACGGTCGCCGCGCACGATCGCGCCGGCGTGCCGACGCTCGCGGCGTACGTGGTCATTAAAGATCCGGCCAAACCGGTCGATCGAAGCGCGCTGCTCGCCGCCCTCAAGGCGAAACTGCCCGTATACATGGTGCCGGCCTATCTCGACGTGCTCGACGAACTGCCGATGCTGACGACCGGAAAGGTCGAGCGCAAGCGCCTGCCCGAGCCGGTCCAGCCGTTGGTGGACGAAGCGAGCGCGATCGCGCCGCCGACAAGTCCGTTGGAAGCGAAAATCGCCGGGGCCTGGGCAAGAGTCTTCAGCGTCACGACCGTCGGCGCCGAGCAGGATTTCTTCCTCGATCTCGGCGGCCACTCTCTCTTGGCGGCGCAAATGGTGGCGGTGCTGCGCGAAGTCGATCTCCACGTCGCGGTTCGCGACGTCTACGCATTTCCCACCCCGCGCAAACTCGCCCAGCATCTCGCCGCCGCGTCCGCGCTTCAAGCCGACGCCGCGCCCACCGAAGTCAAGAGCGAACGACCGGCCCTGCGGCGCAAGGCCGGCCTGCGCGTCGGCGCGATCCAGGCGTTCTTTCTCGTCTTAGGCTGGTACGTATTCGCGACTCCCAGCTTCTTCGTGTTGCCGATCGCCGACGATCTGTTGCGCGGCCGGCTTTCGCTTCTACAGATGGTGGCGATCCTGATCCCGTTCTATCTCGCGCTGTCGCTCGTCTTGATGGCGATCGGCGTCGGCGCGAAGTGGCTGATCATCGGGCGCTACAAGCCCGGCGCTTATCCCTTGTGGGGCGGCTACTACATTCGCTGGTGGCTGGTGAGCGGGCTGCAGCAACTGTCCGGCGCCGGGATTTTTCTCGGTACGCCTTTGATGCCCGTCTACTACCGGCTCATGGGCGCGAAGGTGGGGCGCGCCTGCGCTCTCGATTCGGCTCTGGTCTCCGCATGGGACTTGGTTTCGATCGGCGACGACACGAGCATCGGAGCGGACACGCAGTTGCACGGCGCGCGAGTGGAGGACGGCTACCTCATCATCGGGCGCGTCGACATCGGCAGCCGCTGTTTCGTCGGCGCGCATTCCGCTTTGGGCCTGAACGTGCGCATGGCCGACGATTCGCGCATCGACGACCAGTCCTTGTTGCCGGACGGCGCGACGATCGCGGCGGGCGAGCAATGGCGGGGATCGCCGGGCAAACCGCTCGAAGTGCCGGTCCCGCCCGGCGAGATCTACCGAGCGAGCCTGTTGCGCAAGATCGCCTTCGTTCCTTTTGCCTGGCTCGTCGGCAGCTTGCTCGGCCTGCTATCGCTGGCGCCGAGCCTGCTTCTCGTGAAATTGTGGGTGTACGCCTTCGATCGCGGCTGGATGGGAGCGGCCTTGTGGGTCAGCTTCGCGTTGGTCCCTGTGTTCGTCGCGATCGCTTGCTTGTGGATCGCGATGATCAAGGCGATCCTGCTGCGCCGCGCCAAGCCGGGAGTCTATCCCCTCTATTCCTTCTACTATTTGCGGCACTGGCTCGCCTACGGACTCATGCGGTCGAGTCGCGCCCTGCTGCTGCCGGTCTTCACCACGATCTACCTGCCGCCATGGATGCGTCTGCTCGGCGCGAAGATCGGCAAGCACGCCGAGATGTCGACCGTGTGGAGCTTCATGCCCGAATTGCTCGAGGCCGGCGACTCGGCGTTTTTCGCCGACGGCTGCATGTTCGGCGGCCGGCGGGTTTTCGGCGGCCGGTTCGAAATCGGCGTCAATCGCGTCGGCGCCCGAAGTTTCGTCGGCAACGGCGCAATCCTGCCGACCGGAACAGGCCTCGGCGAACGCTGCCTTCTCGGCGTGCTGTCGGCGCCGCCGTCGCCGGGAGAAACGACGCCCGACGGCACCGATTGGCTCGGCTCGCCCGCGTTCCGGCTGCCAAATCGTCAGAAGGTCGGCGGCTTCAGCGAAGAGGCGACCTACCGGCCGAGCCGGAAGCTCTACGCCCAGCGCGCCGTCGTCGACACGCTTCGCATTCTGATCCCCTCGTACACCGCCTTCGTCCTCGGCCTGGCCAGCCTGGCGGCGGTCCTCTATGGCTATGAGGTCTATGGCCTCGCGATCACCTTCGCGCTGTTGCCGGCGTTGGGCCTTTTCGCCGCCGCGATCGCAGTCGCGATCGTGGTCGCCTTGAAGTGGGTCGTCATGGGCCGCTTCAAGCCGGTCATCGTGCCGCTCTGGTCGCCATACGTCTGGTTCAATGAAATGGTGAACGGCGCCTACGAGTCGATCATGGCGCCGGTGGTCACTGCGTTTTTCGGGACGCCGTTCGCCGCCCCGCTCTTGCGCCTGCTCGGCTGCAAGATCGGCCGCAATTGCTATATCGCCAGCGGCCTCTTCTCGGAATTCGACCTCGTTCAGATCAGCGACTACGTGGCGCTCAATCCCGGCGTGGTGATCCAGAACCACCTGTTCGAGGATCGCATCATGAAGTCGTCCTATCTGACGATCGAGCCGGGGTGCTCGGTCGGCAACATGAGCGTCGTGCTCTACGACTCCCGAATGGGAGAGGGAGCGGCGCTCGGGCCGATGTCGCTGCTGATGAAGGGGGAAGTGATGCCCGCGCGCAGCCGGTGGCACGGCATTCCGACGGTGCAGGGCTAATCGACGCGGAGCAGACAAGTTCATTCGCGACTCGCGCCAGCGGCGCGGATCGCGATGGGCGCGCCGGCAGGCTTCAGCGCGCCCTACGGGAAGACCTCCGTCGGCGGCGGCCCGACACGCCGCAACACCGAATCTGACCGCGCGAAAGCCGGGGGTGGCTCAGAGTTCGCGTCTCGACGGCCCCGTCGCCCGGCGCTCGCGCGCATTGTCGTCAGATTGAACCAGACGTCCGCGCTTCGCCCGCGAGATAGAGCTCAAGGCGACAACCCGCTAGGATTGTAGGCGCGAGGCCTCGGCGAAGGACGCCGTGCGATCGACGACGATCGGCGGGACGTTCGCGCTGGCGAGAGAAGCCTTGTAGCCCCGCGGGGCGGCCAGCGCCTTCAGGCGCCATTGCGTCGCTTGCGACCCCTTGGCTCCGCGCACGGACCGGCTCTCGGGTCCGGTAAAAGAGCCGATCATCGCTTCGCGATCGAGGCCGGTCCCGACGCCTTTGCAATAGGCTTCCTTATGGGTCCAGATCTGGAAGAAGATTTCGGACCGCCGCGCTTCGGGCGCCGAGGCGAGGAGCGCTTGCTCGCGGGGATGGAACCAATGCATCGCGATGGTGCGCCAGCTGAACTCCGGCCGAACCGCTTCGATGTCGACCCCCAAGGGCGCGCGGCCCAGCGCGATCAGCGCGAAATCTTTGCTGCGCGAGGCGTTGAAATGCAGCCCATCCGGATTGTCGGCCAATTCGGGCTTGCCCCCCTCGCCCGCCGCGATGGCGATCCGCCGCGCCGCCTGACCGGTGAACGCGCTCAAGATGCAACGCAACGCGGCTCGCGATTTCAGCCAGGGTTCGAAGTCGCTACGATATAGTCGCCGTTCGTCCGCGCCGCGCTCCGCATCGGTGACGAACTGGAGCATCGGCGTCAACGGCAGGCTCGGCAAATCGAGCAGCCAGAGGAATATCTCTCCGTTACGGGGGAGCGTCGGGCAGTCGGCGAACGCCTCAGCGGGAGCCGCGCCCGCGGCCCGCGCGATGGAATGAGGGAGGACGATCGTCATTTCAGCGATCCTGCGCAGCGGCGGCGACTCAGTTGAAGATCGGCTCGGCGACGGGTCGGCGCTTGCCCTCGGTCGGCTTGGCGCCGCCTGAAACGTGCGACGGATGATCGTGGTCGTGCGCGCCGCCCAAGACCCGGGCGAGGATTTGCTCGCGGGGGCTGATCCGCCAGCCTTCCCTGCCGGCTCGCGGCAAGGAACGGATCGGATCATAATATTGAAACAGCTTCCCGGGCGCGACGATCGGCGCCACAAAGCAAGAAACACCGTATCTCGCGTTGTAGAATTCGACGCTGTGCACGTCTCGCTTGCCGGCCGGCGTGTCGACGATGAAGAGCGGCGTATTGAATCCTGCGGTCACTCCGCGAACTTCCTTCTCGAGCTGCTGCGCCGCCCTGAGAGACACGCGGAAGTGCTCGCTGCCTTTGACCATATCGCAGAGATAGACGTAGTATGGATGGATATTGACCGAGCTCAACCGTTTGATCAGCGTTCGCAGCGTCGCGACGTCGTCGTTGACGCCCCGCAGCAGGACGGTCTGATTGCGAACCACGACGCCGTGCGAGTGCAGGCGCCGCATCACTTGTTCGACCAACGGCGTGACTTCGTTCGGATGGTTGAAATGCGTGTGAATGCAGACGTCCTTGAACAGACTGCGGCCGCGCTCGATCACCTGCAGCACAGCGCCCGCCCATTCTTCGTCGCTCAGGAATTTCATCGGCTGGACCGAGACGGCCTTGGTCGCGAAGCGGATTCGGCGAACGTGGTCGATGTCGAGCAGAGCGTTGCCGAGTTCGCGCACATGCGCAGCTTTCAAGCGAGACAGGTCCCCGCCCGAAACGACGATGTCTTCGACTTGGGAATGATTGCGAATGTAATCGAGCGCCGCGGCCCAGTTCTTGGCGCTGGTCACATGCTCTTTCTGGACGAGCGGCGTGTCCATGCCCACCGCATAGCTGCGCGTGCAATATTGGCAGTAGACGGGGCAGACCGCAGTCACCAGGAAGAGGACTTTGTCGGGATAGCGATGCACCAGGCTCTGAACGGGAGAATGGTCCTGCTCTTCCAGAGAATCGACGACGAGACAGGGATGATCGGCTTCGAGTTCCGACGCCATCGGCAAGAACTGGCGCCGTATCGGGTCGCATTCCGCGTTCGACCAGTCGATCAAGCCGACGATGTAGGGGTTCACCCGGATTGACATGCCGACCTTGCGAAGCCCGACTTCAATTTCCTCGAAGAGATCAGGGGAGACGACCCCTTCGAGGGCGGCTTCGAGCTGCCGGACATGGATGATCGAATTCCTGTCCTGCCAGGTCGCGCTCTCGAATTCCTCGCGCGAGACGTCCTTCCAGATTTTGAACTTCCGCCAGTCTTCCATCATCGGGACGCCCTCCAATAAGCCGGAGCGCTGCTAAGCGATCCAACTCGTGGTGGCCTCCACTCGGATAGATCATTATTGAGTTAAACTGCTACCTTCAACGTTCATATTGTATTAACCTTAACTACGTTGTGTAAGTCTATTCGGGGTTCCGGAAAATCAACTCGGACGCTTGTCGGCCCCCCTGCGGAAGCTCAAGGATTCCCGATGACCTGTCGGCAATTCCGACCACGCGAGCGGAGCCTGCGGCGGCGCCTCGCGCAAGCCGCCTGGTGCGGACGGCGGGGGTCGAACCCGCACAGCCCTAAGGGCCGAAGGATTTTAAGTCCTTTGCGTCTACCAGTTTCGCCACGTCCGCTCGACCGCCGTTGTTTCACATTTCGGCGCGC
>JBEKLU010000182.1:0-8253 GCA_050010035.1 Roseiarcus sp.
CAAAAGAATCGCTTACCGCATTTGGTTGTGGAACAAATCGTGAATTGGCACTACATCGCACACCAGCAGATTGAACATTGAGTCTTATCAAGAGCTTGGCCGGCCCAACTGTAAAAGATAAGTTCAGCTCAGCCGGGGCGAGCGCTACCGCCAGCGCCCGTCACAAAGGGGGTCCCTTTTGGGCTGTGACGCACTTTTGGTGACGATCGGGTCACGTAGCGCCGATGACGCGCGCTTGGAGCAAATCGAGTTTTCCGCGGCCATACATCTGGCGCTTGACCAGCTTGAGCTTGCAGATTTGGCCTTCGGCTTGGCCGTTGGACCAACCCGAGGAGATCGCGGCGCTTACCGCGGCCTTGTCTTTCGTGACGCCGTTCGCGAACGCCGCGACGAGACTCGTCTTGGCGCGCTCGATCCACGGATCGAGTTCCGCCAGCGCTTTTCTTCGGATCATGGCTTGGAAATCCGTCACGATTTCGCGCGCCTCGACCAGAAGTTCAACGCCGCTCTCGATCGCGGCGACGGTTACGGTCTCGGCTATGGAGAGCCGGTCGCGCCCGATCGTCATCAACCTGGCAATGGTTCGGGCGGAGGGCGCGCGGCTTATCGCGCTTGAATCCATCTTTTCCGATCGCCGACGCCGTCCACTCCACTCACTGACGACACGAAGACATCCGCGAAACCCCTGCCGCCTCAGCGAGCGCCACAGCTCAGAGCCGTTGCGACGCCCCGCCGCGCGATCTCCTGGCCAATCGTCAACGCGTGGCGATCTCGCCGCGGCCCTTATCCCGTGGAACATAACGCCGGCTTGCGGCGCCATCTCTCTGACGGGCCTTGCAAGGCCGTGGCCTTCTATCGAGCAATATTTTACCCGCTGGCCTATCCGTTCCAGGGGATCATAATGGGGAGTCGGCTCAGCTTCTACTTCTTCACTCCCGGAATTCCTCCAAGCGCAGTACTTCGAGCAATGCATTTGGCGATGATCTGATAGGGACCGCCCTTGTCGGTGCTGACAGTTCCAACGGTGGTGAGCTGCGACGCTGCAGTATTGCACTGATCTTCACTTGCGAAGATCATCTGCGAGACGGCTGCGCCAGACCCACTTGAAGGACCAACGCCGTTGGTGAGGACAAAGATAACAAGGGTCCACATGAATTCTAGACCTTCTTGAACTCATTGCTCGCATAGATTTGTTCGATATTCTCGATCGGACAATGCTCGTCTCGCTCATCGCTTTGAATAGCCGCAGTGTCGTGATCGAGCCCGGTCAGGTCTTTCATCACGAACCGCATGGCTTTGCGCGAGGTTTCAAAGTCACGCTGACCTCCGTAGGCTCGTAACTTGCCACTAGCGTCGACGACCGGCCCCCATAGCGCTTTCGCCGGTTGATAAAGGTTCATTCGACGCCCCCAATGGCCGCCGGTTCAGACCCAATCTGCGACTGTTTGGGGTTCCTGGCAAGCCAGGCCCGCCGCCCGGACGGCCGCCGACACGTTTGCGAACAATGTCGGGATGCGCCGCCAAACCGCCTCTCGATCAGAGCGCTCTCGCGTAATCGGCGTTCTTCACGGGCGACTCGGAAATCATCGCGCATCCCTCGTTAGTCACACTTCGTTAACCATAATGACCGCAAACAAGGAGGACAATTTTAACCATTGATCCCGGCGGCGATTCGCAGCCGGCGCGATAATCGAAAAAGGGCGGGCTCCATGCGCACGATAGCGTTTGTCACTCAAAAGGGCGGGTCGGGGAAAAGCACATTGGCTTCATCGCTGGCGGTCGCCGCCGCGGAGCTGGGCGAGCGCGTCTGCGTCATCGACATGGATCCGCAGGCTTCCCTTCTGAGCTGGGCCAAGACCCGCGAGCTCGACGACATCGCGGTCGTCGCGGCGAGCGCAGGGAAACTGCCGGCGGTGATGAGCGCGCTGGAGAAGAAGGGCGTCACGCTGGTGATCCTCGACACGCCCGGCGCCGACGGCGCGGCTTCGGCGGCGGCGATGCGCGAGGCCGATCTGAACATCATTCCCTCGCGCCCGAGCATTTTCGATCTCTGGGCGAGCGCCCTGACGCGCGAAGCCTTGAAGGCGACGGCGAGCGATTTCGCGTTCCTGCTCAACCAGTGCCCGCCGGCCCAACAATCGGCGCGCGTCGACAACGCCGTGGCGGCGCTCGAAGAGATGGGCGGCCTCATTTCGCCGCTGGTGCTCGCCCGCGTCGACTATCAGGAAGCGGCGCGTCACGGCCTCGGCGTGACCGAGATCAATCCGCACGGCGCGGCGGCGCAGGAAATGCGCGCGCTGTGGGCTTCGCTGAAGCGCCGCATGGCGCGCGGCAAGAGCAAAGCCCCCGCCAGAAAGGCGGCGTGAGATCGGCGCGGCCTGCGGGGGCCGCGCTCGCGCTCGATTAAGCAGGCTTCCGGCGTCACGCCGCGACCCGGAGCCCGCTTCGCACACAAATCTACCCGGCAATGCGCGAACGGATCGTCTGGCCGCCGCGCGCGATCATCAAGTCCCAGTAGCGCGTGCGTTGCCCACTCGCCGTTTTAAGATCGTGGGTGGTGGCGATTTTCGCCCCGTTGACCTCCAGGACGACGTCGCCCTTCTCGACGCCGACATTGGCGGCAAGCGATCCTTCGGCGACGTCGGCGACGCCGACGCCTTCGCGGACGCCATTGAGCGACAGCTCCTCGGCGACTGCGGGCGACACGTTCATCACCAGCGCGCCCTGGAACGGCGACCGGCTCTTGATGCGGATCGCGTCGCGCGGCGGCGTTTCCGGCTTGAAGCGAGGCGCTCGGCGTGAAACATCAGCGCTCTGCCCACCGGTCTTAAAGGAGGTAGAGCCTGTCGAGAATAGCCGCCATATGTTGCGTCGCTTTCGCGTTTGCCGCACAAGCGGCCGTTGCGAAAGGAGACCGCGGGGCGCTCTGGCAAGTCGTGCGGACCTGCGTCGCCAACCACGCTCTGACGGGCGCCGCCTTTCCATGCCTCGAAGTCAATACGTCCGACGGAGAGGAGGGGGCTACGTTATCTTGCGTCCGCCGGTCGGTAAGCCGGACACCATTTTGTCGCCGACGAAAAAAATCGTCGGCGTTGAGGATCCGTCGCTTCTGTCTTTGGGGGCCCCAAACTATTTCGAAGACGCCTGGAACGCCCGCGCGTTTCTGTCCGACACGAATCACAAGCCGCTGGCGCGTGACGATGTCGCCCTCGCTATAAACTCACGCTTTTCACGGACTCAAGACCAGCTTCACATCCATATCGGCTGCATCTCTCGGCAAGCGAGAGAGACGCTCCAGTCGATCGCTCCGCAGCTGTCCGAGAACAAGTGGGCGCCGATCAAAGAACGCATACAAGGCTTCGAATTTTGGGGGCGACGCGTCGCTCGAGAGACTCTCGCTGGCGTGAACCCGTTTCGTCTTGCCGCGGAAGGGTTTCCCGATGAGACCAAGAGCAGCGCGCAGTCGGCGATCGCCGTCGCAGGAATCCAACTTGCCGACGGGCGCAGTGAATTCGTCCTGCTCGTTTGGCGTCCTGACCCCTTCGGTCTGAGCCGCCTCTTCGCGGCTGAAGATTTTCTCGACCCTTCGTGTTCTCCATGAAACGGGTCGCCATTGGATGCGATCCCACATCCCAAGACCGCCTGTCCGAGGGGAGAATGCACGCGTTGGCTTCGCAGCGCTGCGCGTAGAGGCCAATGAACCAAAGCGGAGGTTCGGGAACGCGCGACGGCGACCAGCGCAGCCGCAACGGGAGGGTCAAGAACGCAAAGGTTGTGGAATTGGAAGCGGGTCGACCTCGACGCGATCGGATAGAAGTTCTTTGTATTCCTGATTTGTGCGCCGCGGGCGCCCAGCATGGCGGGACTTTGCGTCGGCGCATTTGGCCTCTGGGCGCCTTACCGCGAATGGGCAGCCCGCCTAGATGAACCCAAACAACGTCGGGTCGAACGGATCGGCGGCCCTGGCTTCTCTCTCGCCTTTCTCCACCGGCTTTTCAGCGCTAGCCTGGCTCGGTTCGATGAATTGACCGAGCGCGGCGACGGCGCCTTCGAATACGGGAGCCACGGCTTGGCGATTGTCCGCGATCCAGCGCGTCAGGTCGGCGATTGAGGCTTGCGCGGCCTGCAGCTTTGTTTCGTTGAGCGCCACGGTCGCCGCATCGGCCTGGAGGCTCCGCACATCGGGCGCGCGGGGGGCGGCCGCCATCCTCAACCCGACGTCGAGAGCGGCGAGCGCCAACTTGTGGTCGATCGGTTTGCGCGCAGGAGGCGCGACATCGGCTTGGGCGACCGCGGTCGCATCGTCGAGATCGGCCGCGGCGTAGACCGGGCCAGCCTGTCCGCCATCGAGCTCGACCCAATATTGCGGGTTGCGCTCGGATTGGCGCATAATCCAATCATAGCCCGTCTGGCGCCACGAGACGATATTCGATCGCAAGTTGTCGAGGACGAGATCGCCTCGGTCGGTGCGCACGGTGACGACCAAATGACCTTCGCCCCACGTGGTCTTGGCGACGGTGAGCGCGAGCGCCGCGGCGGGCCAGCCGCGCCCGATCAGCTCGTGGCGCTTTTGAATCGCATAAGTGTTGCAGTCGCCGGCGTCGACGTTGAGCTTCCAATAGCGCAGCGCCGACGTGTCCGGCTTGGGCCTGATGGAACTGTTGACGGCGCGATTGACGCTGGCGAGTTCGGCCATGCGTCCGCTCGTCAGCCGGATGCGGCCCGGCCCGGCCGATTTGGGGCAGTCGCCGGGATAGTCGAGGCAGAACTTGACGAAGGAGAAAGGCGCGAGCGCGAAGCCGCCCTCACGCATCGCGGCGCCCGAAGGAGCTGCCGAGGCCCCGGAAATGTTGGCGATTGCGAGGATGGCCGCTGCCGCGAGCCCCGCCAAGTTCTTGTACATCTCGCGCCTCCATTCGATGGCGCGAGCCTAGAAGGTGGGGGATTTAAGGGGCCTTAAAATCCAGACGAGAGAATGTAACGAATGGGTGCCTATTTCGTTAACCAAGGTCAATATTTTGTGTTAATGTCCGTAAACGAATATCTATTAAACCGCCGCGATTTGGTGAATGACTGGTTTCTGACAATTTATGTTAGGTTGCATTGTAGCTACGTAGCGCGGTATTAGTTGGTCATTTCAACGGTATGAAATTACATAACAACAATCAACATGATATGAGTCGGTGAAATGGCCGCGACATTGGTCTGCTTGCTTAGAAAATATTGTGTAGCCCTCCCTTATCGACCCTGCGGCACCGGCCGCAACCGTAGCGTGGTTGGAGCCAACCCGCGAAGTTGGTGAACGGTTCGCTTACACCGGCCGACGAAACCCAATCATCCGACCGGGCGCGAGAGCCTCGCCATGCCGGAAGCGCAAAACCATCGTGGGGTCGCGCTTTTCACCGCCGCCTGGACCTCGCAAGACGAAGACGCGGCGCGCCCTTGCCCATGGTCGCCGACAGATGTCGATCGCGCCAATTGGCCGCGCCGTGTCAGCGACGGCTGTTTTGGTGTCGTCGAATGAAAGCGGGTATAAGGGGGCGTTCGTCGGGAAAATGGAGGGGGTCGTGTCCTATTGGTCGAGTCTTGTCCTCACGGTCGCGGCCGTGGCGCTGGCCGGCGCGGCGAGCGCGAGAGACTATAAAATCGGATGTGTGAACGGCGACTGCGCGATCGTCGACGACACGGGCAGGATCACGTTCTTCACAATTGGAAGCAAGACGGTCGCCGAGGGCGCCGATCAATTGACGGCGCCAGAGATCGGCAGAATCAGGCCGCCGCTCAATATTTCCTGCAGCGCGGCGTCCGGCGGCGAGACGTGCGTCGTTACGGACGCGGACGGCTACGTCTGGGTGGGCCCCGCCCGTTCCGGGACGGCGTTCGGCGCGCCGGTGACGAGAATTCCGGTTCCCGGCGCGCACTAGGATTGAGCGCCAACCATGCAACGCCGGCGCCCGGGTTTGGTTCCGCCGATTCCGGGCCGCGAGCATCGGACGGCGCGCGCAACAAGGCGTACGGCGCGAGCCCGATATGCTCACGGACGCTTTGCGGTCGGCGGGCAGGAAAGGTGTTGCGACAGGCAGTGAAAACGATCGAGAACGTCGTTTGTGTGACGCACTGCGATACCGATCTGGCGCTCCAAGCAATCGCGATAGGCGGCCGTCGCTAGGGCAAATCTGTCGAGTTCGACCTGACAGGCCGCGGCATTCTCTTTTTCCCGGTAGGTGTCCGGCTGGTCGGCGCAGGCCGGCGGAAACGGCCGAGCGCAAATGAATCCGCCCAGCGACTCGTCGCCGCTGAATCCGCCCAGCAGCGACTTGTCGCCGGCGCCGGCGCAAGCCGCGTCGAGCGCCAGCGTGAAAACCAAGGAAAGGAAAAAGGCGCGAGAGGGCGCAGACATGGTCGTCTTTGCAAAAGAGCGCGGAATGTTTGCAGTATCCACCATCCCAACCGCTTCGCAATGCCCGGCGCCCGCTTCCTGCGAACTCGATCGTGAAACGACGGCGCGAGCCGAATCGATGCGATTCAATTGGTCCCACCAGTTCTTGCGCCGATCGCCTTTCGGACTGCGGGCTCATTTGACGGCGTAAGGTTTCGATCGTCGATTTGACCAGCGCAATCCCCCGGAAAATTGAACATATCATGAACATAGAGACTCTTTGCGGAGCCGGGTTTCGCAATGCTCGGCCTCGGCCGGACGGCGATGGTCGAGCAAGCGGCGCTTCGGGCCGATGGCGGACGGGCGCACCGCCAGGCGCCCGAATCGGCGGTTGACATGGCTATTAAGAATAATGTTTCGATTTCGACCATCCGCCGAAATTTGCGATAACTATCGACGATCCAATCTGAGACCCCGATGCAGCTGGTCACCAATTTTGGCGATATTGCAGTCCTCCTGCCGGCGTCGCTCGGCCTGATCGTTTTTCTTGCCTGGATCGGCTGGCGACAGGACGCAGCGGCCTACGCGGCGGCGATGGCCGTGTGCTTGGCGGCGGCGCTGTTCGGCAAACTCGCATTGGCGGCTTGCGGCGGAAACCATCCTGTTTTCGGCATGGAAAGCCCGAGCGGCCATGCCGCCTTCGCTGCGACGTTCTACGGTTGCCTTGCATTGGTGTTCGGCACGGGACGCGGCTTCGGACAGCGGTTTGCCTTGTACACCCTAGCAGCCGGGCTCATCGTGCTAATTGGCGTAAGTCGGATTGCGCTCGTCGCCCACACCGTGCCGGAAGTCGTTGTTGGCGCTTCGATTGGCGGCATGTCGATTGCGCTCTTCAACGTGCTGCGCGGGAAGCCTGAGCGCCTGGAATTTTCTTCGCGAACGGCTGTTCAGATGTCTCCTTTCGCCGTGCTCTATGCGTTGTGCTTTCTACTGCTGGCCGACCATTGGACCGCCGAGCCGCTCATCGACTCGATCGCAAAGTGGGTCGGCGCGGGCATGCACATATGTCGATGAAGCAAACCGCAGTTCGCTCCTGACTACTGCGTCTGGCCGAATCTAAGGGAAATTGCGCAAATTAGTTGGACTTTACGCAACGAAATTTACGCGACGCAAACGTCTCGCCAGTCGATTGACGTCATGCCGAGCGGCGTTGCGCTCGATGCGATATCGACACGTCGTTACCCAGTCAGGGGCAAAATCATGACTAGGTTTCTTTCAGTTTTCGTCGCCGACGAATCCGGCGCGACCGCAATCGAATACGCGCTGATCGCGTCGTTGATCGCGGTCTTCATCATCGGTTCCTTGCAGGTTCTCGGCACCCACCTGAGCAGCGAGTTCAACGAAGTCAGCAACGCCCTCAGTTAGGCGCAAGACGCTCAACCCCGAACTCCCCAAATGACGGCCAATTCGAACTCATGCCTGAAACGGTTCGGGATTCTGAGAAAGTTTGCCCCGCCGCCGCATATTCGCGGCGAGCGCCTGGCGAGCGATTTGGGGCGAGCGCGGCGAGCGCGGTGCGCTGGATGCAGCGGGTGCGCGAAACCGGAAGCTTCGCGGCCAAGCCGTCAGGCGGCGACAATCGTTCGGCTCGCATTGAAGGGCAGGCCGATTTCATCCTGGCGGCGGTGGCGGCGCAACCCGACGTCACGCTCGCCGAACTGCGGGCGAAGCTGATCGAGGAGCGCGGCGAGAGGCGTTGTCACGGCGCCTCTGGCTTGCGGTCCCACTGGCGGCTCGGTAGCCAGGGGGGATGAAGAAAATCAGTTACACCGGGTACCGGTTTCCGCCTGAGATCATTCAGCAGGCGATCTGGC
>JBEKLU010000183.1:0-8194 GCA_050010035.1 Roseiarcus sp.
CAACCGTCGACACCGCAAGGCTCAAAGGCGCGAACCCCTTCGCCGTGATCGTCGGAATCCTGGCTTGAACGCGCTCCGAGCCGCAAGCGTCCGCCTCATCAAATAAGGGGTGGGTAATTGCAAAGTAAGGCATGTTGTGATTGCAGCCGCAGCAGCGGGGCTGGGACGCAATGCAAAGGTCTGCAAGGCTTGCTCCGACAGTTTCCAAAAGGGCAAAACTGCGCTCATGGTGGCCTCCGAGCACGGCGACCACGAATTGGTGCGGGCGCTACTCGACAAGGGAGCCGACGTCAACGCCAAGACGCCCTACGGCTCGTCTGCACTGATGTGCGCCTCCAGCCGAAAAGTGGTGCGAGCGCTGCTCGACAAGGGAGCCGACATCACTACCAGGACCGAAATGGGCGACACTGCACTGACGGAGGCTTCAAGGAGAGGTCTCAGCGAAGTGGTGCAGGTGCTGCTTGAGAACGGAGCCGACGTCAACGCCAAGAACGAGCACGGCTGGACCGCCCTGATCACTGCCGCCCGGCTCGGCCACCTCCAGATAGTACGCGCGCTGCTCGCGATGGGAGCCGACATCAGCGCTAATGATGAGCATGGCGAGACCGCGCTGTCGTGGTCGCCCGGCGGCGACTACGGGGATGCAATCCTCGCCTTATTGTGGCAAGCAAAATTGGCGCGTGAGCGCGGACAGCGCACGCTCAAGTCGCCAACTTTGGCAAGCGCTCCGCAAACCGTTAAAATATTTGAGAAGGCCGCTGATGGAACGTTTACAGAATCTCAAGGAGACAACACTCTAGCCCCGGTTCTATTCGCTCAAGCAGAACATTTGTATAATAAAGTCATGAAAGCTGCCAAGTCCAACACGATTATGCCAGACGATGAGCGGGACGTGGCAGCTTGTATTGGGTTTCTTACAAAATTGATCGAGGTGCACCCCACCCGAAGCTCCGGGGTCCCAAACGGAATGCGAGCTGCAATGTATTTCATTAGCGCTCAGATAACTCGAAGCAGAGATCAGCTAGAGAGGGCCAAGTCAGATTATATTGCAGCAATACAAATGGGCGATAGTGATCCTAAGAATCTTGCGAATTGGCATGAAAGTCTTGATCAGATTGAAACGGTCAGAGGCATGATTCCCTAAAGGGTGATCGGAATCTTAATCGCTGTGGGAGAAGTGTACTCCCTGCGTTGCATCATCGGGGGCAAGCCGCTTCGTCAAAATTCTTGATCTTTGCTACGTGTCGACCATCCGCGCCGGCTCGATCCGTCCCGCTCAACCCTCGCTAATCAACCCTCCCAACTCCCTCCTACGGCCCGACCGCCCCGCGCAGCCCCGTCTCGATCCGCTCCCGCGCCGCGCGCCAACGCTCCGCGAGCGCCGCCATGTCGGCGTCGTCGAGCGGGCTCGCCTGCTCGAAGACGACGGCGCGGACGCCGTTTTCGAGATCGAAGACCTCGCCGGTGCGCCGATAGTGCGCGCCGATGCCTATCCCGAGCAGCATCTCGCGCGACGGCACGATCACGGTGAGCTGGTAGTCAGGATCGAGATGCGTCTGCACGGGATCGCCGACCAGCAGAATCGCGCAGGTCTTCATCTCGGGATTGGGCGGCCCCTGGACCGTGTCGACGTCGGACATCTTCACGTAGGGCAGCAGCTTCGCATCGCCGTAGAGCGGCGAGCGGGTCGCGTCGAGCTGCCAGAGCTCCTGAATCAACTGGCCGCTGAACGTGTAGCTGGAGCCGAGGCCGCAGACGCGATGGTCGGGCCGCGCCTGCGTCTCGACCCAGGCGTGGAGCCGCTCGAGCTCGGCCAAGTCGGCGCGCGGCGCGTGCGGCAGGCCGCCGATCGGCGCGAAGCCCTTCGGCGCGACCCAGCCGACGACCGGCGTCAGCGTCGTCGCCGCCAGGACGCCGAGCGCCGCGATTCCCGCGAGTGGCGCGCGCACATAGAGCAGCAGGATCGGCGCGGCGATCAGCGCGCTCAGCGCCGGAGCGACGAGATAGAGGTGGTGGACGTAGGGCGTCTGCACGCGCAGGAACAGCGCCGCCGCGACGACCGCCGCGCCTAAGGTCAGGCGCAGCAACCGGCGGTCGGCCGACCGCGCGTAGAGAACGAACGCGCCCGCCAGGGCGAGGCCGAGGACCGCCGCGCCGAGCCAGTCGAGGCTCTCGGCGAGGAAGACGGCGTTCGGCTTGCGATAGGCGGCGTAGATCGCAGCGTAGTCGTGCGCGGCCGGGTTGGGCAGCCAGTCGACGATGACCGGGCTCATCAGCGCGAGCAGCGTCAGGGCGCCGAGGGCGGCCGCCATGACGGCGGCGCGCCAGCGGATCGCGCCGGCGCGCCGCAGCGCGAGAACGGCGATTTCCAGCGCCAGCATCGCCGCGACGCCGACCGCCGCGAAGGCGTACCAGCGGCGGAACAGAAACATCGCGAAGAAGCAAAGCGCCAGCGCCAGCGCGACGCGGCGCGTCAGGCGGCCGACGCGCGCATCGTGGCCGCGCTTCAAGGCGAGGAGGCGGCTCAGGCGCTCGGCGAGGCGCAGCGCGGCGACGTAGAGGACGAGCCCGCCGATGTCGGGCATGCCGCGCGCGGCGACGGCGACGCCGGTCGGGTACGCGGCGAAGGCGGCGGCCGCCGCCACGGCGAGCAGCGCCGCAGGCGCGGCGCTCGCGCGGGCGAGGCCGGCGCGGCGGGCGAGATCGCGCGCGAGAATTGCGAGCGCGGCCATCGCCGGCGCCGCGTAGAAAACGACGATTCCCCCCTCGTAGACGAGGCGCGACAAGGGCGCGCTCAAGGCCATGACCGCGCCGGGCGCCAGCGCCGGCGCCCAGGAATAGTCGTCCTTCATCGAGGCGACGAGCGCCGCGAGCAATTCGGCCCACCGGCCCTCGTCGAAGAGCGCGGCGACGGCGATCGAGACCTGCCGATAATAGATGAAGTCGGCGATCATCAGGTCGCGCGAGGCGACGACGTAAACGACGCAATAGAGCCCGAGCGCCGCGATCAGAGCCACGCCGAGCCACAGAACGGCGCGCCAGGGAAATCGCGCCCGCGGGCCCGCGGCCTTCGCCAAGGCGTAGGCCGAGCCGGCGGCGAGGGCGAGCGCGCCGGCGCCGAAGGCGGCTTCCAGCCGGCCGGGATCGACGGGCAGGATCGCGGCGGCGAGAACGGCGAGCGCGCCGAGGCCGAAGGCGCCGGCGTATCGCGCCAGCGCCGCGTCTTCGAGCGTCGCGGCGAGCCCACAGGCCGAGCCGAGGCCGGCGAGGCCGAGCGCGGCGGGCGCGATGGGGTTGAGCGAGGGCGCGACGCGCCGCGCCAGAAGCTCGATCGCCAGGCCGAGCGCGACGCCGGCCGCCCACGTCAGCGCGCGAAGCGAGGCGCGCAGCGGCGCGCGAAACGCGGCGGAAGCGAAAGCGGACATGCCCGCCAGCTTGCGCGAAGATGGTTAAGGTTTCCCGAGCGGCGCGCCCGCATTTTTCATCCGGCCCGCCCGCGTCGCCGTCACTTGCCCGCCAGCGCGGCGAGGATTTCCGCGGTGGAGCGGATGCGCGCGATGCGCGGCAGGATCGCCTCGATCGAGAACTTGTGCATCGCCTCGGCCATGCTGCTGACCGCGTCCTCGGCGACGACGACGCTGTAGCCGTGCTGCCAAGCCTCGCGCGCTGTCGATTCGACGCCGAAATTCGTGGCGACGCCGGTCAGGACGATCGTGTCGACGCCGCGGCGGCGCAGCTGGAGGTCGAGCTCGGTGCCGTGAAAGGCGCCCCATTGGCGCTTGACGATGACGAAATTGGCGGCAAGGCCCGCGATCTCGGGCACGAGATCGGACCAGTCGGGGGGAAGCGGCGCGGGTGGGTTGGGTGTCTCGACCTCCTGGCGCAGCCGATCGCCGCCGTCGGGCGAGAAGGCGACGTGGACCGGCGCCACGACCCCGCCGGCTCGGCTCAAGGCCGTCCCGAGGCGCACGGAATTCTCGATGACCTCGGCGGCGCCGTGGGGCGCGAGCGGCCTGGCGAGAATGCCCTTCTGCAAGTCGATCAGCACCAGGGCGGTCGATTTCGGGTTCAGGCTGAACATGGTCGGGACTTCCTTCCTGTTGACGGCGGACGGCGGCGCCGTTATCGCCAGGGCGCGCATCCCCGTTTCGTCATGGTTCTGTCATCGCGACGTTGTCATAGCTGACGAGGCGGCGCGCCGACGCGAGCGCGCGCACTATGCGTCGAACCGCCGGGGCGTCTCAACGATGAACTTCTTCCAACGTTTCACGTTTCTGTTTTCCGCGCCGATGTTCGACGCCGACGACCTCGAGGGCCTGCGCGTCAATCAGATCATTTCCGCGATCGAACGCATGGGCTTCCAGGTCATCAAGGCGCGACGCCTCGAGGACGCCGAGATCGCCGTGCAGACCGACGCCGCGATCGGCTGCATGGTCGTCGACTGGGGCAAGAAGGGCCTCGAGGGCAAGGCCGCCTCGCTGATCAACCTGATGCGCAAGCGCGGCCTCGAAATGCCGATCATGATCCTCGTCAGGCGCAAGCGCTTCGAGGACATCCCGGTCGAAGTGCTCGATTTCATCGACGGCTACGTCTTCCTCGCCGAGGAGACGCCGGAATTCATCGCCAAGAATCTCGTCTCGCGCCTGAAGCAATACGCCGAGACGCTGAAGACGCCGTTCTTCGGCGCGCTCGTCGACTATGCCGAGGAGGGCAACCAGCTGTGGACCTGCCCCGGCCACAACGGCGGCATCTTCTACTCCCGCAGCCCGATCGGCCGCATTTTCGTCGAGCACCTGGGCGAAGCGATCTTCCGCGACGACCTCGACAATTCGATCCTCGAACTCGGCGATCTCCTGACCCACGAAGGGCCGGCCCTGCAGGCGCAGAAGGAGGCGGCGGCGATCTTCGGCGCGGAGAAGACCTACTTCGTCCTCAACGGCACCTCCACCTCGAACAAGGTCGTGCTGACCAATCTGGTCGCCGAGGACGACCTCGTGCTGTTCGACCGCAACAACCACAAGGCGGCCCATCACGGGGCGCTGCTGCTGGGCGGCGGCGTGCCGATCTTCCTGCCCGCCGAGCGCAACGCCTTCGGGCTGATCGGCCCGATCTGCGCCGACGCCTTCGACGAAACCGCGATCCGCGAGCGCATCCGCGTCAATCCGCTGGTCAAGGATCCCGAGGCCTGGAAGCGCGAGCGGCCGTTCCGCGTCGCGGTGATCGAGCAATGCACCTACGACGGCACGATCTACGACGCCGAGCGCATCGTTCAGCGCATCGGCCACTTGTGCGACTACATCCTGTTCGACGAGGCCTGGGCCGGCTTCATGAAGTTTCATCCGCTCTACGAGCGGCGCTTCGCCATGGGGCTGAAGAACCTCGGCGCCGCCTCGCCGGGCGTGGTCGCGACGCAGTCGGCGCACAAGCAGCTCGCCAGTTTTTCGCAAGCCTCGCAAATCCACATGCGCGACCGCCACATCAAGGGCCAGCGCCGGCGCGTCGAACACCGGCGCTTCAACGAAGGCTTCATGCAGCACGCCTCGACCTCGCCGTTCTATCCGATATTCGCCTCGCTCGACGTCGGCGCGCAGATGATGAAGGGCCGCTCCGGCGAAGTGCTGTGGGACGACACCATCCGGCTCGGCATCGAAGTGCGCAAGAAGCTGCGCGCGGTCCGACGCGAATTCGAGGAGAAGGAGAAGGACCCGGCGCGCCGCTGGTTCTTCGACCCGTTCGTCCCCGACCGCGTTTCCATCCCCGACGTCGCCAGCGGAAGCGGCGCGCACGTCGTGCCGTGGGAAAGCGTTTCGACCGACCAGCTCGCGCGCGATCCGCGATTTTGGGCTTTGGCGCCGGGCGAAGCCTGGCACGGTTTCAGTCGGCTCGAAGCCGGCTTCGCCATCACCGATCCGGCCAAGCTCACCCTGCTGACGCCGGGCTTCGACCGCAAAACCGGCGCCTACGAGGCGCACGGCATTCCCGCGCCGGTGGTGGCGCAGTACTTGCGCGAGAACCGGGTGGTGCCGGAAAAGAACGATCTCAATTCGCTGCTGTTCCTGCTCACCCCCGGCGTCGAGTCGAGCAAGGCCGGCACCCTCGTCTCGGCGCTGGTCGCCTTCAAGCGCCTGCACGACGACAACGTCCCGCTGGAGGACGCGATGCCGGAATTCGTCGCGCGCCGCCCGGCGCGCTATCGCGGCAGGCGCCTGCGCGACCTCTGCGCCGACATGCACGCCTTCTTCCGCGAGGCCGGCGTCAGCGCCCTGCAGAAGGCGCAGTTCGAAGCCGAGCACCTGCCGGACATGGTGATGACGCCGCGCGAGGCCTCGCGCCATCTGGTGCGCAACAACGTCGACTACCTCTCCCTCGACGCGCTCGAAGGACGGGTCGCCACGACCCTGTTCGTCGTCTATCCCCCCGGCATCGCGACGGTCGTCCCCGGCGAGCGGCTGTGCGCGCGCGCCCGGCCGATGATCGACTACCTCAAGACGTTCGAGCGCAGCGCCAACGTCTTCCCCGGGTTCGAAGCCGAGATACAAGGTCTCTACCGCGAAATCGACGCCTCGGGCGTGATTCGCTTCTTCACCTACGTCGTGCGCGAATGAGGCGCGCTTAATTCCGGGCGGGGCCGCCGATGACGCTGCAGGACGTCGACAAGGGCTTCAACGCAGAGACGGCGGGGCGCGCCGTCGTGCGCGCGTCGCGCGAGGCGGACGTGCCGGCGATGCTGGCGATCTACCTCCATCACATCCGCAACGGCGTCGACCCGAGCTTCGCCGGCGACGTCGAGACGCCCGACGCCGACGACCTCAGGCGGCGGCGCAAGACCATGCACCGCGGGCGGCTGCCGCACCTCGTCGCCGAACGGGCGGGCGTCGTCGTCGGCTACGCCTACGCCGTGCCGTTCCGCAAGCGGCCCGCCTACCGCTATGCGGTCAAGCATTCGATCTACGTGCACCACGAGCACCTGGGCCGCGGCGTCGGCCGCCTGCTGCTGCCGGCGCTGATCGACGCCTGCGCCGCCGCGGGCTACCGCCAGATGATCGGCTACATCGACGCGGCCAACCAGGCCTCGCTGCGCCTCCACGAATCCCTCGGCTTCCGCGAGGTCGGCCGCCTGCCGTCGATCGGCTACAAATTCGGCCACTGGACCGATTCGGTGATGGTGCAGCGCTCGCTGGGGCTCGGGGCGACGGCGCCGCCGGAGGGGTGAGGCGGTTTGCGGCTGGTTGGCGCGCGCGGCTCGAGGGACGAGCAAGGGGGATGCGCTCGACGAGACGCTTTTTTCCCTTTGCCGGACGTCGGGCTCGGCAAGCTTTTCCCAACCCATGCCAAACATTTCCAAATTCTCGGCCTTTTTCTCCAAATATTTCCAAAGATTCCTTTGGCCGTTTTGTGCGAAATCAACGGCTTGCAAGGAGAAAAAGGAAATTTTGCCTTGCTCCAAATTTCTTGCGCCGATCCGCTTGCGAAAGCCCCCGGCGCCGCCGGCAAGGCGGAGAGCGATAGAGAGAAGGCTAGCATGTTTTTCGTTTTTCCGAAAGGCAAAATTGGGATCGAGAAACGGCTTTACGGTGAGGCACGCATTTCCTTTTTCGAGGCGTGGACTGCGCCCCGTCGGTGAGACACAGCCAATTCCGTGCTTGTCGACCGTTCCCGCCGACCCACCGCGCCAATCCGAGCCGGGTAAAACGGGAAATTAGCGCCCGTCACCGTAATTCCGACAAGGTCTCTACAGCGAGACGGACGCGTCGGGTTTGCTGTCAGGCTCGAACTGGCTGAAGAAGCGCGCGCGGCACTCTTCCATCAGCGACTCCCAAACCGCGTCTCCTTCAGGGGTCAATGCCTCCGCTTGGCGGATTTCGGGAAAACGGCCCTCTTCCAGGAGCACATAGGGCACGAAGCAGCGCTTCAGACCCTCGATATCGGCGGGCGCGAACTGCGGCATGTTCAGCAATGTCGGGCTTGTCAGCGAGGAGACGATCAGCTCTTCGCGCACATAACCCTTCTTGACCGCGATCTCGCGCAACGCGGTGCCATGAAACGGCGTGAAGGTGTACATGTTGCGCGTATCGTGGCTTATCCCGCTGTCCCAGGTGCCCCTAGATGTGGTATGCGGGCGTAGTTGAGTCGCCGTTCGAGGCGGCCGCGACGGGGCGCGCAATGGCCAAGGGTCGATCGCTTTCGCAGTTTC
>JBEKLU010000184.1:0-8169 GCA_050010035.1 Roseiarcus sp.
TTCGACGGCGACTTCGATCCGTCGGCGCATGTCTTCGACAGCGATAACCCGGCGCCCAGGCGTGTGGCCGCATTTCTTGGGGAATTCCTGGTCCTCGAGCTGGATCGCCGCGGCGCCGGCGGTCTCGTAGCCGCGCACGGTGTGGCGGATATTGATGAGACCTCCGTAGCCGGTATCGCCGTCTGCGATGAGCGGCGTCGCCGCCATGGCCGCCATGGCGCCCACTCTCCCGACCATGTCGGTGTAGGTCGCGAGCCCGGCGTCCGGCAGGCCCAGATGAGACGCGACCACGCCGTAGCCGGTGACGTAGAGCGCTTCGAAATCCATGGCGTCGGCAAGCTTCAACGACACCATGTCGAAGACGCCCGGCGCCACGAGGATCCGTCGCTCCTTGAGACGATTAGCTAGCGACCTTTTCAGCGTCGCCTCCCTTGTCGAGCGCCGAGTTGCTATTGATAGCACCGCGGCAGGAGCGAGAACAATGCTGGCGACCCGCCAATTCGCGCACGCGCCTCTCGATCCCGGCCTCACGCCCCTCAGCCTTATCGTCTGGGCCAAGGCCAACGCCGGCATGGGCGGTCTTTATCGCTTAAACACGAGTTGCGACGGCGCCGCGATTGCCGGCCATGATATCCGATAGACCGTAAGGGTACAATTGTGTTGCCAGCGTCATGCGCAATCCTGCGATGCGCGGCGTCGGCGCCGCCGTAAGAGGATACAGCGCGAATGGCCTTGAATTCCATGATGCGCCCGCCGGCGTCGGCGGCGGTCAAACGCTTGGCTTCCCTCGCGGTGGTGGCGGCGGCGATCGCGCTCGCCGGCCCGGCGGCCCACGCGGCGAGCGAGCGCGACTGTTCCGGCGTCGGCGGCGTGTCGCAGGAAAGCACCAAGGGCGACGCCGGCGTGCACACTCAGGCCAAACGCGTGTACTTCGTTCGCGGCGGCGGCGAAAAGCCGTCCTGTCCGGACGCGTCGTCCGAGTGCCGCAGCCCATCGTACGTCGTTCCCGACGATATCGCGCTGGTCGGGCGGACCTTCGGTCCCTACACCTGCGCTCTGGTCGTCGACAGCCACGGCCGTCGGACCGAAGGCTGGCTTCCGACGGCCGACTTGCAGCCTTTCCCGCCGCTTGACCTCGCCCACTGGTACGGGTTCTGGGTCAGCCCGCCCGACAATCGCCGGATCACGATCCGCCATGTGGACGATGCGCGCATAGCGATAACGGCGGAACTCTACGGCGTCGTCGTCTCGGGAGAGATCGAGCCGCAGGGCGACCGCGTCGAGTTCGCCGTGGCGTCCGACGGCAAGCCGATCCCCGTCGCCGCGGCCGGGGAGAAGGCGTGTCGCCTGCGCCTGCGCACCGTCGGCGCGTACCTGCTGGTCGACGACGACAACACCTGCGGAACCGCCGCCTTCACCGGCATCTACCAGCGCTCGTGAGGCGGAAGCGCGCGGGCCCTCGGCCGCCACTTCGACCTCGCGAGCCATAGGCGGCCTTGACGGCCGGCGCGGTTCGCTCTAAATGTCACCGCATGGTGACATCTGCCGCGACCCGCGCCTCGGCCCGCAACTCCGACGCCATGCGCGCGCGCATCCTCGCGGCGGTGGCCAAGATGATCGTGCGCGACGGGCTCTCCGCGATCGGGGTCAACGCGCTGGCGCGCGAGGCGGGTTGCGACAAGGTTCTCATCTACCGCTATTTCGGCGACCTGGAGGGCGTCTGGGCCGCCTACGCCGCGCAGAGCGATTTCTGGTGGAGCGTCGAGGAGCTGACGCGCGGGATCGACCCGTCGCGGCTGACGCTCCCCGAGGCGATGAAGACGATCCTTCGCCGCCACGCTGAAGGCTTGCGTGCGCGGCCCGTGACGCTGGCGGTGCTGGCGGCCGAGCTGACCAACCGCACCCGGCTGGTCGTCGCGCTCGAGGCGGTGCGCGAGCGGCGCGCGCTGGAATTGTCGAAGTGGATCGCCGAGCGCTATCCGCCGCCGCCCGCCGCCGACCTCGAGGCCGTCGGCATGCTCATCGGCGTCGCCATCAACTATCTCGCCGTGCGCGCGCGCGCCATCCGCGTGATGGGCGGCGTGAAGATCAGGAGCGAGGCCGATTGGGAACGCATCCTCGCCGCGGTCGACGCGCTGATCGACGGCGTCCTGCGCGCCGACTGATTTTTTTGTGCAAAATGTCACCGTGCGGTGACACATGGAAGGAGAATGATCATGACGGCCTTTGCCTTGAGCCGACGCGGCGCGCTCGCCTGCAGCGGCGCGACGATCTTTGTGGCGCTGACCGGCGGGATGCTGCGCGCCTACGACGCGGCGGGGCGCCCGCTGCCGGCCGGCGACGCCTATGCGCCGTGGCGGCTGTGGGACGATCCGTCGATCCGCGGCACGCCGCTGGCGCTCGTCGCGGCGGGCGTCCTGGCCGCCAACCCGCACGACACCCAGCCCTGGCTGTTCGCGGTCAGCGCCGACGCCATCGACATCTTCGCCGATCTCTCGCGCAACCTCGGCGCCATGGACGCCTATGTGCGCGAGATGCATCTCGGCCTCGGCTGCGCCATCGAGAACATGGCTTTAGCCACGGGCCCCAACGGCTACGCGGCCGAGCTCGAGGCGAGGCCGGGATCGCTTGCGGGCTTAAGCGAGCGGCAAGCGCCGGTTCACGCGGCGAGCCTGCGCCTGAAGCCGCGCGGGGCGGCGGCGCCGGACGCGCTCTACGCCGCCATCCCCGAGCGCCACACCAACCGCTACGGCTACGATCGCGCCAGGCCCCTGCCGGACGAATGGCGACGGTTCGCGGCGCAGCTCGACGACGGCGACGAGGTTCGCGTGTTTCTCTTCGAGGACGGCGAGAAGCGCCGTCTGTTCGACGCCGCGGTCGTCGAGGCGACCGAGGCGATCATCGCCGACAGGATCATGATCGCCGACAGCGACCGCTGGTTCCGCAGCACCAGCGCCGAGATCGACGCCCACCGCGACGGGCCGACGCTCGACGCGGCGGGCCTGTCCTTTCTCACCTGGACGTTCGCGCGGCTGTTTCCGGTCTCCGCCGAGACCAGCCACCAGGCCTGGCTCAGCCAGACGCGCGACGTTCAGCTCGCGAGCGCGCCGCTCGTTGGGCTGATCGCCGTGCGCGACCGCTACGACCGCGCCGGCGCGATCGCGGCGGGCCGCGCCTGGCAGCGGTTGCACTTGAGCGCGACGACGCTGGGGCTGGGGTTGCAGCCGCTCAACCAGCCCATCGAGATGATCGACCGCGAGCGGCAGGCCGGGCGCGGCGCGACGTGGGCCGCGCGGATGACGCGCCTGACGGGGCCGGACTGGCAGGCGACCTTCTCGTTTCGCGTCGGCTTCGCCTCGCAATCGGCGCCGGCGAGCCCCCGCCGGCGGCTGAAGGACGTGCTGAGCTGACAGGGCGAAGGACCGGGCGCCTTGTAGGCGCGACCGCTGGTCGCGCTCGTCCAGCCGTATCGTCATAGCCGCAACAAGGCGCTCACGCGCCCGACGCGCTCGCCGCGCGCGTTTACAAGAGCGCCGCCTCGGCCAGCCCTCTCAGTGGAAGGCCGGGTGGATGAAGATGACGGCGGTCAGCGCCAGGCCGACGAAGAAGCAAGCCGAGCGCAGAGGCTGCCGGTCCGTCAGATAGAACGCCATATGGGCGAGCCGCGCCACGACGAAGGCGACGGCGAACCAGCCGACGGTGGCGTTCGCGCCTTCGACGACATGCGAAACGATCACCGCCGCGGCGAAGAACGGAAACGCCTCGAAGCCGTTGAGATGGGCGCCGTAGGCGCGCGCGGCGAGCCCCTGCAGGGCGGGCGCGCCGAGCCGCGGCGCGTGCGGATCGAGCTTGGTCGAGGCGAACCCGAAGGGGACGTAGGGCAGGAGGGCGGCGACGAATACGCACCAGAAGGCGATGGTCATGGCGGGCTCCTTGCAGGCCGTTGCGGCGCGCCGACTCTACCGCGCCGCCGCCGGCGGCGATAGCGCATCGGAGCCGGCCCGATGGACACGGCTGCGCCGTTCTTGCGATAGTGTCGGCCGTCCCGCGTCGCGCGGATTTTCCCTTCGGGTCGAGTCGCCCCCCGCGCGACGGCCCTCACCCGACGAGGCGCCTCGATGAACGCCAGGCCTTACGTTCTCGCCCTCATGTTGGCTTGGCCGGCGAGCGCCGCGCTCGCCGGCGACGACGCCGCTCCAACGCACCCGGCCTACTGGGGCGCGCCTTCGGTCGACGGCGGCAAGTGCTGCGCCAGCCTGGCGGAAGTGCGCGACAACATCGATCGGCTCGATCGCCAGATCGTGGCGCTGATGGCCGAGCGCGGCAAATACGTCGCCGAGGCCGGCCGCTTCAAAGCCGACCCCGCCGCGGTCAGCGCGCCGGCGCGCGTCGAGGCGATCGTCGCCAAGGTCAAGGCGATCGCGAGAGAGGACGGCCTCGCCGAAAGCGTCGCCGAGCGCAGCTACCGCGCGATGATCGCCGCGTTCGAGGATTACGAACGCGAGGAATGGACGCGCCGCAACGCCGGCGGGGCGGCGCCGGCGAAGTGACGGCTCACGCCGCGGCGCGGCTCGCGCTCGCCGCTTTCGGGCGCGCGTTGGCCGCGTCGCCGCGGCCCGACGGCCCGTCGACCTGGAACTCGCCGATCAGGCCGGCGAGTTGCACGGATTTCTTCGACACCCAATGCATCGCCGCCGTCGACGCCTCGACCATCGCCGCGTTCTCCCGCGTCAACTGGTCCATCTGGGCGATGGCGCTGTTGACCTCGGCGAGCCGCGTCGACTGCTCCGCGGCGCCGAGGGCGATGTCGCCGACGACCTGATTGATCTCGTTCACCTTCGTCACGATCCGCTCGAGCGACTTGCCGGTTTCGCCGACCAGCGCGACGCCCTGTTCGACTTGCGTCGCCGAGGTCGAGATCAGGCCCTTGATTTCCTTGGCGGCTTGCGCCGAGCGCTGGGCGAGCGCGCGCACTTCCGAGGCCACCACGGCGAAGCCGCGCCCGGCGTCGCCGGCCCGCGCCGCCTCGACTCCGGCGTTCAGGGCGAGCAGGTTGGTCTGGAACGCGATTTCGTCGATCACGCTGATGATCTGGCCGATGTGCTGCGACGATTTCGCGATGTCGCCCATGGCGACGATGGCCTTGCCGACCACGCCGCCGCTCTTTTCGGCCTCGTCCCTGGCGGCGGCCACGACTCCGCGCGCCTGCGTCGCGCCCGCCGCCGCCGCTTTCGCCGTCCCGGTGATCCGGTCGAGCGCGCCGGACGTCTGTTGGAGGGCGACGACCTGCTTCTCGGTGCGGCTCGACAGGTCGTCGGCCCCCGCCGCCACACGCTGCGAGCCCGTCCGGATGCCGCTCGCTCCCGCGGCCACGCCCAGCAACGCTTCTTCGAGCTGTGCGATCGCCGTGTTGAAGTCGGTCTGAAGTTTGCGATAGCTCTCCGGAATGTCCTCCGACATCCGGTAGGCGAGGTCCTTGGCGGCGAGCTTGGCCAGAGCGCCGCCGAGCAGCGTCACCGCCGTTTCCGCCTGAGCGCGTTGTTCGGCTTCTCGCCGTTCGCGCTCCGCGCGCTCCGCCTCCAGGAGCGATCGCGCGGCCTCCGCTTCGCCGTCGAAGCGCCGCTTGTCGATCGCCGCCTCGCGGAAGTTTTCGACCGCGGCGGCCATCATTCCCAATTCGTCGGCCCGTCCCACGGCGGGGACCTCGAGATCGGTTTCGCCGGCGGCTAGTTTGCGCATCGCGCTGGTCATGCCGGATATCGGCCTGGCGATTGCCTGGTACAGCCCCCAACCCACCAACAAGGAGCAGACGATCGCGACGATCCCGCCGACGATTTGCGCGTTCCTCACGAAGGCGAGGGCGCTCGCCTGCGCCTCCCGGCTGCTTTTGAGCGACGCCCCGACGACCGTCCGCGCGTTGCCGAGCGCCTCGCGGAATTTTTGCATCAATTCGCTGCTGTGCGGCGACTTGGCGACCTCGACGGCCTTGTCGATCGTGGCCGGATCGCGCGTCAGCTCGACTTCGGGATCGCCGACCTCCCGCTGCCAATTCGCGGCCGCGTCCGCCAACCGCGTCAGGGCGTCGACGGCGCTCGCGCTGTCGGGGGAGGCGAGGGCGTCGCCGCGCGCCTTGGCGAGCGTCTGATCGAACAGCTTGGTCGCCGCCGCATAGAGGTTGGCGTGTCGCTCGATCCGGATGAGAATGAATCCCCGCGCCGTCTGCGATTGATCGTAGCGCGCCGCCGCCAGTTGCTCGAGATCGACGAGCACGGCCTGCGCCGCGATATTGGCGGCTTCCGTGCTTTCGACCCGCGCCAAGGCCGCGAAAATCGCCACGCTCACCGCGGCGAAAATCGCCAGGATGCAGGCGAAGCCGATGACGAGCTTGTGGGCTATGCGCACGTTGGCCAGACGCATCCGGGCGATCTCCGGGTTTTCAGGAAGCGGACATGCCGAATCGAAACCGGCGCGCTAGAACGACTGCATGTCAGGAAAGCCGACGCGAGGGGCCATCCGATCTGCGCGAAGCGAAGGTAACAGGGGCGGGTTATGCATGCGTTAACGTTACGACGCTTTCGTCGCGCCCCTCGGTCTTGCCGCGCGGGAGCGCCGATTCAGCCGGCGTTCGCTCGCACGGCGGACAGGGCGCCGTCGATGACGAATTGCACCGCCAGGGCGGCGAGCACGACGCCGAGCATGCGCGTGAGCACCACATTGCCGGTCGTTCCCAACAGGCGCGAGACGCGCTCGGCGGCGAGGAGGACGACGAAGATCACCGCCATGACCAGCGCGACGGTCGCCATCAGGCCGGCGAGCTCGAGCGGGTCGCCGCCGGCGCGCCCGGCGAGCAGCATCGTCGCGGTGATCGAGCCGGGCCCCGCCATCAGCGGGATGGCCAGGGGAAAGGCGGCGACGTTGCGGATGTGGTCGATCGACACCGCGTCGCTCGCCAACTCCTTCTTGCGTTCGGCCTTCAGCGCGAACACCATGTCGAAGGCGATGTAGAACAGCAGCAGGCCGCCGGCGACGCGGAAGGCCGGAATCGTGATGCCGAGCGCGTCCATCACCGCGCGGCCGCCGAAGGCGAAGGCGGCGAGGATGGCGAAGGCGATCAGGCAGGCGCGCAGCGCGACTTCCCGCTTGGCGGCGCCGGTCATGCCGAGCGTCAGGCCGATGAAGACCGGCGCCAGCCCGGGCGGATCGAGCGTCACCAGCAGCGTGACGAGCGCGGTCTTGAGAAACTCGAACGCCATCGCCGATTCCCCCCACGCTGCGAAAACGCGCAAATGCGCTCGGGCGTCAAGCGCCGGCGACGCAATTCTGTTATTACAACGCGATAACGATCAATGGCGGCGAACGGCCCGACGAGGCGGCGATGTCCGAGGCTGAGGCGACTTCTTCCGTGAATCCGTGGCGCGCCTTGTGGCTCCATCCGGAGCCGCCGGTCGGGCCGCCGGCGCCGCGGCTCGAACGCATTGGGCTCGCGGTCGAATAGCGCGGTTTCCCGCCGCGCGCGAGGCGGCGAACAGCGGCTCGGCCGAGCGCGCCGAACGCCCCCGTCCCCCACGGCGCGCCGATCCCTTCGCGTTTCGTGCTAAATTATTGATTTGCGGCGGCTATTTCTTTGTTCGCCGACGCGCGCGCGCAGTGGCGCGAAGCCGTGGAATCAGTTAGAAGACGTTCAATCGCATTTTGCTCAATGGAAGCCCCTGAATTGACCGACGAGAAGGATGGCCGCGCCGCGCCCGGCGGCCCCGCCGACATCAAGCCTGTTTCGATCCTCGACGAAATGAAGCGCAGCTATCTCGATTACGCGATGAGCGTGATCGTCAGCCGCGCGCTGCCCGACGTTCGCGACGGCCTCAAGCCGGTGCATCGGCGCATTCTCTACGCGATGCACGAGCTCAAATTCACGCCCGACAAGGGCTACAACAAGTCGGCGCGCACGGTCGGCGAGACGATGGGCAAGTTCCATCCGCACGGCGATCTGGCGATCTACGACGCGCTGGTGCGCATGGCGCAGGATTTCTCCATGCGCGCGCCGCTGGTCGACGGGCAGGGCAATTTCGGCTCGGTCGACGGCGATCCGCCGGCGGCCTCGCGCTACACCGAGGCGCGCCTGGAGAAGATCGCCCTGGCGCTGCTCGACGATCTCGATCTCGACACCGT
>JBEKLU010000185.1:0-8090 GCA_050010035.1 Roseiarcus sp.
GAGAAACGGCGTCAGCGAGGCGAGGAAGATCTCGAGCAGCTTCCATTTCTGCGCGGGATCGGAGACCAGGAAGATCGCATTGAAGCCGAGCTGCTGAACGAAGAGATTGGCGCCGACCGCGAGGGGGCCGAAAAGCCCGAGCGCGACGCCCGCCGCGACGCGCCAGTTGCGCTGGAACCAGTCCTTGGCGACGCACATCACCGCGCTGGTGAGGCCGAAGCCGAGCATCGCTAGGCTGACGACCAGCGAGCCGAAATGGGCCCAACTGCCGACCGAGAACACCCGCATGATGTCGATCTGCAGCGCGATGACGGCGCCGGCGCCGAGCCCGACGGCGAAATAGAGCGCCAGGCGGCTCCGGCCGCCGAGCGCGATATCGTCGTCCGCGCCATTCGCCAGCGCGCCGCCGTCCGCCGTCGCGATTACATCGTCCATTAAGCAGGGCTCCAGGCCAGCCGGCGCGCGAGCGCTCCGTCAAGCGCACGCGAGCGGCGTCCGCGAGGGGGCGAGGCGGTCAATTGTTGTGCGTGCCCTTGACGACGTCGCCCTCGAGCTTGGTGAAGGGCACGAAGGGCACGATCCTGCCGCCGTAGATGTCCGAGCGCGAGACGGTGATCGTGCCGTCCTCGGCCTGCGACTTGACCACCTTCAGCACGCGCTGAGCGCCGGGCGGGCCGACCGGAATGACCATGATTCCGTCGGGCTTGAGCTGTTGCAGCAACGGCGGCGGCACGTGATCGATGCCGCAGGTGACGATGATCTTGTCGAACGGCGCCGCCTCCTCCCAGCCGTAGTAGCCGTCGGCGTTCTTGCTGCTGATCGATTTGAATTCGTTGTAGCCGTCGGCGATCAACGCGTCATAGATGCCGCGCGTGCGCTCAGCGAGCGGCTTGATGATCTCGATCGTGTAGACGTTGTAGGTGAGGTGCGCGAGATAGGCCGACTGGTAGCCCGACCCGGTGCCGATCTCGAGCACCTTCTCGCCCTTCTTCGGGTCGATCGTCGAGGTCATGCGGCCGACGATGTGCGGGCCGGAAATCGTCACGCCGAAGCCGATGTCGAGAAAGGCGTGCTCGTAGGCGCGGCCGAGATTCTGTTTGAGCACGAATTTCTCGCGCGGCGTCAGCAGGAAGGCGCGCTTGTGGCGCTCGTCCCAGATGTCCTCGTTGCGCACCATGGCGCCAAAACGATCGAAACGCTCGCCCAGGAACTTCGGGTCCTCGCCGCGCTGCGCAACGCCCCAGGCGATGAACTTCTCGCGGCTGTCCATCGGCGGCGCCATGTCGAAGGTGAAGGGCGTCGGCACATTGGCCAGGGCGAGACGCGGAACGAGCGCGCCGCCGGCCAGCGCGGCCGCCCCGGCCAGGAAATGTCGTCGTTGCACCAACGCCTCCTCGAATGGAAACTTTCAGGGGAAATCCGTCGGAGGGCCTGATAACCCAATTCGCCCCAAAACGCGACAGGCGATTTGCGACGAGCGTCGCTCCACCGCCAGAGCGCCGAACTCCGATCGCCTTGGATCGGCGAGACCCGAGCGGATCGCCCCGCCCCGCCCGAGCCGAGCGTGCGCCCTTACCGGTGCAAGCCGACGACCAGGGCGCCGGCGTTCACGGGCGGTTCCTCCCCGCCGATCCGGATCAACGCGCCTTCGCGGCTGACCAGTTCGTAAAGCGTCGCAGCAGCGCTCGGCGCCAGACGGATGCAGCCATGCGAGGCCGGCCGCCCGAGGGCGTCGGTGGCGAAGGTGCCGTGGATCGCGTACTGGCCGTGGAAGAAGATCGAGTGCGGCATCGGCTCGTTGCCGTACTTGTAGGAATAGACCATCATGTAAAGCATGGTCGGCCGAAAGGTCCCGCGAGGCGTCAGATGGCTGTAATCGCCGGACGAGATCGGCCATTGGAAGCTTTCGCCGCTGTCCGCGGCGACGTGCATCGTCTGCGCGCCGAGATCGACGTCGATGTGGACCAGCGCGAAGGCCGCGCCCGGCGCCGCGATCAACGCGCCGAGCGCGATCGCCAGTCTCGAAACGAAGCGCATATCCCCCTCCACGCGCGACGCCAAGCCGAACCTGCGCCGGCCGAAGCCGGGCCCCCAGCGATTCGACAAACGTATTTTCGATCCCCTCGAGGGCGAAGTCTATGGCGCCGCCTTTTCAGCTTTGCAATCGTGATCCTGCAAATCCTCGGCGTGCCCGCCGCCCTCCATTTCCGCGTGATCGGCCAGCAGAACGAATCCGGGCTTGCCCGCGAAGGAAGCGCCGACCGCGATCAGCGTCTCTAGGCCCATGTGATCCCTCGCGCCCTCCAGGCCGTCGGCGAGCAGCCGGAACGGAGCCGCGTCGGTTAGATCGGCCGAGTCGAGCCGGCGCGCCCAGTAGCGCCGGCCCTTCAACGGCGCCCTCATGACGCGCCATTGCTGGTCGAGGGCGTCCTGGTAGCTCGCCAGCGCCGCCATGACGTCCCTGTCCATGCAGTCGACGTGCAGGTGCAATTGATCCTGACTGCGCACGAATTGCGAATTGACGGAGACGCCGATCGCCTCGCGCGGCAGGGCGCGGCCCAGCCGCGCCTCGAGCGCGCGCCGCCCCGCCCAGGCGAAAGCGAAGACGTCGGGCGCGTCGGGCGCGAGGACGAGCGGGTCCTCGATTCCGCTGACCCGGCGCGTCGGGATGGCGAGATATTGCGCGACGCCGCGAAGATCCTTGAGCAGCGCGACGCCCTTGTCCTCGCCCTGCGAGAGGTCGACGCTCTCGCAGGGTCTCGGCCCCTCGCCGGCGCGAAAGTGCGGCACGCATTGCTCGTGCACGATGGTCCACAGCGCCATGCGGGCGGCGCGGGCGGGCGCGGCGGCGAACAGGGCGAAGGCGACGGCGAACGGCGCGAAGCGCGCGGCGGCGAGCCTCATCGTGGCGAACTCCCTTGCGACGAACCCGGGCTCACGTCGACCTTTGCAGACTATCGCGACGCAACCGCACGCGAATATGACAGCCTGCGATTCGACGAGGGAGCGGCGAAAACCGCGGTCCCGCCGGCGGCTCGCCCAAGCGACGCGGCTGTGTTAACATATTCATTCGAGCGATGAAATCGCCCCCCGCCAAGGCCGAAGCGGCGTCGGGGCGCGGCCCGCCCAGCGGCCGCACGGCGGAGCGGACTCCACCGCCCGACGAGAGAGCGGAGAACGAACATGCGCGGCGACCATAAAGTCATCGAATATTTGAACAAGGCGCTCAGCCACGAACTCACCGCCGTCAACCAGTACTGGCTGCACTACCGAATCCTCGACAATTGGGGCTACAAGGATCTCGCCAAGACATGGCGCAAGGAATCGATCGAGGAAATGCGCCATGCCGATATTCTGGTGGCGCGCATCCTATTCTTGGAGGGCATGCCGAACATGCATTTGCATGACCCGCTGCGCATCGGATCGAACGTCAAGCAAATCCTCGAATGCGATCTCGCCGCGGAGGTCGACGCGCGCACGCTCTATCTCGAAGCCGCGCAACATTGCGCGTCGGTCAACGATCGCGTCTCCAAGAATCTCTTCGAGCAACTGACGCAGGACGAGGAGCACCACATCGATTTCCTCGAGACGCAGCTCGAACTGATCAAGCAGCTCGGCGCCGAACTTTATGCGCAGAAGCATATGGGCGAGATGGAGGAGTAATAGCGAAAGGCGGAAATATTGACCGCCGTCATGGCCGGGCTTGTCCCGACCATCCACGCAATCAGGCCGCTGCGCGGTTGAAGGGGCCCGCATTTATCGCCAGTTCCGGACGGCAGCGCGGCGCTTTGCCACCACGTGGATGGCAGGGACGAGCCCGGCCATGAGGGTCATTGCTTTCGGCAGTTGCCCATCACACGTGAATCGCCCGCTTGGCCACCGCCAGCGCAGCCTCCTTCACCGCCTCCGACATGGTGGGATGGGCGTGGCAGGTGCGCGCGAGGTCCTCGGCGGAGCCGCCGAATTCCATCAGCACCGCCGCCTCGTGGATCATTTCGCCGGCGCCGAAGCCGACGATGTGGACGCCGAGCACGCGGTCGGACGCCGCGTCGGCGAGGACCTTGACGAAGCCGTCGGTGCGGCGCATCGCGCGGGCGCGGCCGTTGGCGGTGAAGGGGAACTTGCCGACCGCATAAGCGATCCCCGCCGCCTTCAGCTCTTCCTCGGTTTTGCCGACGCTGGCGATTTCGGGGCTGGCGTAGACGACGCCGGGAATGACGTCGTAGTTCACGTGGCCCGCCTGCCCGGCCAGGATTTCGGCGAGCGCGACGCCCTCGTCCTCGGCCTTATGGGCGAGCATCGGCCCGCGCACGACGTCGCCGATGGCGTAGACGCCCGGCACGTTGGTGGAAAAATGCGCGTCGATGACGACTTGGCCGCGCTCCATGGCGACGCCGAGCGCCTCGAGCCCGAGACCCTCGGTGTAGGGGCGCCGGCCGATCGACACCAGCACGACGTCGGCTTCGAGCGTGATCGGCGCCCCGCCGGCGACGGGCTCGATGGTCGCCTTGGCGCTCGTCCCGGCCTTGTCGACGTGCGTCACCTTGTGGGCGAGATGGAACTTGAAGCCCTGCCGCTCCAGCATGCGCTGGAACTGCTTGCCGACCTCGCCGTCCATGCCGGGAAGGATGCGGTCGAGGAACTCGACCACCGTCACCTCGGCGCCCAGCCGGCGCCACACCGAGCCGAGCTCCAGGCCGATGACGCCGGCGCCGACGACGATGAGCTTCTTCGGCGGCTTGGCGAGCGCCAGCGCGCCGGTCGAGGAGACGACGATTTTCTCGTCGATCTCGACGCCGGGCAGGCGCGCGACGTCGGAGCCGGTGGCGATGACGAGGGCCTTGGCTTCGAGCGTCTGTTCTTTGCCGTCGGCGTCCTTGACCACGACCTTGCCGGGCGCGGCGATGCGCCCTTCCCCGACGACCCAGTCGATCTTGTTCTTCTTGAACAGGAACGCCACGCCGGCGACGTTCGATGCGACGGTCTCGTCCTTGTGCTTCATCATCGCGGCGAGGTCGAGCTTGGGCGCGCCCACGACGACGCCGAGCGGCCCAAGGCCGTGCCCGGCCTCCTCGAACATTTCCGAGGCGTAGAGCAGCGCCTTGGAGGGGATGCAGCCGACGTTGAGGCACGTGCCCCCGAGCGTCTTGCGCTTCTCGACGACGGCGACATTCATGCCCAATTGCGCCGCGCGGATCGCGCAGACGTAGCCGCCGGGGCCGGCGCCGATGACGATGAGATCGTACATGATATTGAGGTTCCTGTGCTTTACGACAACCGCTCAAGCTTGCATAGTTGGTGCAGGCTGCGCGAGTTGGCGGACGAGGTCGGCGAACAGGTCGCGTAGCGCGTCCCATCTTTCATTGCGTTCCATTGGTGGTGCACTGAAGCTGGGCTCACCGTCCAGCGTGGGCGTCGACAAGACGAAACCGGCGTTACGCAAATCATCGGTGAGCTGCTTCCGAGCCGATTCGCTTTGGAACGATGGCGATCTCATAAGACTGCCCAGAGGTAACGCGATTCTCCCATTCGCCCTCAAATAGACCGGTGCGATGCTTCGGTCGCCGATGCCGACATCGAAGGCGATGGAACCGCGCGTCGGCCTAGCCTCTGCGCCGAGTGCGGTCATGAGATCGATGAAACGCCGTAACGTGGGAACTGCGGAGCGCTCTCCAACCGAATCAAGCCAATCGTCGACAGATTCAGGAATTGAGCCGGTGATGCTCTTCTGAGCGATCGATTGCGGCGTCAAACCGATGAGACGCGGTGCAACAATCCTTTCGGCCCCGTTGGTGAACTGGGCAAGTTCCAACGCCACAACAGTCGCGTCCTTCATTTGCTCGTTCAAGAACGAGACAATCGTCTCAAGCTCGACATCGATACGATCGGCGACGAAAATCATCCTTATTCTACGACTTCCCAAATTCGCGCGGACATTGCGCCAAAAAGCCTCGACGTTCGCCCCATCGACGCCAAGCGCGGTACGCAATATGTCGGCCGATGAGCCCAAACGCTCATCCTGGCAGCGTTTATCGAGCCATTCCGCGATGCGTTCCGCCTTCCAGTAGTTTACGGCGTTCGCGGCATAGTCGAGCATTTGGGCGACGACCTCGCGCCGTGCGCGCGTGTCGGTCGCGCGCTTGATCTCCACGAGCGTCGGCACGCCATCTTGATCGAGAAACAAGTGATCAAGGCTCCATCGACCCGAACCATCGGACTTGTCGGGAACCATCGCCTCGCGCGCAATCAGCAGCCATCTCCTGGGCGACCCTTCGCCAAAGTCGGCGTCCGTAAGGAGTTCTGGAAATTTCGCGAGGAGCGCTTGAAACGCGTCCTCGGACTCGAACGCGCGCGGCTCCATCCGTTTTGGGACGTTATCCTTATCGATGAGAAAAAGACCGCCTGACATGGCTACACTTTCCACAAAATATCGTGACGCGCCCTAGGTTGCGACGCCTCTGGGTAACAGCAAAGGTTTAGCAATGCGTCAGCCGACATGTCCTGCATTCGTTGAGTGGCAACGCTCAGCTCACCATCAACCGATGAATTTCCGCCCGACGCTCCGCGTCGTGGCGCAAGGAATCGGCGCTGAGATCAATCACGTAGCCTTCATCGTCCAGCCACGACACGGAATGCCCGAATTCGTCGACCTTGACAGCGGCGAAGTGCGACGGCGCGCTGAGCCAGGAAAAGACCTTCCCCTTAGCGATCAGCGGTCTGACGCCGACGTAGCCGTCGTCGAACGCGACCTTTAGAACGCCATGGATGACAGGCTGCGCATTTACGATGCAGGATAACTTCCTCATGCGATCGGCTCCACCTTTTCGCCGCCATGTTGTCTCCCTGAACAGACGCGGCGTCATGCGCAAATCTCGGCGGCACGGCGGAAACTCCCCCGAGCCGGTGCTGCCACACCGAAGTTTACTCCGCGGCGCTGCGATCTGACCGGTAACGCTCCGCCAATTCCTCGACCTTTCGCGTTTCGATTAGAATGCGCGTCGCGTCGGGACAGAAGTCGATCTCGTTGCCAAGATCATTGAGATTCCATCCGAAAGTGTGGCCATGCTCGCCGACTGCGACGGTATTGAAATAGGCTTTATCTTTCAGTCGAGCGAAGGCAGGCCCATTTGCAATCAGTTCTGTCAGGTCGTATTCGCCGGAAAGCCCATCATCAAACATGATGCGCAGAACCGGATAGCGCGCGACTTCGACGCTTTTGATTCGATATTTCATTCGTCGATCATACCTCCCTGATAGCGCAGATCGCGAATCTCCCGCCAAACATAGGCCACCTGCCCGCGGCGCCGTGCCAACCATTCTTGAACAGCGCTCAACTTCGCTCGCGGAAGCGCTCCCTCCAATACGTCCCCGGTCACAATCGATATCATAGCCTCATGCTCGGCAAATTTGGCGTGCAGATGCGACGGCAAGTGGTCCTTGGGATAGATCATGATCCGAACGCCAAAGACAACCGCAATCGTCGGCATCTTCAGTCAACCAAAGGTAGAAGAAAATACAAACATTAACAATGTTCACCTCACAGATCCAGCACCATCCTTGCCGGGTCTTCGAGCGATTCCTTGACCCGCACCAGGAAGGTCACCGCCTCCTTGCCGTCGACGACGCGGTGGTCGTAGCTCAGCGCCAGATACATCATCGGGCGGATTTCGATCTTTCCCGCCACGACCACCGGGCGGTCCTGGATCTTGTGCATGCCGAGGATGCCGGACTGCGGCGCGTTGAGAATCGGCGTCGACATCAGCGAGCCGTAGACGCCGCCGTTGGTGATGGTGAAGGTGCCGCCCAGCATCTCCTCGATCTTCAGGGCGCCCTCTCGCGCGCGCTTGCCCAAATCGGCGATCGACTTTTCGATTTCGGCGACCGACAGCCGGTCGGCGTCGCGCACCACGGGAACGACCAGCCCCTTGTCGGTGCCGACCGCGATGCCGAGGTGATAGTAGTTCTTGTAGACGAGATCGGCGCCGTCGATCTCGGCGTTGACGGCCGGGATTTCCTTCAGCGCCTGCACGCAGGCCTTGACGAAGAATCCCATGAAGCCGAGCTTGGCGCCGTGCTTCTTCTCGAAGGCG
>JBEKLU010000186.1:0-7817 GCA_050010035.1 Roseiarcus sp.
TGCAGGGGCCGCCTGGCACCGGCAAGTCACAGACGATCACCAATATCATCGCCAGCGCGGCGCATGACGGAAAATCCGTTCTGTTCGTCGCCGAGAAGATGGCCGCGCTCGACGTCGTGCATGCGCGTTTGCGCCGTGTCGGCCTCGGCCCGATTTGTCTCGAACTCCATAGCCGCAGCGCCAACAAAAAGCAGGTTCTGGCGGAGGTGGAGGCGACGCTGGAGCATCACGCTGTCGAGCCCGACGGGCAGGCTGAAATCGCGCGTCTGACGGAGCTTCGCGCGACACTCAACGCGGTGGACGAGCGCATGCATGCGCCGGTAGGCGAGACGGGAACGACGCCGTTCCAGGCGCTGTCTCGGCTTATTTCGGCCGCAGGGGCCGGAATTGCCAGTCATCCGGCCCTTCTGGCCGAGGCCGCCACGTGGACAAAGGGAGACCATGCCCTCGTCGTCGACGGCGCTACGCGTCTCGTTGAGGTCACTGCCGCCGCTGGCCCCTGTTTTCAGCACCCCTATTACGGCGTCGCGGCGACGCTTTTGCAGCCGGCGGAGCTGGCGCGCCTCTCGGCTCCGCTGACGGCGCTTGCAGATGCGGCCGTTGCGCTCGTCGAACCCGTGGAGAATATCGCCGATTATTTGGGCGTCGGAGGGGAGGCCTCGTTCGATTTTTGCTCGACGATCATATCCATCTTGCAAATTATCGAGACGCTGCCCTCGGAGAGCGCTGAAGTCGTCGCGAATGTGGCGGACCAGAGTTCGTCGCGCATTCTCGAAGCCGCCCGTGCCGGGATGGCCTGGAGCGACCTCAAGGCCACCGCCGCCGAAAATTTCGTCGACGCCGCCTGGGACACGCCCGCCGCGCCTTTACGAACTTCCCTGGCGTCAGGCCTTTCATTCTTCGGCAGGATCTGGAGCGATTATCGTCAGAGTTCGAACATCCTGGCTACGCTCATCAGGAATCCGCTGCCAAAGAAAGCAAGGGATCGCATCGAGCTGGTCGATCGGCTCGTCGCGGTTGAAAAAGTGCGCGATGACTTGAAGGCGGACGATGCCGCAATGGCCGCCATGATTCCCCTTTATTGGCGCGGTGAAGGGACCGATTTTGCGACGCTGCATGCGGCTGCTTCGGCCGTCCAAGCGCTGGCGACTCACGACGCGCGCCCGCGCATCGACAGCGCCATCGAGATCGTCCGGCGCGGCTTCGCTGTCGATTACATAGCGGAAATCTCGCGTTCGATAGAGGCGATGGTCCGTGCGGTCGACGACGTGTTGCCGATCCTCAAGGTTGACGTCGTCAAGGCGTTCCGGGTGGCGGGGTGGGAACGGATTCCGCTGCGAAGCGTTGCCGCGAAGGCGCACCTTTGGCGCGAATCGCAAGAACGCTTCGACGAGTGGCGACGTCTTTCGGCGACCGACGCACGCCTGCGCGCGGCTTCGGCAACGGCGCTCGCCGACGCCTTGGCAGTCGGTTCGGTTCCGGCGGATAAAGCGAAAGCTGTCCTCGACTGCACCTATGCCGAAGCGGTCTGGAAGAAAGCGGTCGCGGCCGCACCGGCATTGCAGGAATTCTACGGGCCCCAGCACGACGCCCTCGCCGCCGAATTCCGGTCGTTGGAAGCCAAGCGCCGCCAGACGACCGTTGAGATCGTTCGCTGCCGCCATGCCGCCAAGATGCCTCGCGGCAATTACGGTGCGATGAACACAATCCGCTCGGAGACCAAACGCAAGCGCGGTCACATGCCAATCCGCAAGCTTTTCAAGGCCGCCGGCGAGACATTGCAACGGATCAAGCCGGTCCTCTTGATGAGCCCGATCTCCGTGGCGCAGTTCGTTCCGCCTGGATCGGTCGAATTCGATCTGCTTATCATCGACGAGGCGAGCCAGGTGCGGCCGGAAGACGCACTCGGCCTCATCGCGCGCGTCAAACAGATCGTCGTCGTTGGCGACAATAAGCAACTGCCGCCGACCTCCTTCTTCGATCGCGTCGTGGCTGACGAGGAGGAGCATGAAGACATTGACGAGGCAATGGAGTCCGCACTTGCAGGCGCGGCCAAGGCGACAGAGCTTGAAAGCATTCTGGCGCTCTGTGAAGCGCGCGGCCTCAACAGCGCGATGCTGCGCTGGCATTACCGTTCGCGCCATCCCTCGTTGATCGAAGTGTCGAACGCTGAATTTTATAGACGCCTGATTATGCCGCCCGCGCCGTCGTCTGATCGCGCGAAGGAGGGTTTGATCCTGCGTCGCGTCGCCGGAGCCTACGACCGTGGCGGCAAGCGCATCAATACGGTCGAGGCGGAGGCGGTCGCCAAAGCCGTTGCCGAGCATGCCCGGGCTAGCCCAAACTTGTCGCTCGGCGTCGCCACGTTCTCGACCGTGCAGCGCGACGCAATCGGCGATCTACTCGACATGATGCGCCGGACCGATGACGCGCTGGACGCCTTCTTGCGTGAAGGCAAGGGCGAGGACGTCTTCGTCAAGAACCTCGAAAACGTTCAAGGCGACGAGCGCGATGTCATCTTCGTGTCCGTCGGCTATGGGCCGCGAGTTGCCGGCGCACGTCTTGACAGCATGGGGTTCGGGCCTGTCTCGGCGGAAGGCGGCGAGCGACGGCTCAATGTTCTTTTCACTCGCGCACGAAGCCGGTGTGAGATTTTCTGCTCCTTTGCGTCCGGCGATATCGATCCCGACCGCGCGAAGGGCGAGGGGGCGCGTATCCTCAAGCGCTTCCTGAAATATGCCGAAACTGGCGTGATCGAGGAACAAATTTCGACCTCGCAAGACGCGGATTCGCCGTTCGAGGAAGCGGTCGCCGCCGTCATGGAGGGACTGGGCTACAAGGTCGACAAGCAAGTCGGCTCGGCTGGTTTCAAGATCGACCTGGCGGTTCGCCACCCCAGCCAGTCTGGCCGCTACATGCTCGCTGTCGAATGCGATGGGGCAACCTATCATCGAGCCTTGTGGGCGCGCGAACGGGACCGGCTGCGCCAGGAGGTTCTCGAAAACATGGGCTGGCGCTTCCATCGGATCTGGTCGACGGACTGGTTTTACCGGCGCGGCGAAGCGATCGAGAAGCTGAAAGCCGCGATTGAGGAAGCGAAAGCGGCAGCTCCCGTGAAGGGACCGAAGGAAGCTGCCCCCGTCACAGCATCCGTTTCGATCCCACGACCGGATTTTCCGACGCCGAACCCGTCCACGCCCGGCCCGAAGAATCCGCCCTACCAACTGGCCGAATACCCCGTGCCACCGGGCGCCGAACCGCATCTGACGCCTGTCGCCCAAATGGCCCTGGTGACAAGGGCTATCGTCGCAACTGAAGGTCCCATTCATCAGGACGAGGTTGCTCGCCGGGTGACGTCGCTGTTCGGAAAATCTCGGACAGGATCGCTGATTAGTGCGGCATCGTTGAAATCATTGCAGGCGCTCAAGAGATCCATTGCCCTGGTTGAAGAAGACGCCTTCTGGATGACGCCAGGCCAACTGGCCGACCCGCCAGTGCGCGACCGGAGTTCGGCGCCTATTAGCCTGCAACGGGCCGATATGCTCTCGCCGCGTGAAATTCGCGCCGCCGCGGGGATCGCCACACGAGAGAACGGCAGTTTGTCGGACGACGAGATGGCGATGGCGGTTACGCGCCTTCTCGGCTTTAAACGGACCGGTCCCGATCTCAAAGTCGCCATCGCAAAGGCGTTGCAAGGGTAGGGAATTACGAATTACGGCTGCTATGCGGCTTCGCCGCTCCTCGGCTGGCTGCGGCAGCCTCGCGGCTCTCGATCCGGAACGGCACCCGAGTCGTTCGGCATTTCAAAGACATATACATATCGCTTTCTGAAAAACAAAATCTGTGCTAGTCTTTTGGCTTCGATCCGCCTGCTCGCGTGTCCCGCCCATGGCCCAGACCCCGAAGAGTTTCTCCGCCGCCGGGCCGCCCCCCGCACCGGAAAGGGCCCTGCGCATCGAGGCGCGGCGCGCGACGGCGGAGCGCAAGCCGCGCAACCTGGAGCGGCGGACGGCGGGTGTCTCTGTTGCACATATAGAACATGTTGAAAAGATCGCCATCCGCCGCGTGCGCCGGACCGTCGCCGACGTGCTCGCCAAGCGCGAGGTCGATCCGCGCGCCGGCTTCGTTCAATTGCAGATCCCCCGGCTCGGCGACGCGATGGTCGTCGCGCATACGGAGATGACGGAGGGCGATCTTCAGGCGACGGAATACCGGCGCCGCGCCCTCAGTTCCCTCTTTGCCGCGCGATCGCAAACGGGACAGAAAACGGCGCCCAAGTCGTTGATATTCCCTATGGCGGGACACGGATCGGCTTGTCGTGACGTGTCGCCGCGTTGTTGCGGCACGTCGCTCGATCCCCAATTTCACCCAACGGGCTGCGTCAGCGGCGGGCGAACGACCGCTCGCCGTCGTGTCGACGGCGCGGCGGAAAATCGTCACGCAAACGTTTGATATCGCTCTATCGAGCCCTGGAACGGCGCCTTCGCCCCTCAGCGCACCAGCACGTTCCTGAACTGCCAGGGGTCGCTCGCGTCGATGTCCTCGGGGAAGAGCCCCGGGCGGCCGGTCAGCGGCGTCCACTCGGTGTAGGCGCCGATCACCGGACCGAGGTAGGGCGTCTGCACTTCGAGGCAGCGGCGGAAGTCCATCTCGTCCGCCTCGACGATGCCGGCGTTCGGGTTCTCCAGCGCCCACACCATGCCAGCGAGCACGGCGGAGGTCACCTGCATGCCGGTGGCGTTCTGATAGGGCGCGATGGCGCGCGTCTCCTCGACCGACAGTTGCGAGCCGTACCAATAGGCGTTGCGCGCGTGGCCGTAGACGAGCACGCCGAGTTCGTCGATCCCGTCGAGGATTTCGGCCTCGCCGAGGATGTGGTGCTCCTTCTGCGCCTCGCCGGCGCGGCCGAACAATTCGTGCAGGCTCAGCACCGCGTCGTCGCAGGGGTGATAGGCGTAGTGGCAGGTCGGGCGATAGACCGCCGCGCCCTTGTCGTCGCGCAGGGTGTAATAGTCGGCGATCGAGATCGACTCGTTGTGGGTGACGAGGAAGCCGAACTGGCCGAGCGCGGTCGGCGTCCATGAGCGCACGCGGGTGTCGGCGCCGGGCTGCTCGAGGTAGATCGCCGCGCCGCAGCCCGTCTTCTGGAAACCGGCGTTGGCGGGCGCCCATTTCTCGTGCGTGCCCCAGCCGAGTTCGGCCGGCTGCATGCCCTCGGAGAGAAAGCCTTCGATCGACCAGGTGTTGACGAAGACGCCACGCGGTTTCGGGCTCTTGGCGCGCTGCGTGTCGCGCTCGGCGATGTGCACGCCCTTGACGCCGAGACGCTGGGCGAGGCGGCCCCAGTCCTCGCGCGTCTTCGGCTCGTCCGCCTTGTCGCCGAGATCGGCGGCTAGGTTGACCAGCGCCTGCTTGACGAACCAGGAGACCATGCCGGGATTGGCGCCGCAGCAGGAAACCGCGGTCGAGCCGCCGGGACGGGCGCGCCGCTCGGCGAGCACCGTCTCGCGCAAAGCGTAGTTCGTGCGCGACTCGTTTCCGCGCGTCTTGTCGTAATAGAAGCCGGGCCAAGGCTCGACGACGGTGTCGATGTAGAGCGCGCCGATCTCGCGGCAGAAGCGCATGATGTCGAGCGAGGAGGTGTCGACCGACAGATTGACGCAGAAACCCTGGCCCGTCCCGGCGGTCAGGTGCCTGCCGAGCACGTCGCGGTAGTTGTCGCGGGTGATCGCCATATGCAGGAACTCGATGCCGCGCTCGTCGAGCAGCATGCGATCCGTGCCGTCGGGATCGATGACGAGGAAGCGATCCTTGTCGTAGTCGAAATGGCGCTCGATCAGCGGCAAGGTTCCCTTGCCGATCGAGCCGAAGCCGATCATCACGACGGGTCCGTCGATGCGCGCGTGGCGGGGCCAATGCGACATGGCGTCGAGTCTCCAAGTGGGCGGGCGGGGGACGCCGTGCGTCTTGCGCGGCGCTTAAAAGCAAGCCGCGCGCCCGCCGTCAATAGCGCTGCGGCGCGCAATGCGTCGCAATTCCGTCATCGAGGGCCGACCAGCCGCAATTCTCACAAGCCCGCCGCGCCGCCGTCCGAGCGCGGATCGTGCGCGGCGGCGACGCGCCCCTTGGGATCGCGCAGCAGCGCCCCGGCGTGCCCGAACGAATCGCGCTGCGCTTCGCCGCGCCAATCGACGTCGTGGCCGGCCTTGGCGAGCGCGGAGGCGACCGCGTCGTCATAGCCCTGTTCGAGCTTGACGCTCGCCCTTGCCGCGCCCCAGGCGCGGCCGAAAAGGTGGCGCGGCGCGCTCAACGCTTGCGCGAGGGACTGGCCGGCGGCGATGCGGGTGAAAACCTGCGCCTGGAATTGCGGCTGACCGTCGCCGCCCATCGAGCCGTAGGAGAGAACCCGGCCGTCGTCGAAGACGGCGAGCGGTGGGTTGAGCGTGTGGAAGGGCCGCCGTCCCGGCGTCAGCGGGTTGCGCGCGTTCTCATCGAGCGAGAAGGCGAGGCCGCGGTTCTGCATCGCGACGCCGGTTCGCGTCAGCACGCAGCCCGAGCCGAACTCCCAATAGACCGACTGGATGTAGGAGACCGCGAGCCCCTCGCCGTCGATGGCGCCCATCCAGACGGTGTCGCCCCTCTCCTGAGGCAAAGGCCAGGGGGCGGCGCGGGCCTTGTCGATGCGCGCGGCTTCGCGGTCGAGGTTCTGCGCCGAAAGCAGCGCGGCGAAATCGTGCGTCGCGTGGGCGTAATCGACGCAGGCTTCGTCGCGGATCGCCATCGCGCGCTTGGCGCATTCGATCAGCGCATGGGCATGGGCGAAGCCGTCGAGGCCGCGCACGTCGAGCCGCTCGTAAAGTCCCAGCAGGATCAGCGAGGCGAGGCCCTGCGTCGGCGCCGGCGTGTTGTAGAGCGTCGCGTCGGCGAGGCGCAGGACGAGCGGCTCGCGCCACGCCGCCTGATACTTCTTGAGGTCCGCGCGCGTCACCGGCGCGCCGATGCGCTCGAGGTCGGCCGCGATTTCGCGCGCCACGTCGCCGCGATAGAAATCGGCGAGCCCCACATGCGCGAGCTGGGCGAGCGTGTCCGCGAGGCGCGGCGTCTTGCGCATCGCGCCGGCTTTGGCCGGCTTGCCGTCGATCAGGAAGCTTTCGGCGAAGCCCGGCGCGGCGATCAGCGCGGGATCGCTCGTCGGGTCGAAACGCGCCTCCGAGGCCGAGACGGGATAACCGGCGCGCGCATGCCGCTCGGCGCGCTCGAGCAGCAGGTTCAACGGCAGGCGGCCGCCGAGCGCCTTCGAAAGGTCGAGCGCCGCCATCCAGCCGCCGATCGCGCCGGGAACCGTCAGCGCCGCCATCGCTCCGCGCGGCGGAATGGCCGCGAACTCCTGGGCGCGGTAGTTGGCGATCGTGGCGCGCTCGCCGGCGTAGCCGCAGGCTTCGATCGCGCGCACGCGCCCGCCGCGCTCGCGAATGAGCCAGAAGCCGTCGCCGCCGAGCGCGTTCATGTGGGGATAGACGACGGCGATCGCGGCGGCCATGGCGACCATCGCGTCGATCGCGTTGGCGCCCTGCGCGAGAACGTCGCGCCCCGCCTCGGCGGCCAGGATGTGCGGCGCGGCGACGGCGGCGCGGAAGAATTGGGCGGCATCGTTCAAGGGGCGGCTCGGGCAAGAGGACGGCGCGCGACGCGAAACTGTCGATAGCTAATTAACTTGGCCGGTTTTGGTAGCACATCAAATGTCCGCTTCTTCTGCTTTTGTTCTCCTGTGGGACTGTGGGCAACGCGTTTGCGTTGTCCACATTTCCACAGGCTGG
>JBEKLU010000187.1:0-7785 GCA_050010035.1 Roseiarcus sp.
AGGACGCGCAAGCGCTCCACCTTGCTCCACAGCTTGGCCTTGGCGCGGGCGTAGAGCACGTCGAGATCGAAACGGCTCATCGCGCGCATCGCGGCGCGCGCGCGCAATTCGTTGATGATCGCCAGCGCCGGAATCTCCCACATCGTCGTGCCGGTCCACGCGCCGGCGAAGCGCAGCTCGTACTGGCCGTCGCGGCGCGTCAGCTCGTATTCCGGCAGGCGGAATTCGCTGAGCCATTCCATGAAGGCGGGCTCGAAGATCTGCTTGGTGCCGTAGAACGTGTTGCCGGCGAGCCAGATCAGCTCGTTCTTGGCCAGGCGCAGGGAGCGCGCGTGATCGAGCTGGTCGACGAGTTCGCGCTCGTCGACGATGTCGGCCAGGCGCACCTCGCTCGTGCGGTTGATGAGCTGAAAGGCGACCTGGCGCTCGCCGTGCAGCTTCCAGATCATTTGCAGCATCAAAAGCTTGTAAAAGTCCGTATCGAGCAGGGTGCGCACGATCGGATCGATGCGAAAGGTGTGATTGTAGACACGTGTGGCGATATCCGGGATCATGGCGCCAGCTTACGGTGGCGCGTCGCGAGCGACAAGGGCGGGCGTGAAAGCCGGCGCCTCGGCGCCGCCGGAGCGGAAAACAGCGAGGGAAGAGCCTGTGAATGACGCCGTGAAGCCGCCGACCCGCGTCGGGCTGTTCGTCACCTGCCTCGTCGACCTCATGCGGCCGAGCGTCGGCTTCGCCGCGGTCAAGCTCCTGGAGCAGGCCGGCTGCAAGGTCGTCGTGCCCTCGCAGACCTGCTGCGGCCAGCCCGCCTACAATTCGGGCGACCGCGCCACGGCCAAGGCGATCGCGCGCCAGACGATCACGGCGTTCGAGGGCTGCGATTATGTCGTCGCGCCCAGCGGCTCCTGCGCCGGGATGCTCGCCGCGCACTATCCCGAGCTCTTCGCCGACGAGCCGGACATGGCGGTCAAGGCCAACGCCTTTGCCGCCAAATGCCACGAGCTGGTGAGCTTCCTCGTCGATCGGCTCGGCGTCGAAAAGGTCTCCGCGCGCTACGAGGGCGCCGTCGCCTATCACGATTCGTGCTCCGGCCTGCGCGAGATGGGCGTCAAGAGCCAACCGCGCAAGCTGCTGGCGAGCGTCGAAGGGTTGCGTCTGGTCGAGATGAAGGACGCGGAGGTCTGCTGCGGCTTCGGCGGCGCGTTCGCGGTCAAGTACGGCGAACTGTCCGACGCCATCGTCAGCCAGAAGAGCGCCGCCGTCGCGGCGAGCGGCGCCGACACGCTGCTGGCGGGCGATCTGGGCTGCCTGATGAACATCGCCGGAAAAATGCAGCGCGAGGGCCGCGCCGTGAAGGTTCGCCACGTCGCCGAGGTGCTCGCGGGACTGACCGACGATCCGCCGATCGGCGAAGGCGCCAAGGGAGCCAAGCCATGACCGTCGCCGTTTCGACGCCGCGCTTCAAGGCCAACGTCCACGAGGCGCTGCACGACGAGCGCCTGCAGCGCGCGCTGCGCCACTCCGACAATTTTGTCGCCAGGCGCGCGAGCGCGGTGGAGCGGCTGCCCGAATTCGACGCGTTGCGCGACAGCGCGCGCGCGATCAAGGACCACACGCTCGCCCATCTCGACCTCTATCTCGAGGCCTACGAGCGCAAGGTGAGCGAATCGGGCGGCCACGTACATTACGCGCGCGACGCCGCGGAGGCGAACGCGATCGTCCTCGGCCTGTGCAGGGAGCGCGGCGCCAAGGCGGTGACCAAGGGCAAGTCGATGATCTCCGAGGAGATCGGCCTCAACGCCGCTCTCGAAGCGGCGGGAATCGCGGCGATCGAGACGGATCTCGGCGAATACATCATCCAACTGCGCGGCGAGACGCCCTCGCACATCATCGCGCCGGCGATCCACGTCAGCCGCGACGACGTCGAGGCCGACTTTCGCCGCGTCCATCGCGATCTGCCGGCGACGCGCGACCTTTCCCAGCCCGAGCAATTGCTCGGCGAGGCGCGCGCCATCCTGCGCGACAAGTTCCTTTCCGCCGACGTCGGCATCACCGGCGCGAATTTTCTCGTCGCCGAGACCGGAAGCTCGATCATCGTCACCAACGAGGGCAACGGCGATCTGACGCAAATCCTCCCCAGGGTTCACGTCGTCGTCGCCTCGCTGGAGAAGATCGTGCCGACGCTCGCCGACGCCGCGCAATTGCTGCGCGTGCTGGCGCGCTCGGCGACCGGCCAGGATATGTCGGTCTATACGACGCTGTCGACCGGCCCGCGCCGGCCGGGCGACGTCGACGGCCCCGAGGAATATCACGTCGTGCTGCTCGACAACGGCCGTTCGGCGATGCTGGGGAGCGAGTTTGAGGACATGCTGCGCTGCATCCGCTGCGGCGCCTGCATGAACCATTGCCCCGTCTATCACGCGATCGGCGGCCACGCCTACGGCTGGGTCTATCCCGGCCCGATGGGCGCGGTGCTGACGCCTTCGCTGATCGGCGTCGCCGAGGGCGGCCAGTTGCCCAACGCCTCGACCTTCTGCGGGCGCTGCGAAGAAGTCTGCCCGATGCGCATTCCGCTGCCCAAGATGATGCGCCACTGGCGCGAGCGCGAGTTCGAGCGTCATCTCTCGCCCGTCGCGGTGCGCTCCGGCCTCGGCGTCTGGGCGTTCTTCGCCAAGCGCCCGGCGCTCTACCGCCTTTCGACCGATCTCATGATGCGCGCGATGCATCTTATCGGCCGCGCGCGCGGGCGCTTCTCGTGGCTGCCGTTGGTCGGCGGCTGGACGCGATACCGCGACCTGACGGCCCCGCAGGGCGCGACCTTTCAAAGCCGTTGGCGGGCCAGAAGCGGGAGCGTGCAATGAGCGCGCGCGACGAAATTCTCGGAGCGGTCCGCCGCTCGTTGCATGTGGCGGGCAACGAGGCGCCGCGCCGGGCGGCGGTGGAGGCGCGCCTTGCGCAGGCCCCGGCGGGGGTCATCCCCGAGCGTGGACAAGGTGACGCGCGGCGGCGCGCGGCGACGTTCAAGGACGAAGCGGCGCGCGCGCAGGCGAGCCTCGCCGAGGTCGCCGACGCCGCCGACGTTCCCGCGGAGGTCGCGCGGTACTTGCGCGAAAACAATCTCGCCGCGACGTTGCGCATGGGCGAGGACGCGCGCCTGACCGCGATGCCCTGGGGCGCGACCGCGCTCGAACTTTCGCGCGGTCCCTCGGACGGGCACGATCTCAACGCGGTGAGCGCCGCCTTCGCGGCGGTGGCGGAAACGGGAACCCTGGCGCTCGTCTCCGGCCCGGACAATCCGACGACGCTCAACTTTCTGCCCGACAACCACATCGTCGTGGTGTTCGCCGACGATCTTCTCGGCGATACCGAGAGCGTCTTCGCCAAACTGCGCGCCGCATACGGCGTCGGCGCCGCGCCGCGCACGCTCAATTTCATCACCGGCCCGTCGCGCTCGGCCGACATCGAGCAGACGCTGCTCCTGGGCGCGCACGGCCCGCGGCGGCTGCATATCGTCGTGGTCGGCGGCGCCAAAGAAGCGGACGCCGCAAAGTAGCCGCCGTGGCGATTTAGTAACCATCCCGTGATTGATAGTCGCTCGAGCATGCGATGGGTTCGGCGTTGGGCCTTCGATGATGGCGTTTCGGATTGGGATAGCGGGCGGCCTGCTGGGCCTGGCCCTGAGCTGCGCGGGCGCGGCGGCGCAGGAAACGCCCGCGCCCGCGACGGCTCCCGTCGCGACGCCGAGCGCCCTGGCGGCCCCCGCGCCGACGCCGACGCCGACGGTGAGCGCCGCGCCGCCGCCGGCTTCCGCCGCGCCCATTCCGGTCGCCGCCGGCGCGCCGGCCAAGCCGAAAAAGAAGCCCGCGCCGCCCGCGCCGCCGCTCGAAACCGCGCTGTCCGACGACCCGGAGCCGACCCTCCAGCCCGACACGGCCTTCGCCACCGCCAAGGCCGCCGAGCGCTACGCGCGAATCGCCGCCGCCGGCGGCTGGCCGACCGACGTCGCGCCGCTGAAGCCGGGCGCCAAGGGGCCGGCCGTCGCCACGTTGCGCAAGCGGCTGGCGCTCGAAGGCGATCTCGACGCGGTCGAGGCGGGCGCCAGCCTGGCCAGCCTGGCTTGGGACCCGGATCTGACGGCCGCGGTGAAGCGCTTCCAGGCGCGGATGGGCTTGCGTCAGACGGGCCACGTCGCGGGCGCGACGCTCAAGGCGATGAACGTCCCCGCCAGCGTGCGCGCCACGCAGCTCGCCGCCAGCGCGCAGAGGCTCGCGGGCGACAAGTTTTCGTTCGGCGATCGCTATGTCGTCGTCAATCTGCCCGCGGCCTCGGTCGAGGCGGTCGAGAACGGGCGGGTCGTTCATCGCTACGTCGCGATCGTCGGCGACGTCGAGCATCCCTCGCCGGAGATTTCCGCCCATATTTCGGTGATCAATCTGAACCCGACGTGGACGGTGCCGACTTCGATCATCAAGAACGAAATCATCCCGAAGATGCAGAAGAATCCCGGCTATCTCGCGCGCGAGAAAATTCGCATCCTCGACGCGTCGGGCGCCGAGGTCGACCCGAAGTCGATCGACTGGGCGACCGAACGCGCGGCCAACTACATTCTGCGCCAGGACTCGGGCGCCGGCAATTCGCTCGGCGCGATCCGCATCGGCATGCCCAACAAGCTCGCGGTCTACATGCACGACACGCCCTCGAAGCGGCTGTTCGGCGCGGACTACCGCTTCCTCAGCCACGGCTGCGTGCGCGTCCAGGGCGTCTACGACTACGCCGAATGGCTGCTGCAGGGCACGAGCGGCGGCCCGTCCGGCGTCTGGGACAAGGCGGCGCTGCTGGCCAAGGTGAAGGAGGGCGCGCGCGAGGACATCAAGCTGGCGCGGCCGGCGCCGGTGATCTGGGTCTATCTGACGGGGTGGGCGAACCGGGACGGCCCGGCGAATTTTCGCGACGACGTCTACGGGATCGACTCGGGCGAGGCGACGGCGAGCGCGCAAAGCGTCGCGCCGGCGGGGGATCCTCTCGCCCTGCCCGATTCCTTTCCGCTGCCGAGCCCCGTCGATCCGCGATGAACGTCGCCGGGCCGCTGCAAAATCGCGTCGACCCTTACGGCGATCTCGTCGCGACGCCGGCGCGCGGCGCTCTGATGGGCAATCGCGGCGGGCGATTCCATCGCGACGATCGGACGTTGGGCCGCCGACGCTGGGCCTCCAAGCAATGGATCGCGTGCCTCTGCGCCTTCAAGGGCAGGCGGCGCGCGGTGTGGGGCGAGGGTTACACCGGGCTGTTCTTCCTGGACGAGCCGACCGCGCTCGCCGCCGGGCATCGTCCCTGCTTTCAATGCCGGCGCGCCGAGGCCGAAGCGTTTGCACGAGCCTTCGGCGCCGGCGCGCGCCCGAGCGCGCCGAGCATGGACGCCATCCTGCATCGCGAGCGCCTCGACAGGCGCGCCAAGCGCGCTTGGGACGCGCCCATCGAGCGCCTGCCCGACGGAGCGATGATCGAGCGCGAGGGGCGCGCCTTCGCCTTGCGCGGCGAGGCGATGCTGCCCTGGAGCTTTGCCGGTTACGGCGCGCCGCAGGCCCGGCCGTGCGCGGGCCTCGCTCGCGTGCTGACGCCGCCCTCGATCGTGCGTGCGTTCGAAGCAGGCTATGCTCCGCGCTGGGCGGAGGCGGGCCAGGCGGACGGCGCCCGCCGACGAAGCGAGGAGGATGGTCATGAGGCTTAGCGGCGCCGCGGCGGCGATCTTGGCGTTGGCGCTTGCGGGCTGCGGCGAAGAGGCGCTGCGCACGGGCCCGATCGACGCGCGGGTTCTGCGCTCGGTGGCGAGCGTCCATGTCGACCCGGCCGCCGCGGCGGCGACGCTGAACGCCTATCGCGCCAGCCGCGGTCTCGGCCCGCTGCGGCTCGATCCGGCGCTGACCGCGATGGCGCAGCGCCAGGCGGACGCCATGGTCGCGGCCAACGCGCTCTCCCACGACGCCGCCGGGAGTTTTGCTTCGCGCCTGGCCGGCGCCGGCGTCGATACGAGCGAGGCCGGCGAGAATCTCGGCGGCGGCTATTATTCCACTGAGGAGGCGCTCGCCGGCTGGCGCGGATCGCCCGAGCACGACGCCAACCTCTTGATAGCGCGCGCGACGCGCTTCGGCATCGCCCTCGCGAAGGACGCGCGCACCCAGTACCGCGTCTACTGGGCGATGGAAGTGGCGGCCGAGCCCCGGCGGCCGGCGCGCGGGCCGGCGTTGCTGACCTCGACTTCGGGCGAGCCGGTCGCGACGCGCCCCTGATCGGAACCGGATCGCGGGGGTAACGCCTTGACCGGGCGCGCGTCTTGCGGACACAATCGAACAAGCCTCTTGCGATCCGACCAGCGCGAATCGCGAGAGGCTTCATGCTTTGTCGGACACTTCGGTCTTGACGTGAACCTGCCGACGCGCCGCCGGAACGAGCGCGCGGCTCTTGCGGCTTTGAGGAGGAAACCATGCTTCGTCAATCTCTACTGGCTTTCGCCGCTCTGGCGGCTTCATCGCATTATGTTCTCGCGGCCGATATTGTCGGCGAATGGGCGCGCGACGACGGCAAGGGGAAGGTTCGCTTCGTCCCCTGCGGCGCCGCGGTGTGCGGACGCGTCACCTGGGTAAGGGACGCGAACGATCCCGCCAGAGTCGGGCAGCAGGTGTTCTTCGATATGAAGCCGAGCGGCGACAACACTTGGGCGGGAACGGCGTTCAATCCCGAAGACGGCCAGAATTACACGGGAAAGATGACGATGTCGGGCAACAGCCTGATCACCGCGGGCTGCGTGTTCGGCGGATGGATCTGCAAGACGGTGGCGTGGACGAAATCACGGTGAAGCGCGCCGCCGCTCTCGGGCTGGCGAGCGCGGCGCTCGCGCTGGCCGCGACGGGATCGCCGCCGCCTTGACCGGGCGCGCGTCTTGCGGCCTTCATGCCGCCGCCCGGCGTCGGCCGGCGCCGCGCTCTTGTGGGAGGAAACCATGCTTCGTCGATCTCTTCTCATCTTCGCCGCCGTGGCGGCCTCGTCGCAGTTGGCGCTGGCGGCCGACGTCATCGGGGAATGGATGCGCGACAACGGCGAGGCGAAGGTCCGCTTCAGCCCCTGCGGCGCGGCGGTGTGCGGGCGCCTCTCCTGACTGCGCGACCCGTCGGGTCCGGCCAAGGTCGGCCAGCAGGTGTTCTTCGATATGAAGCCGAGCGGCGACAACGTCTGGGCGGGCCTGGCGTTCAACCCCGACGACGGCCAGAACTACACGAGCAAGATAACGCTGTCGGACGACACCCTGCTCACGGCCGGCTGCGTGTTCGGCGGGTGGATCTGCAAGTCGGTGGCGTGGACGCGATCGAGGTGAGGCTCGCCGTCGGCCGCGGCCTGAGTCAGGCGCTGCGCGCCAACGGGTCGCGTTTCGGCTTTTCAGCCTTTGTCGCGATTTTACCCAGCAGCGCGTCGAGCGCCGGGGGGAAGTGGATTCGATTGCGGCCCGAGACCTTCGCCGCGTAGAGCGCGCGATCGGCCTCCGAATAGAGTTCGTCGAAGGTGCGGCCCTGCTCGCGCAACGCGACCCCGGCCGAGATCGTCACCCTCACGGACACACCGTTAGGCGACGGCGCGAAACAATTGACTCGATTGGCGCGTGGAGCGACTGGGGGGGGACCGGTGCGGGGGATTCCCTGTTTCGGTCGGGACGTCTATCACGGTGGCATGATTGACGAAACAGCGATTCGGAGCCGTTTTGAGGCGATGCGCTCGCGCCTCGACGAGCGGGAG
>JBEKLU010000188.1:0-7727 GCA_050010035.1 Roseiarcus sp.
TCGCGGAGGCGTTTGTAATCTTCGCGCAGTTGCGGGTTGCACGTGGCGGCGGAGACGGCTGCGAAATAGAGGCCGGTTCGCACGAAGGCGCGCCCGCCCCAGATATGACGCTCGCCGGCCTTGCCCGAGCAAGCGCCGAGTTCGGGCAGGCCGACGGCGAGGGCGACGGCCGCCACGGGACCGACGCCGGGTTACGGGGTTACGGGGGTTACGGGTTACGGGGTTACGGTGACACCTTACTCAACCCCCGTCTCCGCGCTTCCCGCCCGTCCGGGCAAAGGCCCGTAACTCCCAAGCCGTCGGCTATTTGGCAATGGCGAGGAAGAGCTGGTTTTGTCGCGCGGCGAGGGTTTTGAGGATGTTGGCCCCCTGTTTTCTGGCGGTTGAGACGACCGACCTGAGACGCGCGAAGGTTCGAGCGCCGTCGAGGGTTCGGAAGCTGCCGGAGATTTTCATTTTGACCTTCATCATCCTGAGGTCCTGTTCGGCCAGGTTGTTGGTGAAGGGCACGTCGAAATCGGTGAGAAAGCGCAGGGTTTCGGTTTTGAACGTCTTCAGCCTTTCGAGCAGATTGCGGCCGGGGCGCTGCTTTGTTCGCCCGCTCGCGTTGGCCTTGGGCTGGAGCCCGGGCAACTCGCGATGGAAGGCGAGGCCGAGCCGGACCGCCGCCCAATATTGTTCGACGAAGGCCGCGACGACTTCGGGCGCCAGCGCCTTCGAGCCCGCCGCGCGCGCCTCATGAACGGCTTTGTTCGCCGCCCGAAGCATGTCGCGCATGAGTTCGGCCCAGGGTTCCTTGTCGAATTCGATCAGGCACTGGAGTTCGCGCAAGATATGGGCGTTGCAGAAGGCGTGGTCGACCGCGTCGAGCCGACGATAGGGCAGGAAGTGGTCGTGCACGACGACGCCCCCTCGCAAATCCCGAGGGATCGCGCCGCGCTTTTCGTCGGCGCGATAGAAGGTGAAGGCCAGGCTCGACGTCGTGTGCAGCCATTGCAGCTTGCCGGCGATCTCGCGATGAGCTTCGCTCACGCTGAGAAACCCCGTTTCGTCGAGATGGCGAACCTTCGCCTCGGCCACGCGCTCGCCGATGGCCTGGTAAACCTGCCGCAACTCTTGTCCCTTCTTGGCGACCCAGGCGACGAGGCTGGCCGGACAGATCAGCGGCGCGCCGAACAGATCGCTCAGCGCCTGCGCGGTCCGATCCTCTGGGATGAGTTGCTGGACATTGAGATAGATCGCCGCGGCCTTGATGCGCTCGCCGTACTGGGCAGGCGACACCACGCCTTCGGGAAAAACCGCCTTCGTCACGCCCCGGCAATGCGCGCAGCGGTAAATCGCGGCCTGATGTTCCGTGACCCGCAGCGGGCGCTCGGGAAGGTCGAACACTTGCCGCTTCTCGACCCCTATCGCCGACCCCGCCTCGAGAGGCGAGCCGCAATGGCCGCACGCGCACGCCACGTGCCCAACCACATGATCGGGATCGGCGACTTGTCGCAACGTGCCGCCCTTATGACCCGTCTGCCCGCCGCTCGTCTTGCCCGAACGGCCGCGCAGACTGCCCCCGATACGAGGTTTCTTCCGCAGCCCGTCACTCGAAGGCGGTTGCGAACTGTTCGAGCTGTCCCGCCCCAATTGCCGGCGAAGATCGGCCACCTCGGCCCGAAGCGCCGCGATCTCCGCCCGCAGAGACGCTATCAACTCCTCGACTTCGACGGGAAGAACCATCCCACCCTTGATTCACAATCTCGACCCGCCGTCTCCCGAAATCCGCATATCAAAGCCGTTTTCCCAAACACTGTGGCATTCCGGACTCACCACACCTTGGGAGTTACAGGCGGCGGAAAATCGTCACGCAAGCCATTGAAAGCAAACCATCGCGCCGGAAAACGGCGCCGCCCTCGGTCGGTTCGGCCGTCGCCGGCGCCGCCGCGCGCTGCGCCGCTCTAAGCCCCACGCGGCGCGAAGCGAATCCCTTCTCCCGCGCCGCCCCTCGCAAAAGACCGGTGAACCCGCGCGCCAAATTTGCTATGCAGGTTCATGAGATTGACCGAAATCAACGCCGCGCCCGCCTCGGGCGGGCAGGGGAACGCAATGACCGACGCCGAACTCGTCGCGCGCTACGATGGCCGCGTGCCGCGCTACACCTCCTATCCGACCGCACCGCATTTCTCGCCGGCGGTCGGCGCGGAGAGCTACGCCAAATGGCTCGGCGCGCTGCCGCCGCAGACGCCGCTGTCGCTCTATCTGCACGTGCCGTTCTGCGACCGGCTCTGCCATTACTGCGGCTGCAACACCACGGTGGTGCGGCTCGACTCCTCGCGGCGCGCCTACGCCGCGCTGCTGGAGCGCGAGATCGCCAGGGTCGCGGCCCTGATCGGGCGGCGCGCCGCGGTTTCGCAGATCCACTGGGGCGGCGGCACGCCGACCTGCCTTCCCGGCGACCGTCTGAGCGCGATCATGGCGCGCATCCGCGATTCCTTCGCGCTCGCGCCGGACGCGGAAATCGCCATCGAGCTCGATCCGACCAGCCTGCCCCAGGACCGGCTCGAGGCGCTCAGGGAAATGGGCGTCACCCGCGTCAGCCTCGGCGTGCAGGACCTGGAGCCGGCGGTGCAGGAGGCGATCGGGCGCCGGCAGTCTTACGAGCAGACGGAAGACTGCGCGCGCAAGGCGCGCGGCCTCGGCGTCGGCTCGCTCAATCTCGACCTGATCTACGGCCTGCCGTTGCAGACCGAGGCGAGCGTTGCGCGCACCGCGCGGCGCGCGCTCGATCTTGCCGCCGACCGCGTCGCCGTGTTCGGCTACGCGCACGTGCCGTGGATGAAGAAGCACCAGGCGCTGATCGCCGAGGAGAGCCTGCCGGGGCCCGCCGAGCGCTTCGCCCAGCAGCGCGCGATCCACGACGTGCTGGTCGAGGAAGGCGGCTACATCCCCGTCGGGCTCGACCATTACGCCCGTCCCGGCGACGCGATGGCCGAGGCCGCGGCCTCGCGCAATCTCAGGCGCGGCTTCCAGGGCTACACCACCGACGCGGCGCCGGCGCTGATCGGCTTCGGCGCCAGCGCGATCGGCTCGCTGCCCGACGGCTACGTGCAGAACGCGCCGACCGCGCCCGCCTATGCCAAGCTGATCGAGGCGGGGGGCCTGGCCACCGTGCGCGGCGTCGCGCTCACCGCCGACGATCGCTTGCGGCGCGACGTGATCGAGCGGCTGATGTGCGATCTCGAGGTCGATATCGTCGCGATAGCCCAGGCGCACGCCGCCGATCCCGCCCCGCTCGTCGCCTGCCTCGACGGCCTTTCGCGCTTCGAGGCCGACGGCCTGGCGCATTGGGACGGGCGCCGCATCGAAGTGAGCGAGGAGGGCCGCCCCTTCGTGCGCTCGGTGGCGGCGCTGTTCGACGCCTATCTGACGCAGGACGCGGACAAGCCGAGGCATTCGCGGGCGATTTAGGGGGCGCGCGCTTCAGCCTCGCGCTCGCTTTGCGCCGCGCGAGGCGATGCGGACGATCGCCCACGGGCCGGCCAGGATCACGGCGACGCCGCCGGCGACGAGCGCCAGCATGCCGCTATTGGCGGGATCGCCGAATACGGCCCAGAATGCAACGGGCATCGGTTCATCTCCTCGTCGTTCCGAGCGTTCAAATGGCGCGTTTGGCGCGCGCGCGCAAGACCGCGCCGCAGACCTGCGGCAAAGCCCTGGCCACGGCGCCGTCTCATGGCTTATGAGATCATTTCATGAACATGGGCGCGATTCGCATCCTCGGCGTCGACCCCGGCCTGCGCAACACCGGCTGGGGGGTGATCGAAGTCGCGGGATCGCGGCTCGGCTATGTCTCCTGCGGCTCGATCCACACCGACGCGGCGACCTCGCTGGCCGAGCGGCTCGCGCTCATCCATCGCGCGCTGGCGCGCCTCGTCGAAGACGAGCGGCCCGCCGAGGCGGCGGTGGAGGAGACCTTCGTCAACCGCGATCCGCAATCGACGCTGAAGCTCGGCCAGGCGCGCGGCGTCGCGCTCGCCGCCTTGGCGCTGCAGGGCCTGCCGGTCGCCGAATACGCGGCCAATCTCATCAAGAAGACGGTCGTCGGCGTCGGCCATGCCGAGAAGGCCCAGGTGGCGATGATGGTCAAGATGCTGCTTCCGGCGAGCCAAGCTCGCTCGCCCGACGCCGCCGACGCGCTGGCGGTCGCCATCTGCCACGCGCAGCACCGCGCGGCGCGCGCCAGAGGCGCTGCATGAGGGAGCGCGCGGCATGATCGGCAAGCTCAAGGGCGTCGTCGACAGCGTCGATGAGGAAGAGCTGATCCTCGACGTCAACGGCGTCGGCTACCTCGTTTCCGCCTCGGCGCGCACCCTGCGCGCGCTTCCCGCGATCGGGCAGGCGGCGACGCTGCATATCGAGACCCAGGTGCGCGAGGACGCCATCCGGCTGTTCGGCTTCCTCACCGCCGGCGAGCGCGACTGGTTCCGCCTGCTGCAGAGCGTGCAGGGCGTCGGCGCCAAGGTCGCGCTCGGCATCCTGGGCGCGCTGTCGGGCGAGGCCTTGAGCGCGGCGATCGCCCGTCAGGACAAGGCGATGATGGCGCGCGCGCCGGGCGTCGGCCCCAAACTCGCCGCGCGCCTTGTGCTGGAGCTCAAGGACAAGGCGCCGGCCTACGGCGTCGCCGATCTCGGCGGCGCGATCGCGGAGGCCGAGCCGGGCTCGAAACTGCCGAAGGAGGCGCAAGACGCGGTGCTCGCGCTGGTCTCTCTCGGCTACGCCCGCCCGCAGGCTTCGCTCGCCGTCGCCAAGGGCGTCGCGGCGCTCGGCGCGCAGGCGCAGACCGCGGCGCTGATCCGGGCGGGGCTTAAGGAGTTGGCGCAGTGAGGCGCGCATGACCACCCCTCCCCGCCGCCTCGTCTCCGCGGAAAAGCGTCCCGAGGACGAGACCGCCCTGCGGCCGCAGGTCCTCGCCGACTTCACCGGCCAGGAGGCGGCGCGCAAGAACCTCAAGGTGTTCATCGAATCGGCCAAATCGCGCGGCGAGGCGCTCGACCACGTATTGTTCGTCGGCCCGCCGGGCCTCGGCAAGACGACGCTGGCGCAGATCGTGGCGCGCGAGCTCGGCGTCAATTTCCGCTCGACCTCCGGGCCGGTCATCGCCAAGGCGGGCGATCTCGCCGCCCAGCTCACCAACCTCGAGCCGCGCGACGTCTTGTTCATCGACGAAATCCATCGCCTCAATCCGGCGATCGAGGAAATCCTCTATCCCGCGATGGAGGATTTCCAGCTCGATCTCATCATCGGCGCCGGGCCGGCGGCGCGCTCGGTCAAGATCGACCTCGCGCAGTTCACCCTGATCGGCGCGACGACGCGGGCCGGGCTGTTGACGACGCCCTTGCGCGACCGCTTCGGCATTCCCATGCGGCTCAATTTCTACACCGTTACCGAGCTCGAGAGCATCGTGCGGCGCGGCGCGCGCGTCATCGGGCTGGAGCTGGCCGAGGACGGCGCCAACGAAATCGCCAAGCGCTCGCGCGGCACGCCGCGCATCGCCGGGCGCCTGCTCAGGCGCGTGCGCGACTTCGCCGTTGTCGAGGGCGCGGCAACCGTCACCCGCGCGCTCGCCGACGGCGCGCTGCGCCTGCTCGACGTCGACGCGATCGGCCTCGACCAGATGGACCGGCGCTATCTCGAGGCGATCGCGGTCAGTTTCGGCGGCGGCCCGGTCGGCGTCGAGACGATCGCCGCCGCGCTCTCCGAGCCGCGCGACGCGATCGAGGAAATCATCGAGCCCTATCTCATCCAGCAGGGCTTCGTGCAGCGCACGCCGCGCGGGCGGCTGTTGACCGCACACGCGTTCAAGCATCTCGGCCTCGCCGAGCCGCCGCGCGAGGCGGCGCAGGCGACCCTGTTCGAGGAGGAGTGAGGCGCCGCGTCACGATCGCGGCGCAAAGGCGAAGGAAATTGTGCTAGACGATGCGCGAACCAACGCGCCCCGTCACTACGAACTTGGACTGACCCCCGTGCCGAGCCTCATCCGCCTCGTCATCATGATCGCCGGGCTCGCCGGCCTCGTCTACGGCGGCATGCTCTTTCTGGTGGCGAACGTGAAGGTCGAGCCGCGCGAGATGAGCCAGATCGTCACGATCCCCAAGGCGCCGCAATGACGGCGCCGCGGCCGCTCGCGGACCATCGCCTCGTCGAGTCCTTTCTCGAGGCGATCGCCTCGGAGCGCGGCGCCAGCCGCAACACCATCGAGGCCTACCGGCGCGATCTGACCGACTACGCCGACTTCCTCGCCGCGCGCGGCGCGGGCGCGCTCAAGGCGTCGAGCGCCGACGTTCGCGCCTTCATCGCCGCGCGCGGCGCCGAGGGCCTCGCGGCGTCTTCGCTGGCGCGCCGGCTGTCCTCGGTGCGGCAGTTTCACAAGCACCTCTATCTCGAGGGGCGGCGCGACGACGACCCGACCCTGGCGATCGAGGGGCCGCGCCGCGCCCGCCCGCTGCCCAAAATCTTGAGCGTCGCCGAGGTCGATCGCCTGATCGGCGTCGCGCGCGAGGGGCTCGACGCGGCGGAGCGTCCGGCGCGCGAACGGCTCGCCACGGCGCGCATGGCGTGCCTCATCGAGCTGATCTACGCCTCGGGCCTGCGCGTCTCCGAGCTCGTCGCCCTGCCGAAGTCGGCGGCGCGCGCCAAGGAGCCGCTGATCGCGGTCACCGGCAAGGGAAACAAGGAACGCCTCGTGCCGATCTCCGGCCCCGCGCGCGCCGCGATGAAGTTCTACCGCGATCTCCTCGACAAGCACGCGCCGGGGGCCGCGGCCGGCCCCTGGCTGTTCCCCGCGGACGGGCAAAGCGGCCACCTGACCCGCCAGGTTTTCGCGCGCGATCTGAAAACAATCGCCGCGGCGGCGGGCATCGCCGCGGTCCGCGTGAGCCCGCACGTGCTGCGCCACGCCTTCGCCAGCCACCTCCTGCAAAACGGCGCAGACCTGCGCGTGGTGCAGGACCTGCTCGGCCACGCCGACATTTCGACGACGCAGATCTACACCCACGTCCTCGACGAACGCGCCAAGGCGATGGTGCGCGACCTGCACCCGCTCGGCGACGAGGACGGCGCATGAGCGAGGCGCCGTGGCGCGCGACGCTCGACGGCGTGGTGATCGCCTGCCGCCTGACGCCCAAGGGCGGCCGCGACGCCATCGACGGCGTCGCGACGCTGTCCGACGGCACGCGCGTGCTGCTGGCGCGCGTGCGCTCGGCGCCGGAGGACGGCAAGGCCAACGAGGCGCTGTGCAGGCTGATCGCGGAGAAGCTCGGCGTGGGCGCGTCGAAGGCGCGGCTCGTCGCGGGGGCGAAGAGCCGGCTGAAGCAGGTGGCGGTGACGGGGGAGCCGGGGGTGTTGATCGCGAGGCTGAGCGAACTGATGCGCGGGGCGCCATTCTCCAGCGCGAAGGCCTGATTTCAATGGCTTGCGTGACGGTTTTCCGCCGCGTCGGCGCGCGGCGGGGTTGGGCGGGTTCGGCGCGCGGCGCGCGCGGAAGGGGCGGACAATCTTGGCCGCGGGAGAGGGAAATCAGAGCGTTAGGCGGTGCCGTCGCAATTTGTGTTGGAATTGGTTTGAGGCGATCTCCAGCGGTTTGAGATTATCGTATCATGCGGCGAGGTCAATGATCTGATCGGAAGGCTTTTCGGAGAGGCTTTGCCAACCGTCGACCTTTCGCATCACGATCTGTCCCG
>JBEKLU010000189.1:0-12778 GCA_050010035.1 Roseiarcus sp.
GACGTGCTCGGCGCGCGGCAGGCGGGCGTTCCCGGCTTCCGCCTCGCGCGGCTCGAGGTCCATGGCGCGTTGCTGCGGCTCGCGCGCGCGCAGGCCGAGGCGGCGCTGGCGAACGGAGAGCGGCTGCGCGGCGAAGCGAACCGCGGCCTCAGGCTGCTGCTCTACCTCTTCGAGCGCGACGGGGCGGCGCCGCTGATGGAGGCGGGGTGAGCGCGGCGCGAAAGGTTGGACAAACGCGCGCCGAGGTTGTTTAATCCTGCCGCCGCCCGGGAAGTCGGAGGCCGTCAGTCGCCGTTCCCGCCGCGTCCACCCACAACCGGAGCCGACCGTTGCCCATCGGGTTCATTGTCGCCGTTCTCGACATCGCGTTGATCGTGCACGCGGCCAAGACCGGGCGCTTCATGCCCTGGGGTTTCATCATCCTGTTCCTGCCGGGGATCGGCGCGCTCGCCTATGTCGTCGTCGAGCTGCTTCCCGAATGGTTCGGCTCCCACAAGGTTTGGCGCACGCGCCAACAGATCGCTGGCGCGATGAATCCGACCGGCCGCTACCGGCAATTGCAGGAAGAGCTCGAAATCGTCGACACCATCGCCAATCGTTCCGCATTAGCGCAGGAATGCCTGACGCTCGACAAGCACCAGGAGGCGCTGGCCCAATACGACGCGATCCTTGCGAAGCCGCACGGCGAGGAGCCCGGCTTCATGCTCGGCAAGGCGCGCGCCGAATACGGCGTCGGCAATGCGGGCGCGGCGCTGGCCACGCTCGACGACCTCAAGCGGCGCTGGCCGGACTATCAGTCGGCCGACGGTCATCTGCTTTACGCGATGGCGCTGGAAAAGGCCGGGCGCGACGACGAAGCGCTCGCCGGTTACGCCGCCGTCGGCGAGTATTTCCCCGGCGCCGAGCCGCGGGTGCGCCAGGCGCAATTGCTGCAAAGGCTCGGCCGTGACGACGAGGCGCGCGCGCTCGCCGAGGACGTCGTGCGAACGCTGAGCCGCGCCCCCGCGCATGTGCGCAAGACGCAGCAACACTGGCTGGCGAGCGCGCAGAGGTTGGCGCGTTAGCCTCTTCCCATCCGGCCTAACAGAGGGCGGAGCGTCGGCGACGCGCTATGCCGGCGCACGCTCGTCCGCCGTCTTGCGATTACGCCGCCCAGGCTTCGCGCGCGTGTCGAGACTATCGAGGTTGGAAAGCGTGACGGGCTTGCGATCGGGGAACTCGGCGACGAGACGCAGCTTGCCGCCCATCGCCTCGACATAAGAGCGAAGCGTCGAGAGCAGAAAGTCGCTGCGCTTTTCAATCCGCGACACGCCGTCTTGGCTTATGTGCAGCGCTTCGGCCATGCGCTCTTGCGTGAGCTCATGTGCTTTGCGCAGATCGCGCAGCGTCATTTCTTCTTCGATGAGTTGCGCCGCTTGCGCCGCGACCTCTCGCTGTTGATCGAAGGGAAGCCCCGCGATCACCTCATCCAATGTTTTCACCACGTCACACATCCTTTTTCTGTTGCGTCAGATGCGCGTCGAAACGCTTATCCGCCGTGGCGATCAACGCGCGGTAAAACTGCTCTTGACCTCCGCCCGACTTGTCGCCGGCAACGAGGATGACCGCTTGCCGGATCGTGTCGAACGCGAAAGCCGCACGCCACGCGCCATCCGCGGCGTCGAATCGCAATTCCTTCATGTTGGCGTGTCTTGAACCTTTCAACGTATCCACATGAGGACGCCCGAGCTTTGGGCCAAAATTTTCGAGCAACCGCGCTTTGGCAAGCAAGGCCGTTTGCACATCGCGTGGAAATGCTGCGAACTCGACGGCGAACGCCTCATCAAAGATCACGAGCCAAACCATCGGATACACATAGCATTGTGAAACATGTTCTCAAAGACATATTTCTTCGGATTCATCGCTTAGGCCCCTTCGGTCGCGTGTGCGTCAGGCGCGATCGTCATCGCGCTCCAGCCGCTTTCGCGAACGCCATGGCGCCGAGGTCCGGCGGCGCCTATGTTGCTCGAACAGGCGATGGAGCGACGTAATGGGTATATTGGCGGACGGCGTCTGGAGCGTCGACGGCGAGTTCCCGAAGGACGCGTCGGGGCGCTTCGTGCGGCCAGACGCGGCGTTCCGCGATTGGGTGACCGCGGACGGCTCGGCCGGCCCGACCGGGGAGGACGGCTTCGCCGCCGCGGCGGGCCGCTATCACCTCTATGTCTCGCTTGCCTGCCCCTGGGCGCACCGCACGCTGATCTTTCGCAAGCTCAAGGGCTTGGAGGCGATGATTGGCCTGTCGGTCGTAAATTGGCGTATGGGCGAAGAGGGCTGGACGTTTGCGGAGGGGCGCGGCGTCATCCCCGATCCGGTGCTTGGCGCGCGCCGCCTCTACGAACTCTACACGGCCTCGCGGCCTCGCTACACCGGCCGCGTCAGCGTGCCGGTGTTGTTCGACAAAGCGCGCGGCCGCATCGTCAGCAACGAGTCGGCGGACATCATCCGCATGTTCAATTCGGCGTTCGATCGTATCGGCGCGACGCCGGGGGACTACTACCCCATCGAGCTGCGCGCCGAGATCGACGCGCTCAACGCGCGCATTTACGCAACCGTCAACAACGGCGTCTATCGCTGCGGCTTCGCCGCCAAGCAGGCCGCCTACGACGAGGCGGTGGTCGCGCTGTTCGAAACGCTCGACGCGCTGGACGCGCGCCTCGCCGAGAAGCGCTTCCTCTGCGGCGATCGGGTCACCGAGGCGGACTGGCGGCTGTTCACGACGCTGGCGCGCTTCGATCCGGTCTACGTCGGGCTGTTCAAGTGCAACCTCCGACGCATCGCCGACTATCCCCATCTGACGCGATATTTCGGCGAGCTGCGCGCGTGGCCGGGAATCGCCGAAACGATCGATCTCTTCCACATCAAGCACCACTATTACGAGAGCCTTCTGTTTATCAATCCGACGGGAATCGTGCCTTTGGGGCCGGCCGAACCGAAATGAGGACGGCGGCGCCATCGGCGCCGCGTTCGGCGCTATGCGAGGTTTCCATCGCCGCCGTCTCGCCTTACAACGGGCGGGCGCCGGAGGTTCGGCGGACGGGTCGGATGGGCATCTTAAAATCCATGCGCGCGGCGCGGCTCTCGGCCGCCTTGGCGCTCGCCGCGCTCCTTGGCGTCGCGGGCGCGCGCGCCGCGCTGCCGCCCAAGGTCGACGTCGTCGCCTTCGGCCTGTGGGGAGACCAAAGCGTCTTCGCCAGCGAAGCGAAGGGCGCGGCGCGCATCGTGGCGCGCCAATACGGCCACGGCGGCAAGGTCATCGTGCGCGTCAACACCGAAAAGCGGGGCGACGCCACGGAAGACAGTCTGCGCGCGACGCTCGCCTCGCTCGGCGCGGCGATGGACCCCGAGCGCGAAATCCTGTTCCTCATCCTCACTTCGCACGGCGACCAGCAGGGCGTCGGCGTCGCCACGCCCAGCGGAAGGTCGTTCATCACGCCGATCGAGCTGCGCGAAATGCTGCGCGAGAGCGGCGCACGGCTCAGCGTCGTCGTCGTCTCCGCCTGCTATTCGGGGATTTTCGCCGACGCGCTCGCCGAGCCCGACACACTCGTCATCACCGCGGCGGACGCGGACCACGCCTCCTTCGGCTGCCGCGACGGCGCGAAGTGGACAACGTTCGGCGAGGCGTTCTTCGGCGAGGCGTTGGCGCGCGCGAGAACGCTGCCGGACGCCTTCGCGCTGGCGCGAAGCCTGATCGCGGCGCGCGAACAGGCCGAAGGCTACGATCCGTCGAATCCTCAGATGGCGGGCGGCGCCCACGTGCTGGAGCGCCTGCGGGGCGCCCATTAAGCGGCGCCCGGCGGCGCCTCCTCGCGTCCGACTTGCGGGATGCGCTGCGCCGCTCGCGGCAAAAAGCCGAAGACGCCGACAATTTGAGCGAGTTTTCGCAGGAACTCTCAAACAGTGTGAATCCATCCTGTCGGCTGTCGCACGCCATGCGCCTTCGCCGCAGTCCTGCGTTCCCCGACCCAGCGCGGGACCTGGCGGTGTCGAGGGCCGAACCGGAAGAGGTGACTCGATGCTTCAACGGTCGGGAAAGAACTGGGGCCTCCGGGCGCTCGGGTGCGCCGCGATTGTCGTCTGGCAGATCTATGAGATGGCGAGCGCGCGGGTGTCCGGGTCGAACGACGACGACGCGCTGCGCTATGTCGTCATCGGCGCCGCGCTGATCGGGCTCATCGCCTCGCTGGTGAGGCTCAGCGTCGACTATTAGGCGCGATCGAGCGCCCGTCCGCGGCGAAGGCTGACAATTCCGTTCGCGCCGGCTATAAGCCGCGCGGCGTGCGGCGTGCGCCCGGAGGCCGCGCCCCCGCGAGGGAAACTCGTGTCTGGCTCCAACCTTTCCAGCGCCGGACTCGACGCGCGGCGGCGGCGCGCGCTGTTTCGCGCCTGGCGGCGCGGCCTGCGCGAGATGGACCTCGTCATGGGCCGGTTCGCCGATGGCGCCCTGACCGGAATGGAAGACGCCGAGTTGAGCGAATTCGAGCGTCTGCTCGATCTTCCCGATCGGCAGGTTCTCGCCTGGATCACCGGCGAAGAGCCGACGCCGCCGGAATTCGACACGCCGCTGTTTAAGCGCCTGAGCGCGGCGCCGCGCCAAGCCTTGACGAAGGAAGCCGCGAAAACGTGAGATCGCTCGCCGCGGCCGTCGGCCGCCTCGCCGAGGGCCGCGCCGTCACGCTCTGCCGCGCGCCCGAAGGCTTCGACGCCTTCGTCGTCGCCGAACTCGCGCGCTCCTTCGCCCGCGCCGGCGAGCAACGCGCGGCGGCGCTGGTTTTCGTCGCGCGCGACGGCGTGCGCGCACAAAGCTTCATCGACGCCTTGGCCTTCGCCGCGCCGGAGATCGAGGCGCTCTATCTGCCGTCCTGGGATTGCCAGCCCTACGACCGCGTTTCGCCCAACGCCGCGGTTTCGGCGCAGCGCATGATCGCGCTGGCGCGACTCGCGGGCGCCCGTGGCGCGCTGGAGCGGCCGCGCGCGCTCGTCGTCACCGTCAACGGCCTCGCGCAACGTGTCCCGCCGCTGAAATTTGTCGCCGGCGCCGCCTTTTCCGCCGCGCCGGGCAACAGCGTGCGCATGGAGGATCTGGCGCTGTGGCTGGAGACCAACGGCTACGGCCGCGCCAGCTCGGTGCGCGACGTCGGCGATTATGCGACGCGCCGCCAGCTCGGTGCGCGACGTCGGCGATTATGCGACGCGCGGCGGCATTCTCGATCTCTATCCGCCCGGCGCGCCGGCGCCGATCCGGCTCGATTTCTTCGGCGACACCCTCGAGTCGATCCGCTCGTTCGATCCGGAGACCCAGCGCAGCGTCGGCCAGTTGCGCGCGCTCGATCTCGTCCCGATGAGCGAAGCGCGGCTGACAGCCGAGTCCATCCGCCGTTTCCGCCAAGCCTATGCGGCGGAATTCGGCGCGCCGCGGCGCGGCGACGCGCTCTACGAGGCGGTCAGCGAGGGGCGTCGCGCCATCGGCCTCGAACATTGGCTGCCGCTGCTCTACGAACGGATGGACACGCTGTTCGATTACGCCGCCGGCGCGCCGTTCGTCCTCGACGCGCGGGTCGAGGACGCCGCGCGCGAGCGCTTCCAGCAGATCGCCGACTATTATGGCGCGCGCCTGACGGCTTACGAGGACGACCCCGTCAAGGCCGACTACCGGCCGCTGAAGCCGGAACGACTCTATCTGACCGAGGACGAATTTCGCCAGCGGCTTACGAGGGCGCCGCTGGCGCGGCTGACGCCGTTCGAGGCTTCGCCGGGGGCGGCGAACGTCGTCGACTGCGGCGGCCGGGTCGGACGCGATTTCGCCCCCGAGCGCCTCGACGAAAACGTCAACGTCTTCGACGCGGCGGTTCGACACATCCGGGCGTTGCGCGACAAGGGCCTTCGCGTCGTCGTCGCCGGCTGGAGCGACGGCTCGCGCGAGCGCCTGAGCCACGTGCTCGCCGAACACGGGCTGAAATCGCAAGAGCTGGCCTCCTCCTACGCGCAAGCAAGAAGCGCGCGCGCCGGCGCGCTGCCGCTCGCGGTCATCGCGTTGGAGCACGGCTTCGAATCGGACGATCTCGCCGTCGTCGGCGAGCAGGACATTCTCGGCGATCGTCTGGTGCGCCAGCAAAAGCGCAAGCGCCGCGCCCAGGACGTCCTAGCGGAAGCCGCCGCGCTGACGGCGGGCGACCTCGTCGTCCATGTCGATCACGGCATCGGGCGCTTCGTCGGCTTGGCGACGATCGAGGCGGCTGGCGCGCCGCACGACTGCCTGGAGATACACTACGCCGGCGGCGATCGGCTGTTCCTGCCGGTCGAGAATCTCGAATTGCTGTCGCGCTACGGCTCCGAGCAGGGCGAACTCGATCGCCTGGGGTCGACGGGCTGGCAGACGCGTAAGGCGCGGCTGAAGAAACGCGTGCGCGAAATGGCGGGCGAACTGGTTCGCGTCGCCGCGCAGCGCATGACGCGCGCCGCGCCGCGCCTCGTCCCGCCCGACGGGCTCTACGACGAATTCTGCGCGCGCTTTCCCTATGAGGAAACGCAGGATCAGGCCAACGCTATCGAGGCGACGCTCGACGACCTCGCCGCGGGCCGGCCGATGGACCGGCTGGTGTGCGGCGACGTCGGCTTCGGCAAGACCGAAGTCGCCTTGCGCGCCGCCTTCGCCGCCGCGATCAACGGCAAGCAGACCGCGATCGTCGTTCCCACGACCCTGCTGGCGCGCCAGCACACCCAGAATTTCATCGAGCGCTTCGCCGGGCTGCCGATAAGAATCGGCCAGCTTTCGCGCATGGTCGGCGCCGCCGAGCAACGCGAAACGAAGAAGGGCCTCGCCGAGGGCGCGGTCGACATCGTCATCGGCACCCACGCGCTGCTCGGCAAGTCGGTCGTCTTCAAGGACCTTGGCCTCGTCGTCATCGACGAGGAGCAGCATTTCGGCGTTGCGCACAAGGAGCGCCTGAAGGAGCTGCGCTCGGAGGTGCATGTGCTGACGCTGTCGGCGACGCCGATTCCGCGCACGCTCCAGCTCGCGATGACGGGCGTGCGCGAACTGTCGATCATCGCGACGCCGCCGATCGATCGGCTCGCGGTGCGCTCGTTCGTCTCGCCGTTCGATGCGCTGATCGTGCGCGAGGCGCTGTTGCGCGAGCGCTATCGCGGCGGACAGTCGTTCTACGTCTGCCCGCGCATCGAGGACCTCGACGAGGCCGCGGCGTTCCTGCGCCAGAACGTCCCCGAGGCCAGGTTCGTCGTCGCCCACGGGCAGATGGCGGCGAGCGAACTGGAGAACCGGATCGGCGCCTTCTACGACGGCAAGTACGACATCCTATTGTCGACCTCGATCGTCGAATCCGGGCTCGACATCCCGCGCGCCAACACGCTGATCGTGCATCGCGCCGACATGTTCGGCTTGGCGCAGCTCTATCAATTGCGCGGCCGGGTCGGGCGCGCCAAGACGCGCGCCTACGCCATCTTCACCACGCCCCTCAACAAGCCGGTGACGCCGCAGGCCGAGAAGCGGCTCGAGGTGTTGCAGTCGCTCGACACGCTCGGCGCCGGGTTCCAGCTGGCGAGCCACGATCTCGATCTGCGCGGCGCCGGCAACCTGCTCGGCGAGGAACAGTCGGGGCACATCCGCGAAGTTGGCTACGAGCTCTACCAGCAGATGGTGCAGGACGCGATCGAGCGGCTCAAGGCGGGCGTCGAGGAGCCGGCGCAGGAGATGTGGTCGCCGACGATTTCGCTCGGCGCCCCGGTGACGATACCGGAGGTCTACATCCCCGATCTGCCGACGCGCCTGACGCTCTATCGCCGGCTTTCGGCGCTCGAAGAGGACGCCGACATCGACGCGATGGGCGCCGAGATCGTCGACCGCTTCGGCCCGCCGCCGCCCGAGGTGGCGCTGCTCCTAAAATTGGTGACGATCAAGGCGCTGTGCCGGCGCGCCCACGTCGAGAAGCTCGACGCCGGCGCGAAGGGGCTGACGCTCGCCTTCCGCGACAATTCCTTCGCCAACCCGGCGGGCCTGGTCAAATGGGTGACGGGCCAGGGTTCGCTCGCCCGCGTCCGCCCGGACATGCGCATCGTCGTCGTCGGCGACTTCGAGGAGCTGCCGCAGCGCCTCGAGGGCACGCTGGCGATCATGCGCGAAATCGCCAAGATCGCCGGCAAGAAGGGGTAGGAGAGGCGGGGCCGAACGCGGCCAAAGTTTTCCACGCCTTTCCAAGCAAAATCCAAGCGTTTCCAAGGAAATTCCAAACTTTTCCAAGCTTTTTCCAAGGAATTCCAAACATTTTCCTTGGCGGTTTCCAACGAAATCAAGACGTTGGCGGCGACGGCGGCGATTTGGCCCTTCTTGCAGCCGTCGCGCCCGAATTCCCCTCGAGCCCAAAGCGCGCCCGGCGAGCGCCGAGCGATCGCGGAGCGATCGGCTGCCGCGGCCGACGCGGAAGCCCTCGCCGACCTTCGATTTCAAGCTACCACAAATTCTGTTTTTCCGGAAGGAAATGTCGCGGGATTACAGTGCATGGATCACGCTTCTGCTCGGCGACCGTCATGGAGAGTTCGTGCAGCGATATTTACATGCACTGTCACCGTAACCCGACGCGCAGTGGCGACTGCGGTCGAGGGTTCCGGCTTGAAAAACGCCCTCAGCGGGAGCAATCTTGGCCTGAGTGAGGCCTCCATCTGGAGGATCTCGGTTCAATGGAGGTCGATGCGATGCGCGTAGATACGATTCTGCCGGCGGCGTCCAAGCGCCTCGTCACCGTCGCTGAAGCGGCGCCGCTCGCGGACGTTGCGAGACTCTTACTCGACCGTAGAGCAGATATCGTGGTCGTGTGCGACGCCGACAAGAAAATGGTCGGCGTCATCAGCAAGACGGATGTTGTCCGCCGGATCGGTCATTTTCGAGAAAGTGAAAGCACGACGGCCGCATCGACCGTCATGACGCGGACCGTCGTGTCGTGCCGGCCGGACGATCTGTTGCATGACGTCTGGACGATGATGAAGGACCGGAAGCTGAGGAACCTCCCCGTCCTGGACCAATACTCCCGGCCGATCGGCATGCTCAACGCTCGGGATCTGCTGGAAGCTCTTCTCGATGAAGTCGAGCATGAGGAGACGCTGCTGCGCGATTATGTGATGAACATAGGGAATCCGAGACTGTGAGAGAAGAAGCCGACAACAACCGATCAATAACCGGAGGAAATGCTGGCGTCTGGCATTACGGTGGCTGGCGTCTGCATTACGCATTACGGCATTACGGCGACAGTGCACGTATCACACTTGTCCTCGGCGACCGCCATGGAGAGTTCATACAGCGATAGTTAACTGCACTGTCACCGTAACCCTGCACTGTCACCGTAACCCGAGGCACCTGAAAAACATTCTTGGCGATATCGAGCCCGACGACCGTGACAGACGACAGATTCTTGATAGACTTGCCCATGGACGGCTTCCCTCTGATGGATAGTGACAACGACCATCATGGCACATCGATGCCGCTTGGGGCGCCGTCCACCACTCCACCACCCCATCACCGTAATGCGTAATGCCGACGACGATCGCGCTGACGCTCTATGGGCGCGCCACTGACAGCCAGCCGATCGAGGCCAAGTTCGCGCGGCGGTGAGCGTGGTCGGCGCTGAGGCGCCGGTTCCGATCTCGTACAGCGTCCAAGTGGAAAGCAATGACATAATGCACGTGCCCGCTTGTCGGTAGGTCAAGGCCGAGTTAGTCTTTTTTACAATCGATTCGCGTGTGTCGCAGCTGAGTGCGGACGGCTTGGAACACGTAACGAAATGGGCTCTTGGATACGTCGTCGGTCACATTGGCGGCGCCTAAAATCGGGCGGTGAGAGCTTTGTTCGTGAGACTTGGGAGTGGCGTCTCGAGCAAAGCGAGCGACGAGCGAAATCCTATCATCATCCTTGTCCTCAATGTGGGGCCATTATCATAAGCGTGCACATGAGAGGCGGAGGTTGGGCGCACTTCGAGGGAGCAAAGGGTCTGGGAAGCGTCAAACACCCCTGCCTCCATCGAGGTGAGGGGCTTGGTAGGCGACGAGATAACGAGACGCCTGATTTGTTCGGTAAGTCCGTGTCGCAGTGACCCCTCCCATCTTTACCGATGCGCTCTACGTGGTCGCTCACGCTTGGATTACGGTGACACGCGCGTGTCACGCTTCTCCTCGGCGACCGCCATGGCGAGTTCATGCAGCGATAGTTAAGCGCACTGTCGCCATAGCCCTTTCCGGCTGGCCCCCTGATCGAGTTGGCCGCTCGGGCCAAAGTCAAAATCTGCCAATTGTTTGCCTATGGGAATCGTGTTGACGTGTTCGAGCGGCGCCGACGTCGACGCCCCGATAGCTCGCCGCTCGCAAATCCTTGGGACGGCAACAAAAGGACAACCTCCCTGCATGCCTTCAATTTCAGTCGATGGCGCTTCCTTTCAGCATGGCCCGATTTCTTGCTTCTCCTGCTTTCCGAAAGGGAGCGTTTCCGGCTGCGTTCTGGAGAGTGACGGCTGGCGGGTCGACAACAACCCAGGCTACTGGGGTGCCGCGAACCCGGAAGTGCTTGTGTTGGGCTTCAGCAAAGGCGCAAACCAGCGTTCGTCCTTGCCCTTCGAACAGATCGCGTTTCACAATGCGCGTTCAAAGCTCGCGGAAATCCTCGGCGCGCTCGGTCTCATCGGAGCGGCGACCGACATCGACGCGTGTTTCACGGCGGCTGAACCGAAGCTGGGGTTCGCGTCGGTCGTTCGCTGCGGTCTCGGCAAAGAGGTCGCTCCTGGCAAATACGCGACCTCCGGCGACGTGGTGCGCTCCGCGATCGCCTCGGGTAGCGCGGTTAGGCGCTTCTTCGACGGGTGCACCGACCGCTTTCTCAAATATCTTCCTACCAGCGTACGCGTGGTCGTCTTCCTCGGGCTCGACGGGCCTTATCTCGAGACGCTGTTTCAGCGCGTTGGCCAACTGCATCCGTCGGCGCGCCGCCTGAATGATCTGGCCTACGCCACGGAAACAATCACGTTCGTGCACGTCATTCACCCCTCGCCGCTGGCAACGAGCCATCGCCGGGCATGGCTTCGCGATGACGATTCTTCGCTTGCAGGGAAGCGTCGGGAAGTCCGCGTCGCGCTGGGCAAGGCATCAGGCGAAGTGGTAGCACGTTCCCGTCTCAATACGTCGGCACCGAAGCGCGAAGCCTCGAAATTGCATGAGAAAACCATCGCGTCCGCATTCAGTCCGTCGGCGAAGATCGAAGATCTCATAGGCATGGTGCGGCTGGCGATTGAGAAGGGATCTCTGGTTGCCACGCAGATCGGGAACCTTCGCGATGACGAAGATGAGCTTAAGAAGCTCTTCCGGATGCGTCGCGCCGATGGCGAAGAGTTCGCAATCGTACGCACTGGATTGGGCTATCGGCTCTGGTCGTCCGTATCGCCTGCGGAAGGCGTTCCTGTCGCCGAGTCGGTCGAATATCCGCCTACGAGAACGCGGCACTCAAATCTGGGCTGCATGCCGAAACTTCGTGGCCCCAAAGGCCGCAATCTTGGTGCCCGCGCCTGGAAGTTACGGTTTAACACCCCGCAGGACGCGTTGAATTTTGTCGTCTAGCACATCCTCACCCCCGCGCCGAAACACAAACGGGGCGCCCGGGGGGAACGGGCGGCCCGTGCGGTCACGCAGCGCAGGCAAGGGCGGGCGTGACGAAAATCAGGCGTGCGGCTCGCCGGGCGGCGGCGGCGACTCGCCGCCCTCTTCGAACGGGCGCTGGCGGCGCGCGGTCATGAACTGATCGAACTCGTCCCGGTCCTTGGCGAAGCGCAGCCGCTCGAGGAACTCCTTGAACTCGCGCTGCTCCTCTTCGAGGCGTTTCAACGTCTTCGAACGATAGTCGTCGAACGCGCGGTTGCCGCTCGAGGAGGAGCCGAACCAGCCACCCCGGCTCCCGTAGCGTTCCATGCGGCCGCGCACGCGCTCCATTTTTTCCTGCATGCGCTCCATCTTGCGGTGCAAGCGCACTTCCCAGCGGTCCATGTGGCGATCCCAGTCGCACGTATTTTCGCTCATCGGTCCATTCCCTGCATAGATGGGGCGTCGCCAGCAGCCGAACTTGTAGCGCGCGATCAGGTAGCCGAGGATGAGAAGTCCCACCGGCCACCACCAAATGAAACCCAGAATCATCAGAACGAGAGGCATGGCGCGTCCTCGATTGTGAATGTAAATAACATTTACATCGATCGCTGTCGTTGTCAAGCCCTTTTGCGCCGCCCTACGGCCGCGTCGATTTGACGCCGAGCCCGCGCAGATAAACCAGCACTTCGGCTTCCAGAAGTTCGGCCGCCGACATCGGCAACGCCCGCTGAGCGCCGTCGCCGCGTCCGAACAAAGCCGCGACGCCGTGCGCCATCGACCAGATATGGAGCGCGACCATCAGCGCCGGCGGACGGCCGACGGACGGCATGGCGGCGCAGATTTTTTCCGCCGCGGCGCGCAATACGGCGAAGGCGCGGTCGCTCGCGCCGCGCAGCGCCGGATCGGCGCCGATCGGAATGCCTGCTTCGAACATCGCCGAGTAAAGCGCCGGCTGGTTGCGGGCGAATTCGAGATAGGCCCTGCCGAGCCGGTCCAGAGCGGCGAACGCGTCCGGGCGGCCGTCGTCCCAGGCCCGCGCCAGCGCCGCCTCGAACTGCTCGAAGCCGCGCAGCGCCACATGCGCCATCAGCTCGTCGCGGTCGCG
>JBEKLU010000190.1:0-8243 GCA_050010035.1 Roseiarcus sp.
GCGGCGAGATCGCGCTGCCAGCCGGCGTTGCCGGGATCGGACTTGGCGAGGCGATCCATGATGGCGAGCTCAGCCTGATACGATTTCAGCGCGCCGGCGAGATCGCCTTCAGCGACCTGCACGTCGCCGACCTTCTCATCGGACACGGAGAGATCGCGTTGCCAGCCGGCGTTGCCGGGATCGGACTTGCTGAGGCGATCGGCGATGGCGAGCCCAGCCTGATAGGATTTCAGCGCGCCGGCGAGATCGCCTTGCGCAACCTTCACATTGCCGACCCTGTCATCGGACACCAAGAGATCGCGTTGCCAGCCGGCGTTGCCGGGATCGGACTGGGCGAGGCGGTCTCGAATCGCGAGGCTCGCCTGGTAGGACTTCAGCGCGCCGGCGAGATCGCCTTGCGCGACCTGCACGTCGCCGACTCTGTTATTGGACACGGAGAGATCGCGCTGCCAGCCGGCGTTGCCGGGATCGGACCTGGCGAGGCGATCCATGATGGCGAGGCTCGCCTGGTACGATTTCAGCGCGCCGGCGAGATCGCCTTGCGCGACCTGCACGTCGCCGACCTTGATATCGGACGCGGCGAGATCGCGCTGCCAGCCGGCGTTGCCGGGATCGGACTTGGCGAGGCGATCCATGATGGCGAGCTCAGCGGCGAGCTCAGCCTGATACGATTTCAGCGCGCCGGCGAGATCGCCTTCAGCGACCTGCACATTGCCGACCCTGTCATCGGACACGGAGAGATCGCGTTGCCAGCCGGCGTTGCCGGGATCGGACTTGGCGAGGCGATCGGCGATGGCGAGCCTCGCCTGGTAGGATTTCAGCGCGCCGGCGAGATCGCCTTCAGCGACCTGCACGTCGCCGACCTTCTCATCGGAGACCGAGAGATCGCGCTGCCAGCCGGCGTTGCCGGGGTCGGACTGGGCGAGGCGGTCTCCAATCGCGAGGCTCGCCTGGTACGATTTCAGCGCGCCGGCGAGATCGCCTTGCGCGACCTGCACGTCGCCGACCTTCTCATCGGAGACCGAGAGATCGCGCTGGAAGTCCGTGCTGTCGGGCTGCTGCGTCAGCAACTCTTGAAAGATTTCTTGCGCGTGCGTCGCCGCCGCGAGGGCGCCCTTGGTGTCGCCGAGCGTCAGCAGCGTGTCGCTCGTTTCGCCCAACGCCGCCGCCTGGCTTCGCCGCAGATCGGGGCTCGACTCGCCCGCGCCGAGGAGCTGGTCCTGCAACGCGCGCGCGCGGTCGAGAATGTCCTTGATCGTCGCCGCCCGCACGCCTACGACATCGCGGAATTTCAGCGCAAGGTCGAACACGAGCCCATTCGCCGTCTGCGTCGCTAGCGTCAGCGTGTTCTCCGCGCGGTCGCGCTCAGCCGTCGCGTCGCGCCACTGCCACGCCGCCAGCCCCGCCAACCCCAGAGCGACAACGAGCCCCGCGCCCGCCACCCAGGCGACGCGGCTGCGCGCCGCCGCCAGCGCCTGCGCGTCGCGCACCTTCCGTTCCTGCTCCGCGCGCTCGCGCTCGCGCCGCGCTGCGTCGAGCTTGATCGCTTCGGCGATGAATTCCCGCATCGGCGCCGGCAGATCGTCGCCGAAGCGCGCGAGCGCCTGCTCGGCGCCGGCGAGCAGCGGCGGCGACAGTTCGAGGTAGCCCGGCTTGTCGGGCGCCCCCCCCGCCGACCATTCCCGCACGATCGGCTCGAGCGCGTGCCGCACCCGGATCAGCGAAGCGGTCTCGGCGACGATTGTCGCCGCTTCCGGCCAGATGCGCAGCAAGGCTTCGTGCACAGGGCGCACGCGCGTCGCGCCGGCGTCGCCCTCGGCGGTGAGCAGCCGCTTGTCGACGAAGGCGTCGATCAGCGCCTTGCGCGCCGGCCGGCCCGCTTCGAAGGCCTGCCGATCAAGCGCGACAACGTGCGGCGTCGGCGCGCCCGTCAGCGGGTCGGCGGCGACGTCGCTCACCAAGCCAGCGACCAGCGACGGCAGCTCGCCTCTGGCTGCGCCGTCGAGCGAGGCCATCGCCTCGTCGGCGGTCTCGCTCACCGCCGCGTCCATGCCGCGATAGTCGGAAAAACGCAGCACGCCGTCGCCGCGCTTCTCCTGTTCGCTATAGAGGCGCGCCAGCGCTGCCTGCAACAGCGGCAGCGCGTCGCCGCCCTTCGCCTCGGCGACCAGGCGCGCGGCGAGCGAGCGGCCGTCCCGGGTCTCGAAAACGAGCGGCGGCTCGCAGGCCTCGGCCGGCCGTTTGACGATCTCCTCCAGTTCGGCGGCCGAGGGCGGAATGAGGTCGAAAGAGGCGCCCTTGTCGCGCAGGTCGAGCAGCGCCGGAACGCCTTGGAAGCGTGGATAGGCGTCGCTGCGCAAGACGATAATGACGTAGGCGAGCTTTTCGCGCGCCAGCGCCGCCAAGAGTTCGGCGAAGGCTTGCGCCCGCCCCGGCTCGGCCTCGGTGAACAGCCGCTCGGCCTGATCGATTGCCAGCGCCAAGCGCGCCGGGCGCGGCGTCTCGAAATTTGCCTCTCGCCGACGCGTCTCGGCCGCCTTGTCGAGCGCCTCGCGCAGCGGCGCGAGCGCGATTGCCGGATCGCCCGCCAGTTGCCGCGCCAGCAGCGACTTGTCGCCGAACGCGCCTTGCTTCAGTTCCGGCCCGAGCGCCGTCGCGCCGAGAAGGCTTTCCGCCAGCGCGCCGAAGGGATCGCGCCCCGGCGTGACGATCGCGACGCGCCACAGATCGACCTCGGGGATTGCGCCCGGCAGCGTCAGGCGCGGCATGAGCCCCGCGCGCAGCAGCGACGACTTGCCCGAGCCGCTGGCGCCGATGACGAGCAGGAATGGCAGGCGCTTGTCGTCCGCCCCCGCCTCCCGCAGCCGTTCGATCGACTGCCGGATCGCCAGATCGCGGCCGAAGAACACCGCGCCGCGATCGGCTTGAAAGGCTTCGAGGCCGGGAAACGGCGAGCCGCGAGCCAAGCGGTCCCACACGGCCCCCTGTGCGACGAACCCCTGCCGCGCCAGCCATTGGCGCAGGCAATCCTCGATTTTCGCCGCGAAGTCGTCGGTCGAGTCGTAGCTCTGGAACGCCGCGACGAATTGCCCGTCCCGGGTCTTGAACCAGGCGTCGAAGAACGCCTTCAGCCGCGCCCATTGCGCCTCGACGTCGGCGCGCTCGGCCGAATCGAGCGTGACCGTCGGCGGGTTGGGAAAGCGAAAGACAAAAATGTCGGGCAGCGGCTTGCCGGTCTTGCGCGCGAGGATCGCGCTGAGCACTTCATAGGCCGTGCCGCTGGGATAGGGCTCGCCGTTGGGCAGCCGCGGGAAATCGTCGGGAAGCGGCGTGCCGAGGCGGGCGCGGAACACCGCGATGACGAGATCGCAATCGGCTGCCTCGGGAATCTGCTTCTGAAAAGTCTCGTGCGCCGAGTAATAGCTGGTCTCCCAACGGATCGGCTCGATCCGCGCGCGGCCCTTAAACTCGGCGTTGAGCCGTTCGACGACGAAATCGACGCGGTCGCGCTCGCTCTGCACGTCGCCGGGCGAGGAGACGAAGAGTCGCAAAACCTTTTCGGTCATCGGAACAGCCCCCGGCGCCCGCATCTACGCGCATCGCCGCGGAGCGGAACCGCGGCCGCCGAAGCGCTGCGCAGAACTCGCGCAAATTACACCATTCACGCGGTTGCGAAAGCGCGGGCGATCAATCCGGTGCGTCGAAATTGTCGCAGCTGTGCTCGCAAACCGACCACGTCAGCCGCCAGGATCGCCGCGAGTTTCCGTATTTCGACCATTGGCGATTCTGTATCCGAGAATCCGCATACGTGATCCATGAGCGGCACCTAGCTCGCCTGTCCTTACGTGCCGCATGGGACGAGGTGCAGGGATACGAGGTGCCGCGCTTGGGCGCGTGAGCAACCCGCGAAGCCGCCTGCGCCTATTGTAACGTGCGAAGGGGTCATGGGGGTGTGTGTAGCTCGGGGCACGTGATGAGAGGCGCATCGGCGCAGGCGGTCGCGCTGACGCGCGAACGAGTGGGAACAGTCGGGAGCGGTGGAGCGGTAAAGACGTCCCCCTCGATGGGGAACGAGGGAACCGTCCGCCGAACTGTCCGTCGTCGCCAGAGGCGCGACTAATTTTGTTCTCTGGCGTCGTCGGTCCGTTAGGACGGAATGGACGCCAGAGAGCAGAGGATCGGGACACCCCAAAGGGGTGTTCCGTAGCCGCGGCTCTCTGGTGTCCGAGCGAGTGTGCTTGTCACCTCGCGGTGTCAGCCCAATAGGGAAAAAGAAACCAGAGAACAAAATTAGTCGCGCTTTGCAGCGCGCGGACATGTGAGGCGGAAGTGTATGAAATCCGCGATGTTTTCGCGGCGGAGTTACCCTTACGAATTGCGCTTACTGCAAGGGTATATGTAAGGGCAACTGAGCGGTCGTAAGGGTAGCTGGTAAGGGCAATTGGTAGGGGTAATGGACAGTCCCGCTGGTGCGGCAATGCGTTCGCGAGTCTGTTTGTCAGTGAGCGACATGTGCTCCTCCACGCAATCGACGCATCTTCATGGTGCGTCGAGCGGCGGAGAGGAGCCTTCAAACATTGTACGTGCGGCGGGCATTCCGTCGAGCGGTCATCTGGCCGGCCGCCAGTTGGCAATCTGCTTCTCCAGCGCCTTCGCAGCACCGGCAACGGCCTCGCGTCTTGTGGCGTACGAGACGGGGGAATGATGGCGAGGCTGTCCGTTCTCGTAAAGCGTCCAGCGGAAACGGTGACCGCGCGAGAGATCGGGTTCAACCGTGATCGTGAACGGGTGATCTTCGGCCATCGCAATAATATGGGGCCATGGCGGAACGTTCTCCAGCGCGCGGTTTGGCTGTCAATTTCAAACCGATCCACCGTCTGAGATAGGGAGCGCTTGATTCTTTTTCGGCAAGGTATACGCTCATTGCGTGCCGCGATGAGGGCTCAGCTCTACGAGAAATCCACAACAGAGAGAAGCATGGCACCGCATCAGACATAGCCCCGGCCATAACGTGACCGGGGCTTCACTATGTTTGGGCATTGGCTCTCGCGCGCGAGCGCAATTCTTCGGCGATCAATAGGAGGCGGACGGCCGTGCTCGCCGCGCCGAGCGGCGGAACGGAACTCCATCAATCATTATTCTCGGAGTCGTAGTCGGCGCAGTCCGCGACTGCGGCCGGGGCCTCGTCGTATTCGAGGGAGTCGATGAACTCGGCGAGTTCCTCCGGTGTGAGTGTACGGCCGCTATTCGCCGGAATGGTTGACGCTCCGGGGGGCCTGGGAACCGCGTATCTGGCTTCGGGTGCCATCACCGTATTATAGCGCCAGATCGACGCGCTCGCCTGCGACTGTCCCATTCATGGTCATTCTCGGGACACTCGGACTCACTAACTCCAGGCGCTCAGGTTTGGGAGTTTTGCAGCCGGGGTCGTCATGTCGGGGGTGCAAAAATTTTCGTCCGATATAGGTTAACGGGCATCCTTCGTTTGGCTGATGTCGCAGGTCATGTTGCTGGCTGCGTACGATCGCGCCACCCAGACCCACGGCGACACCCTGACCCGCAGTTAAACCGCCAGGCAGATACCTTGTATGCGACAACATCCGCGTTCGGTCAGAGGCCGATCAGGCATTAAAATTCAAAATGGACTACTCAGCGGAGGTTGTTCACACAAACAAATTTACATTGAACGCATAATGTTCGTTTTTCTAAAATTGACAGCTATCGGGTTAGGTCGTCACTGTTCGGTAGAAAATATATTGCCTGCTTTCACAACGCACGTATTTGACACAATTGTCTGCGAGATCAGCTCGTAAGGTCTTTCGGTGTATGGGTCAAAGCCCACAATTTGTCCTTCGGCATCCGGCTTATAATTCACTGCAAACGTGCAGCTATCCAGACTAGGGCTAACGTTTATAGTTTGAATCATAAAACCGCGAGTCCACTTAGATATCCGTGTCAGTTGACCATTTACGATCGTGGTCGCCACCATTCCATTGCCAGGCGCAGGTCTGGCCTTTCCAAATTCTACGACTGTCTTCCCCCAATAGTCTCGGAAGCCACTGTACTCAAAGACGTGGCCGCTAAGACCTATATACATTTGCAAGCCGCGATTTTCGAGCCGGGTGGTTCGCGTCACTCCATCACGGCGAAATGTAGTAATTGTCGACCATTTGACGTCGATAGAAATGCCTTTGAGGTTGCCGGCATCTTTCGCAAGAACGGGTGAAATGCAGGCAGCAGCAGCAGCGCCCATCGCAAAAGCGAAACAGAAAGCTGATGCTCTGATTTCAATTTGGTCCTGCATCAAAAGGCGATCCTATTTCGTCCGCCGCCGCGCCCCCTCAGGGTCTCTTAACCGAGATTCTCCAGATCGAGGCCTCGATCAGGCTGAGATTGCCGCCGCTGAGGGAGTTTTTCAAGCCGGAAACATCGCCACCGGTCGCCACTGCGCTTCGGACGATAGCGGCTCGTCGGGCAGTGTCATTCTGCTTGGCCGCCTTTTTCACCGGGGGAGCTGATAGCGTGGTACACTTGAACTGTCCCGAAAAGAGCCTTTTACGGGACAGTACCTTTTGTGAACACTCGAATTTCAGCCGCAAAACGCGGCAAGGGCAAGCCCGCTCCGAACACTGTAAATGGGACAGTGCCGCCGCGGCGGCTTTTGAATGCTTAGTGCTGGCCACGCCCTGCACACGTTGGTCGCACAAAGGACATTGTGCAACAAGAAACTCGGCGAATTCGTCCGCTGCGAACGCGGGTTTCTTGTTCACGCGATTGGCGGACGCTGCGGGCCGCCTAGAAACGCGATGTCGGCCGTCGGTTCTCATGCGCCTAGGATAACACGTAGTTGCGATGTCTTTAATGGCCAAAACATGGCCGTTGGCCGCCGGCTCTGCCGGTCTGCATGGGGTGGAGGCTGTGTGAAAACTCCGCATTCTGTTCAAAACGGCTGCGCTCGGAGCGATTTGAAGCTGTCGGCGCGCCTCTGGTCGGTCAGAACCGGCGAAATTCCGACGAAAATTGGCTTAGCCGCTCAATCGCCGGAGTTTTCACACAGCCTCGGTGGGAAGCGGACGCGGGGTAAAGCCGCCTCGTTTTCAACGCCTCGGTCGTCCGGGCGGCGCGCGGCAATTTTCATCCGCCGTTCCCGAGCACCCACCGTTCACAACGATCTTTACTGATGATGGAATTGACGTCGCGGGACGGTTGACAACGCCTCGAGACGCTGATGATCTTATCTCGCTACAAGTGCGCTCAAACTCTTGCTGCGGGCTGCCGGAGCGGCAGTGACTCCCGGATCCAATGCCGGATGCGCCGAGGTCGTCAGAGAACGGGACCGGAGGTTGATAATTCCAATGCGTGCTTTGTCGCCCGCATTGCTCTTCGCGTTGACCGCGGCGGGAGCATTGGCGCAAGAAACAAAGAGCGTCACGATACACGCGCACTTCGAACTATCCATCGAGCGACTGACTCCCACTCCTCAACCGAGAGGGACAGTCGAAAACGATGTGACCGTGATACTTTCCGGTCAGAATAATATTCATGAAATTTATGACGAGTCGGCTCCGAGTCTCCATCGCCATGGCGACTGGCAGCAAACGCTAGGTGGTGGTAATTGGCACGTCGTCGGTCCTCATAGGCTAGAACGACGCTACAGGGAAATCAACAATATTGACATAATCGAGATTAACGTCGAAGGAGATACATGCAAGGCCTCTTGGGAAACGAAATTGCTTCCGGGATTTCAAGTCTATACATTATCGAGCATGACAACTCACCGTATCGAGTCGTATGCAAAGCCTTGGATGATTAGCAGCACTTGCACTATCCTGGAAGAGTGAGGAGGCGGTTTGACGCGCGCAGTCCGCCGCGCGACAGCGCCCTTCATTTCCCGCTCGTGACCCAGGCCGCCCTGCTCAGGAAATTGGGATGTAAGCAAGACAGTTTTCGCCGGCTCAAAAAAGCCGCCTGCTTTGCTCGTAAAGCGCGGGCAATGCGTCCGAGCGAACCCGGAATTTGGTTCCGTGATTGTGGCCGGTGCGTGCATCGAAATCGACATAAACTACGCCTGTTTCGATGCCGCATAGCAGACGCTCCAAACTGAAGGTCGAGAGCATCGTCGGGCAATGTCAGAGTAACGGCAGGCCGCCTGCGGGTTCCGTAGTTTGCCCAAACCCAAGCGCCGATTAGGCGGCGAGAGTGCGCCACTCGGCCAGCGCGGCCGAGCGTCTGTGTTTGTAAAC
>JBEKLU010000191.1:0-7519 GCA_050010035.1 Roseiarcus sp.
AAACCGCCGGAGCTTTCGCCGAAGGCCAGCGTCAGGCCGGTCATGATGATCACGATCACCGAGACGACCTTGGCGACCGGACCCTGGATCGACGCCAGGATCTGTGTCAGCGGCTGCTCCCACGGCATGTTGGAGCCGGCCGCGTACGCGGGTGACGAGACGAGCGCGACAAAGGCGAATGCGTAGGCCAGTGCGAAGCGATGGCGGACACGGTTGAACAGCATCACGGTTCTCCTGCTGGGGTGAGGACGTAATCGCCGGTTGGGCCGAGTTCCTTCACCGCGGCGAGTTCGGCGAGCTTTCTCGCGGAGCCGCGGCCGGCGAGAACCGCGATGAGGTCGATGGTCTCGGCGATCAGCGCGCGCGGGACGGTGACGACGGCTTCCTGAATGAGCTGTTCGAGGCGGCGTAGCGCGCCGATGGCGGAGCCGGCGTGCAAGGTGCCGACGCCGCCGGGATGGCCGGTGCCCCACGCCTTCAGGAGATCGAGGGCCTCGGCGCCGCGCACCTCGCCGATCGGAATGCGGTCGGGCCGCAACCGCAGGGACGAGCGGACGAGATCGGACAACGATGCCGCGCCGTCCTTGGTGCGCAGCGCGACCAGGTTGGGCGCGGCGCATTGCAGTTCGCGGGTATCCTCGATCAGCACCACCCGGTCGCCGGTCTTGGCGACCTCGGCAAGCAGCGCGTTGACCAGCGTCGTCTTGCCGGTCGAGGTGCCGCCGGCGACAAGGATATTCTTCCGTTCCCGGACCGCCACGCGAAGCAACTCGGCTTGCGCGCCGGACATGATACCGGCCTCGACATAATCGCCGAGGGTGAAGACCGCGACGGCCGGGCGGCGAATGGCGAAGCACGGCGCCGCCACGACAGGGGGCACCAGGCCCTCGAAGCGCTCCCCGCTTTCCGGCAACTCGGCCGAGACGCGCGGACTGCCGGCATGAACCTCGACGCCGACATGATGGGCGACGAGACGCACAATTCGCTCGGCGTCGGCCGGGGTGACCCGGCAACCGGTGTCCTCAAGCCCGCCCGACAGCCGGTCGATCCAGAGCCGGCCATCGGGATTGAGCATCACCTCGACAATGCTGGGATCTTCGAGATAGCCGGCGATCGCGGGGCCAAGCGCGGTGCGCAGCATGCGCGCGCCGCGGGCGAAGGCTTCTGACCGGAACGAGATCGTCGTCACTGCGAACCCCGAAAACGCGCCTCGTCGAGGCGGATTGATCACCGGGGTTGATTAGAAAGAGCCGGAGATGGGGGAGCGCAACAAGGCTGATGGGGGCGTAGGGCCGTGGGGTAGAAAGACATGCGATAGGCAGGATTGTCGCTCATGGCGACGACGTCTCGGGCGATGGGCCAATTGGAATTTCCGCTATGCCCGGCGCGCCTTCACGACCCCAGCACGCTTAGAATCCAAGTTTGGATGCAGCCTGACATGGTGCGGCGGCCGCGCCCGGTCTATCTTCCTGCGCTGGGAGAGGGCTTAAAATGCATATCAAGTTCATCGAGATCGCGAATTTTAGGAAGCTACTCTCCATTCGCATCGACCTTGCGGACTCCACCACCTTGTTCGTTGGGGCGAACAATAGTGGTAAGACTTCCGCGATCCTGGCGATGCGAAAGTTCCTATCCCCTCGCGGTCGGCCCTTCGAAGTGCATGACATCACGCTGTGCCGCTGGCCGGCGATCGACGCCATCGGGCATTCGTGGGTCAAGGCGAGGAAAGCTGACAAGGATATCCCGCTTGATTTCGCCGCCTGGGAGAACTTGCTCCCGTTCCTTGATCTCTGGCTACAGGTCGAGGGTGGGGAACTGCACTACGTCAGGGACCTGATACCCACGCTCGACTGGGAGGGCGGGCTTCTCGGTGTGCGCCTTCGGCTTGAGCCGAAGGACTTTTCCGCTCTCTTCAAGGACTACCTCGCCGCGGTCTCCGACGCCGAGGCTTTGAAGGACGCGGCCGAACAAAAGGGCGATAAGGGCGGCGAGGTCGATCCGGCGTCACAAAAACTCACGGTCTGGCCAGCGAGTTTAACGGAATTCCTTGGCAGAAAGCTCTCAACCTATTTCGCGATTAGGGCCTATTCGTTGGATCCGAGCAAGGTCTCACCGAGCCAAGGCCTGCAGGCGACGCCGCAGGCACTGCCGGCCGACTCGCTACTCATAGAGGGCGATCCGCTCGAGGGACTGATCCGTGTCAACGACATCCCCGCGCAAAGAGGGTTCGGGGAAATCCAGCCGAGCGATGGCGAAGACGGCGCTCCGGTCAGGTCGGGCGGGAGCAGGCTTTCGGAGCAACTTCGGACCTACTACGCCAAGCACCTTGATCCGACAGATCGACCCGATGCCAGCGATCTTGGAGCCCTGCTGGCTATCGAGGCGGCCCAAAAGGCCTTCGACACACGCCTGACTGAGAGCTTCGCTCCGGCCTTTTCCGAGGTCGAGGGCATGAACTATCCCGGCGTCACCGACCCGCGTCCCAAGGTTTCGACCAAACTGAAGGCGATCGACGGGTTAAATCACGCGGCGGCGATCTCGTTCGAGGTCGATGTCATCGAGGACGATGGCGTCGTGACGCCACTGCTTCGCTTGCCGGAGGGGCACAACGGCCTCGGCTATCAAAACCTGATCTCGATGATTTTTCGCCTGATGGCCTTCCGCGACGCCTGGATGCGCGTCGGCAAAGCGGGGAAGACCAGCGATGCCATCCTGACTGAGCCGCTGCACCTCGTGCTCGTCGAGGAGCCAGAGGCCCACCTCCACGCGCAGGTGCAGCAGGTCTTCATCAAGAAGGCCTATAATGTTCTGCGCGCTCACAAAGACCTCAAAGACGGGAAGAGACTGAGAACCCAGCTGATCGTCAGCACCCATTCGAGCCATGTGGCGCACGAGACGTCGTTCTCCTGCCTGCGCTATTTCAGGCGGCTTCCCGCAGGGATGGCTGCTGCAGTCCCGGTCTCGTCAGTCATCAACCTCACCGAAGTGTTCGGCGATGAGACGGAGACAAAGAGGTTCGTGACCCGATATCTGCGCGCCCAGCACGCCGACCTTTTCTTTGCAGACGCGGCGATCCTCGTGGAAGGACCGGCGGAGCGAATGTTACTCCCGAACTTCATTCGTGCGCACTACCCTTTTTTAAATCAGTGCTATGTGACACTGCTCGAAATCGGGGGAAGCCACGCCCATCGGCTGAAGGGCTTAATCGAACATCTCGGGCTGACCACCCTGATCATCACCGACCTCGACTCCGCGGAGAAGACTGGCGGGAGCTCAGTCCAGCCCGCGCCAGGGGCGAAGCAGGTGACGAACAACAGCACCCTGAAGAGCTGGATCCCCGGCCTAAGTGACATCGACGCCCTCCTCGCGGCGAAGCCGGACGACAAGATCAAGAAGCATGACCCGTTATTCGAAGTTCGTGCTGCCTATCAAACCGGACTTAAGGTGAAGAGGCCGAAGGCTGCGGAGAGTGAGGACGCATACCCCTATACCTTTGAAGATGCCTTCGCCTTTCAAAATCTGGAGGCGTTCTCGACGATGGAGGGCGGCGGCCTCGTCCGCAAATTCCGCGACGCCATCAACAACGAACCTACCGCTCCGGCAATCGGCGCCAAGATGATGGAGGAACTGAAAACGGGGAGTAAGGCGGAATTCGCTCTGGATGTGATCGGGGCTGAGGATTTCGAAAAACTCGCCGTTCCTACCTACATCGCTGAAGGTCTGTCTTGGCTCGAAAAGCAGTTGTCAAAAAAGCAGGCCGAGATTCTGCCCAAGGCAGAGAAGGCGGCGGTATGATGATAAATGTCGATGACAACCATTTCGACGACGCTGCTGACGAGACGATTCGAGAGTGCCTGAACGTCAACAAGCCTCGCAGCTTCTTCCTGTATGCCGGGGCGGGATCGGGCAAGACACGATCGCTGGTCAACGCGGTCCGCTCCACCTGTGAGGAGTTCGGGCACCAGCTCGGACTCGGCGGCCAACGGATCGGCGTCATCACCTACACCAACGCGGCGTGCGACGAGATCCGGCAACGCCTGGAGTTTGATCAGCGCGTCGAGGTCAAAACCATCCATGCTTTCGCGTGGTCACTCGTCGAGGGGTACAACACCGACATCAAGAACTGGCTCTCGTCGAATCTGAAAGCCGAAATTGCCGAGCTTGAGGCGCAACAGGCGAAGGGGCGCGCTGGCACGAAGGCAGCATCTGATCGCTCGCGATCAATCGAATCAAAGCAAAGACGAATCGAAAGCTTCGGCGAAATCCGCCGTTTCATCTACAGCCCGACCGGAGACAATCGAACCCGCGACTCCCTGAATCACAGCGAAGTCATTCAGATGGTCTCGGATTTTCTACTCACAAAGCCTGGCCTCCGAAGGCTGCTGGTTTCTCGGTATCCAGTCCTCCTGATCGACGAAAGCCAAGACACCAATCGCCACCTGATGGACGCTCTCCTTCACGTCCAATCGTTACATGTATCGACTTTCTGTCTGGGGCTGTGCGGCGATACCATGCAGCGCATCTACGCCGACGGGAAGGTTGGGTTGGCGGAAGCCATCCCGGAGGGGTGGGCGCGGCCGGAGAAGCGGATGAATCACCGCTGTCCCGGTCGGGTAATCAAGTTGATCAATGACGTGCGCGCCGCTGACGACGGACAGCAACAGAAGGGCCGAAGCGACAAGCCGGAAGGAACGGTTCGGCTTTTCGTTCTGGCAGAGGCGACGCCGGACAAGTTTGGTGCCGAAACGCGAATCGCCGCTCGGATGGCACAGCTGACCGGCGACGAGGCCTGGAAAGGAGGCACCGCCGCGGTCAAGACGCTGACACTCGAGCACCACATGGCCGCCCGCCGCTTCGGCTTCGACGGCTTCTTCGAAGCGCTCTACCCCATCGACCGACTGCGAACCGGACTGCTCGACGGCAGCCTTCCCGGGATCTCGTTCTTCACGAAGGAGGTTCTTCCTCTGGTCAACGCGATGCAGGTGGGTGATCGGTTCCGAGCCGCCGCGATCGTCCGGAAGAATTCGCCGCTCCTCGACAGGAAGCGCCTGGAGCAGGCCGCTGATCAACAGCTCGAGCTGTTGGGCGCCGCGAGGGGCGCTGCCGAGAGCTTGTATGCGCTCTTCACCGCGGACCGTCAGCCGACTCTCGTGCAAGTCTTGAGAAACGTCGCAGTCTCCCGCCTTTTCGCAATCCCGGATTCGCTTGAGCCGTTTGCAGCCGAGAACGAGGCTAAACTGGTCGCCGATGACGATGACGACATCAAAAGCGAAGTGGGTGCCTGGCGAACGGCCCTGAACACCCCGTTTGATCAGATGCGGCGCTACGAGTCTTATACGAGCGGGGTCTCGCCGTTTGGCACTCACCAGGGCGTGAAGGGCCTAGAATTTCCGAGGGTTATGGTCGTGATCAGCGACGATGAGGCGCGAGGCTTCCTTTTCAACTACGAGAAGCTTTTCGGCGTGAAGGAGAAGAGCAAGGCGGACATCGAAAACGAAGCCGCCGGTCGCGAGACGACCATCGATCGAACGCGCCGGCTATTTTACGTGATCTGCAGCCGCGCCGAAGAGAGCTTGGCCATCGTCTACTACAGCGCGGAGCCCGACCTCATGCGCCAGACCGTCGTTCAGCGGGGCTGGTTCACAGCAGAGGAGGTGGAAATCGCCGTGTAACCGTGGCCCGCAAGCCAACAAACCGCCCACTTGAAACGGGGTAACCTCGGGTTTGAATTTCAACGCCCCCACTACGTGGCCGCCGCCTCGCTTTCCGTCGCACTCGGGCCAACGTCTCGGCTGACCTCATCGGCGAGCGTCCGGCCACGCGCCAGCCGGCGCCCCAACGCCTCAACAAACCCCTCATACCGCTCCCGGCCCTTGGCCTGCGCCGCCGCCTGGGCGGTATCCGGCAATGGCGGGGTGTTGGTCAGCCAGAAGCGCACGAATAGCGCCAGCGCCTCGTTCGAGATGGTGACGTGCCGTTCGAGACGCTCGATCTGTCGCGTCATGCGGTCGAGCCGCCGCGCGAGCGCGGCCTCCAAGCGGTCGGCGCCATCCGGCGACAGGTGCGAGGCGAGCGCCGTCTCCACCACCAGTGCCTGCGGCACGCGTTTGCGCGCCGCGTAGTCGGCCAGCTTGCCGGCGAGATCGGGCGGCAGGCGGAAGGTATGTTTGGTGCGCACGCGTCACAGCCCCATGTCGTCGGCCGGATCGAGCGAGACTTGCCGGGCGATGGTGCGGACTTGGCCCTGCAAGACGCGGAGACGCTGGGGGGCGTCATCCGCGTCATCATCGGCCAACTCAAATTCCTGCGCTGGCTGGCGGGGTTCCGGGGCGATCTCTTCGTGGTCGGGAAGTTCAGGCTCGCGCCGAATACCGGCGTTGTCGGGATCGTCGGATGGCGCCGGCGGCGCCGCGACGATCAACCCCGCCCAATCGTCGCTGTGCGCCGGGTGCGTCGCGGGGGATCGGCTGGCGGATTCGGCCGAGCGAGACGGCTTGGGCGGCGGCAGGATTCGTGTCCGCAATTGCGGATCCTCGTAGTAACGCGCCTTCTTGGCGCGGATCGGATGACAGCCGGAGACGAGCACCAACTCGTCGTCGGGCGGGAGTTGCATCACCTCGCCGGGCGTCAGCAGCGGTCGCGCGGTCTCCTGGCGGGAGACCATCAAGTGGCCGAGCCACGGACTCAGCCGATGACCAGCATAGTTTTTGGCGTCGCGGATTTCGGTGGCGGTGCCGAGCGCGTCGGAAACGCGCTTGGCGGTCCGCTCGTCGTTGGTCGCGAAGCTCACGCGCACATGGCAGTTGTCGAGGATCGAGTTGTTCTGGCCATAGGCCTTCTCGATCTGATTCAGGCTTTGGGCGATCAGAAACGCCTTCAAGCCATAACCGGCCATGAAGGCCAAAGCGCTCTCGAAGAAATCGAGCCGACCCAGCGCCGGGAATTCATCGAGCATCAGCAGCAGGCGATGGCGCTGGCGTTTCGACTCCAGCTCCTCGGTCAGTCGCCGGCCGATCTGGTTCAGGATCAAGCGGACAAGTGGCTTGGTCCGACTGATGTCCGATGGCGGGACGACGAGGTAGAGCGTCGCCGGTCGCCCGCTCTCGACAAGATCGCGGATGCGCCAATCGCATTGGCGCGTGACGGCCGCGACCACGGGATCGCGATACAGACCGAGGAACGACATGGCCGTCGACAGCACGCCGGAGCGTTCGTTTTCGGATTTGTTCAGCAGCTCGCGCGCGGCGCTCGCGACGACGGGATGCACGCCGCGTTCGCCCAGATGCGGCGTCGTCATCATCGCGCGCAGCGTCGTCTCGGTTGGCCGCTTGGGATCGGAGAGAAAATTGGCGACGCCGGCGAGCGTCTTGTCCGGCTCGGCGTAGAGGACATGCAGGATGGTGCCGACCAGAAGCGAATGGCTGGTCTTCTCCCAATGGTTCCGCCGTTCCAGCGCGCCTTCCGGATCGACCAGCACGTCGGCGATGTTCTGGACGTCGCGCACCTCCCATTCGCCGCG
>JBEKLU010000192.1:0-7469 GCA_050010035.1 Roseiarcus sp.
TACCCACAACGCATAGCTGGTTTGTCCGCCGGAAGGCTGTCTCGCGATCGGAGACAACCCTAGACTTTGCTCAGCTCGAAGAAATGCGCGGAAAGGCGTGGCCGGTGCGAATGGGGGAACTGGGCCCCAACGTTGCCGAACCGAAACACGCGCCCGGGAGGACAAATGCGGAAGACGGAGGGTCGCGCAGGAGGCTCTGAGCCATCCGCCGCTTCCAGCGAGCGCAACGACGCTGCTCCTCGGGCCTCGCTCGCGACGCGAGTTCTCAAAGACGTTGACCAGCAGCGCATCGTCCTTGCGATAGCGGTTATCTTGTTCGCGCTGTTTTCGATCTTTCTCAGGGGCTTTGCTGATCTCGGCAACATCCTGACCCTGCTTCAAGGGGTGGCGATCATCGGCGTTCTCGGGCTGGGCATGGCGATCGTCATCATCGGACGAGGCATCGATCTGTCGATGATCGCCGTCCTGGTGATGCCGACGGCCTGGATGTTCGTCGAAGTCAGGAACGGCATGCCGATCGGGACGGCCTCCCTCTATGGGCTCGTCATCGCGATCGCGGCGGGACTCTTGAACGGCTGGCTCATCGCCTATCTCGAGGTTCCGTCGATTTTCGCCACTCTGGCCAGCGGAACAATCGTCTATGGGACCATGCAATATCTGGCCGTCTCGGACGACATCGTTCCAGTGCCGCCTCAACTGGCGTGGACCAGGCCGGTCTTCCAGAGCTTGTCGTTCGGCGTTCCGAACGTCGTCATCTTTCTTGGGATCGTAGCCCTGCTGGTTTGGCTATTCCTGAGGTTCACCGTCTACGGACGGTTTATCTACGCAATCGGCGACAATCCGATTGCGGCGCGGACGACCGGCGTTCCGGTCCGACCCATCCTGGTTCTTCAATACGTCATTTCCGCGGTGATCGCGCTGTTCGCCGGGGTCGTTTTGGCGGCGACCGTGAGCAGCGCGAATACGCGTCTCTTCAACTCGACCATGATCTACGACGTCATTCTCGTCGTGGTCCTCGGTGGCGTGGGTCTCGGCGGCGGCAAGGGCAAGGTGTCGAACGTCCTGGTCGGCACGGTCCTGATAGGCATCCTGATCAACGGCATGACCATCATGAATCTGAGCTTCGTCGCCCAGAACCTGATCAAAGCGTCCATCCTGCTGCTGGCGATTATCGCCGACAGTATCGTCAACCCGCGCGACGAACAGACCTCGCAGCAGGGCGACATATGATCGCCGTCTCGTGGGGATGAGCCGTATGTATTCGCCAACAAGGGAGGACTAGCGAATGTTGATGAAATCAGTGGAGCAGACCCGGAGTTTCTTCGCGGGCATGAAGCCATGGACGACCAAAGCCTTGATTGCAGCCGGGGTCGGCGTGCTGGCCGCCGGCGTCGTCGCCGCCGCGTCCGCACAGGAATATTACGCCGACGGCATCATGCCGGACTACTATAAGGCGGCGAAAGGCAAGACGGTCGCCTTCGTGCCGATCGCTATGACCTTCTCCATCACGCAGGAGTACCTGAAAGAATTCCAGGCGCAGGCCGACCAGCTCGGTTACAAGATCGTCGTTCGTGACCCGAACTGGAGCGTCGACAAGGCGGTGCAGGCCGTCGAACAACTGATCGTCGAGAAGCCGGACGTCATCATTGCCCACCCGCTTGACGGGATGGCGTTCAACCGCCTGGTCAAGAAGGCCAATGACGCCGGCATTTACTGGATCTGGGCGAACATGAAGGGATCGGCGAATGGCGACGCCTTTGTGGGCGCGAACCACTATGAGCTCGACCGGGTCAAGGTTCGCCTTGCCGCGGATTACTGCAAGAACGCCGCGTCAACGAAGATCTTTCTGATTCAGACGGCTCCAACCAACTATACTGCGATTGCGGGCACGCAAGGTGTACAGGATGAGCTGAAGCATCATCCGGAACTCCAGCTTGTCGGGATCCAGACCGGCGACAACGACGCCAACAAGGTGAAGTCCATCGCCGCGACCGTCCTGAAACAGCATCCGGATCTCTGCGCCTTCATCGGACAGTGGGACGGGCAGGACATCGGCATTGCGCCGGCAGTCGCCGAAGCCGGATTGACGGGCAAAGTCGGCATCTTCACCGGCGGCGGCGGCAACAAGCCGGAGGCCTGTGACAAAGTGGCGGACGGCGCGTACACCGCCTATGTCAACTACAATATCGAAACTCAAGGCCATGATATAAATGCGGCTGTCATGCAGATTCTGCAGACGCACCCCAAGCCAGGCAGTCAGCCATTCGCCACCTATGTCGAAAACAAGGTGCTCACGCCTGAAAACGTCAAAGACTTCAAATGTTGGAGCGTCAGCCCTCCAAAATAGCGATCGGGCTGTACCAGGGAAAACCTGAAGCACGCTTGCTTTTCAAAGAGCGACCGGCGGCGGAACTGCGCCGCCGGTGAGCGCTCGCCCAGGGGTCCGCACATGTCGGCGTCGAGTCCCGCAAATGTCGCGTCCGCGAAGGTTGGCGTTCTAACCCGTCTACGATCCCGTTATGTTCCGGGCCAAGTGTTTGGCGAGCTTCTGACAAAGCCATGGATCGATACGGTCATTCCGGCGCTAGTGCTGATTCTGGTGTTGGCGCTGTTTCAGGTCGCCATTCCCGACTTCTTTCAGGCCGGCAGTCTCGCCATTTTGGCCCGCGTACTCGGCGAGTACATTCTCCTGGCGATCGGACAGACGATCGTAATGATTGGCGGCGGCATCGATCTCAGCGTCGGTTCCGTATTCGGGCTGTGCAACTTCCTCGCTTTGGCCCTGATGTTCAAAGCCAACATCCATGTCCTGCTCGCGCTGCCGATTACGGTTCTCCTTGGCACCGCCATCGGCGCCGTGAATGGCGCTCTGGTCGGCTATCTCAGGCTGCGGGCATTCCTCACGACGTTGGTCACGCTCATCATCGTTCGCGCCGGCGTCGATCTTTGGGGGATGATCGCGTCGCCGTGGCTTGTCTCGGACTACAATATCAACGGGAGCGACATATTCGACTTCCTTGGCGACGGTTCACTCTTTGGAGTTCCCACGAGCTTGGTGGCGGCCGTCGTCTTCGCGGTATGCGCACACATTTTCCTTTCGAGGATGCGGCTCGGCTGGCACATATTCGCGGTTGGCGGATCGCGCCGTTCGGCGTTCAATGCCGGCATCCTAGTCCGGCGCACGGTATTCCTAACCTATGTCATTTCCGGCGCCCTGACCGGGCTCGCGGCGTTCTTCTATGCTGGGCGATTGACTTCCGCGTCGCTGACCGCCGGCGTTGGCACGGAGCTCATCGTTATCGCGGGGACCGTGCTTGGCGGCATTACTCTCGGCGGCGGCCGCGGCTCCATCGCGAAGGCGCTTCTCGGGACCATCGCTATCGTTTGCATCAACAACGGCATGCTTCGCATGCAACTGGCCGTTGGCGGCACTTCGATGGTGCTCGGTTTCATCCTGCTGTTCGCGGTGATCTTCGACATCCGCTGGAACAAGAACCGCCACAAGCTTCTCAATCGCTCCTACATCTCGACGATCTGGGTGCAGATGCCGCCGCTGCCCAGCATCGCGCCGGGTTCCGGTTCGCCGTTCGAGCGAAACGAGAAGCTGCGGGGCACGGCGGCGATCGGCGTCGGTCTACTCGATGGTCCGGAGGACATGGTCATCGACGACGAAGACAACCTGTTCACCGGGACGAGAATCGGGGACATCGTTAGATTCTTCCCGCCGGACTACACGCGGCACGAGATTTACGCCCACACCGGCGGCCGACCGCTGGGGATGGCGGTGGACAAGGACGGGTCGATCGTCGTCTGCGTCGCCGGCATGGGCCTGTATCGACTGACGAAGGACCGAAAGGTAATCGCTCTCTCGGTTCGGACCAATCGCCGCCTCTCGGTGAACGACGATTCCCGTGTGAGAATGGCGGACGATGTCGACATCGCGCCGGACCGGAAGATCTACTATTCGGATCCGACGACGCGATACGAGGCCAGCGAGTGGTTGACCGACGCGCTCGAGGGGCGCGGCAACGGGCGACTGATTTGCTACGATCCTGCCGACGGCAGTTCGAAGACCGTCCTGTCGAACCTGGTGTTCGCCAACGGCGTCTGCCTGACCTGGGACGAACAGTCTGTGCTCGTCGCGGAGACCTGGGCGGCGCGGATCATCCGCTACTGGATCGCGGGTCCGAAGAAGGGAAAACACGACCTCTTCATCCCGGATCTGCCGGGCTATCCCGACAACATCAACCGGTCGTCCGACGGAAACTATTGGGTCGCGCTCGTCGGCATGCGGTCGCCGGCCTTCGACCTGTCGCTCAACATGCCGGAGTTCCGCAGGCGCATGATTCGCAGGGTGGCGCCGGACAACTGGCTCTTCCCGAACCAGAATACCGGCTGCCTCGTCAAGTTCGACGGCGCCGGGCGCATCCTGGACACCCTCTGGGATCCGCCCGACGGGGCGCACCCGCAGATTACCTCCGTTCGCGAACACAAGGGCAAGCTCTATCTCGGCGGGATCCTTAACAATCGGATCGGCGTGCTGGAGATGAAGAACGCGGATCCGAAGTGGACCAGCTACGAGGCCTATTGGGGGAAGAAGTCGTGATCGCCGCGTTGCGCGCCATGTTCGACAATTTCCGCGGGTCGGGGACTGCGGCCTTGACCGTTCCGCCGATGGACGGCGCGTTCCGTCCGAATTTGGCGATCGAGGCGGCTCCGGTCGCCGCAGCCTGCGAAGAGCCTGACAACGTTGTGGTCGCGGGGGACGCGGTCTTCTTTTCCAGCAAGGGAAGACTGCTGCGCTTGGCGGGGGATGGCAGGGCGGAAATCGTGCAGGAGTTCCCCGAGCCCATCACCGCGATGGCGGGAGCGGCAGACGGCGCTCTGGCGCTAGCTCGCGAGTCGAAGGGGGTTACCTTTATCGGCGGCGCTCGAGCCGCCCTGAAACCGCCGGCTGTCGAGTGCGGGCAGGGCGGCATCACAGCGATGGCCTTCATCGGCGACGACAAGCTCGCGGTTGCCGTAGGCTCCGAAGACAATGCGCCGGACGAGTGGCGTCGAGACTTGATGGAGCTGCGACGCTCGGGGTCGGTATGGCTCTGCGACGTGGCGAGCGGAAACGCGAAAAAGATGGCCGGCGGCCTGGGCTACGCCTACGGGGTCGTTCCGGACGATAGCGGATGCCTGATCGTCTCGGAGGCCTGGAGAGCCAAGCTCACGCGAATTGACGCCAGCGGCGGCGGGACGACGGCGCTCGACAATCTGCCTGCATACCCGTCGCGCATCGTGCGAGACTCGGACGGAGGATACTGGCTCGCGCTGTTCGCGCCGCGCAATCAACTGGTCGAATTCGTGTTGCGAGAACGAGGTTATCGCGAGCGCATGATCCGTGAAATCGCGCCGGAGAACTGGGTGTCCCCCACCCTGGCTCCGCACGACTCCCCACTGAACCCCATGCAGGAGGGGGGGCAGAAGATTGGAGGAGCGATCAAGCCGTGGGCCCCGTCCTTCTCCTACGGATTGGTTGCGCGGCTCGATCGAAATCTCCAGCCGGAATACAGCCTGCATAGCCGAGCCAACGGCCGCCGCCACGGCGTCACCAGCGTCGCCGAACGCGACAAGCGTCTGTTCGCCACGAGCAAGGGCGGCGGCGTTCTTGTCGATATGTCTTTGCAATGAGGAGACAGGGATGAACGGACTAGCCGCAGCCGAGCTGGACGCCCGGCCACGGACCGTCGCCGGCGACGACCTTCTCATCATGCGCGACGTGACGAAGGAGTACTACGGCGTTCCGGCCATCAAGGACGTCACGTTTACGCTGCGTCGCGGTGAGGTGCACTCGCTTGTCGGCGAGAACGGCGCCGGCAAGTCGACCCTGACGAAGATGCTATCGGGCGTGACGACGCCGACGCGCGGCGCCATCGTTCTCGACGGCAAGGAGGTCGACATCCAATCGCCGTCGCAGGCGCGCGAACTCGGCATCGTGATGGTGTTCCAGGAGACGAGCCTGGTGCCGTCGATGACGGTGGCGCAGAACCTGTTCCTGGGCGACGAAAAGACGTTCAACACTCTGCGCCCCCTCTACATCGCCGCGCAGGTCTTTCTGAGCTCCCTCAATTTCGACGTGAACCCGTGGGCGCAGGTTGCGACGCTGGGCGCCGCGAAGAAACAGATGGTGGAGATCGGTCGCGCTGTCCGACAGAACGCGCGCGTCATCATTTTCGACGAGCCGACGGCGAGCTTGACGCCGGAGGAGAAGAGCCATTTCTTCGCGCTGATCAAGCGGCTTCGCGATCGCGGCGTCTCGGTGATCTTCATCTCGCACGCGCTCGAAGAAGCGCTCTTTATCAGCGATCGCATCACGGTGTTGCGTGACGGCGAGCACGTAATTACCGACGAGGCCTCCAAGTTCGATCGCGAAAAGATCGTCCGTGCCATGGTTGGAAGGCAACTGACCAGCGAGCTGTACTCCATTCATCGTGCGCGCCAGGCCCGCAGGCGAGGGCCGACGGTGCTCAGCGTCGAGAACTTGTCGATGGGCAAGGCGGTGCGCAACAACTCGTTCACGGTGTACGGCGGCCAGATCACCGGCCAGTTCGGGCTCATCGGTTCTGGGCGCACGGAAACCGCGAAGATCGTCGCCGGCGTCCTGAAACGCGATTTCTTTCACGGCGGCGCCGTTCGTATCGAGGGGCGGCCGGTGCGCTATCGTGTGCCCCGACAGGCGGTGCGCGACGGCATCATCTACGTCACCGAGGACCGCAAGGTCGAAGGCTTCTTCGAGACGATGTCGATCGGCGAAAATCTTCAGGTGGCGCATCTCGCCGCCTCGCGCAGAGGCGTTCCTGTCTTGCGAATGCGGGAAGCGCAACAGTTATACGAATTCTGGAAGCCGAAGCTGTCGATCCGCGCGATGAGCGACGCGGCGAAAGTCATTGAGCTCTCCGGCGGCAATCAGCAGAAGGTGGTGATAGCCAAGTCGCTGCTCCAGCGGCCCAAGGTTGTCATTTTCGACGAGCCGACTCGCGGCGTCGACGTCGGCGCGATCGCCGAGATCCACCACCTCATCAACGAACTCGCGGACGAGGGCATGGCCGTCGTCGTCATTTCGTCCTATCTGCCTGAGATCCTCAACCTGTCCGATCGCATACTCGTGTTCCGAGCCGGCAGGGTTGTGGAAGAGTTCGAACCGGGCACGAGCGACGAAACCGTCATGTACGCGGCCGTGCATTAGGCGGAGGCGGTCCGCTCGGACATGCTGCGAAAAGAGGGATCGTCGCGGCGAATTTCGCGAACGTGTCCTGCGGGTGTTGTCACGTTGTCGGTGGAAGAACGCAAAGGGCCTGTGCTCTTGAAATTTCAAGCGGCCGCGACCGTTTCGCGCCACGTCCTCATCGCCGCGGCGCGGAAGGTGCGATGCGTTTGGGCTGACGTGAGGTGGCGTTGGACGTTGAAGATGTTGTAGACGG
>JBEKLU010000193.1:0-10079 GCA_050010035.1 Roseiarcus sp.
CTCTCGAAGGAAGAGCAGCGAAAGCGTTTCCTCGAACGCATCGACGAGCCGGAAAAGAACTGGAAATTCAGCCTTGCGGACATCGAGGAGAGGAAATTCTGGAAGCACTATATGAAGGCCTATGAGGAATGCCTCTGCGCCACAAGCACCCGGGATGCGCCCTGGTATGTCGTTCCCGCCGACGACAAAGAGAGCGCCCGGCTGATCGTATCCCAAATTGTCCTCGATACGTTCGACGGACTCGAAATGAGTTACCCAAAATCAAGCGCGGAGCGCGAGCGGGAATTAAAGTCGATCCGAAAGCGGCTGACGAAGTGAGATAGCTCCTGAGTTGGACGGAGAAGAGCGATATCAGCGCGGCGTATTGCGGGATACGGCGACAAAACCGCGTCGGTGAAAGGTTTAGTCGCTAACGCAACCTGAGAATGAGACCGACGGTCGCGTGCTCTGCGAGGGCGTGAGCGCCATCGGCTGCTGCAACGAAGAGAGCGCCATTGACCAGGCGATCCTCCATCCCTGTGGTTTCAGTTTGACCGGAGCCGATAACTTGCTGGAGCGCCAACGTGGATTCTTCACGCCTTAGGCCATTCAAGAAGACCCGCTTGCGGTCACCAGAGGCGCCTATTCGCGCTGAGCTTTTCAGCGTCGAGCGTCTTGAGCAGCACGCGGAGAGTCTGGCGGCGGCGCAGCGCATAGGGCCGAATCGAAGGCGGGGCAACCCGCTCGCCAAACGGCTCTATAACAACGCAAGAGCGCTCGACGCCGCCTATCACGCCATCGCCAGGACAAGTTCGCCGCATCGGCCGCTGACTCCAGCGGCGAGATGGCTTGTGGACAGCTTCCATATTGTTAACGAGCAGATTCGCGAGATCAAGGATGATCTCCCCCCGGGCTATTATCGCTTGCTGCCGAAGCTGACGGACGGACCGTTGCAAGGCTATCCACGTGTCTCCGGAATCGCATGGGCCCTCGTCGCCCACACCGACAGCGCGTTCGACATTCAAAAACTGACTCGGTTTGTGGATGCCTATCAGCGGGCGCAACCGCTGACGATCGGTGAATTATGGGCGCTCGCGATCACATTGCGTATCACGCTGGTCGAGAATTTGCGCCGTCTGGCCGACGCGATCGTGGCCCAGCTCGCGGAAAGCCAATTGGCCGATACGCTCGCGGACCGGATATTAGGCTCCGACAAAAACGATCCCGAACCGGCGTCGACAATATTACCGAGCCTTGACCAGGCGCCATGGTCGACCGCGTTCGCCGTTGAACTCTCTCAGCGCCTGCGCGACCGTGATCCCGACGTCACGCCTGCGCTGCGCTGGCTCGACGACAGGTTGCGCGCGGAAGGAACCACCACCGATCAGATCGTCCGCGACGAGTTTCGCGACGAGAGCGCAAACGACGTGACGGTTCGCAACGTCGTCGTCGCTATGCGCTTGGTCTCGACGATCAACTGGCCGGAGTTCTTCGAAAGCGTCAGTCCGGTTGACAAGGTTCTACGCCGCGCCAGCGAGTTTGGGACGATGGCTTTTCCCACGCGCGATTCATACCGGCGCGCGATCGAGGAACTTGCGCGTGAGTCGGGCCGCGATGAACTGGAGGTCGCAGAGCAAGCGACGGCGGCCGCCAAGCGCGCAAGTGATAAACCGACAAAGAGGGATGGCGACGCGCGGCGAGAAAGCGACCCGGGCTACTATCTCATCGCCGAAGGCCGTCGCGCGTTCGAGAAAGAGCTGGGCTGCCGGGTTCCGCTGAGGACACGGCTCTTCCGATTCAATTCCGATCTTGGTGTGACGAGCTACGTCGGTATGATCGCGATCGTCACCGCGCTCGTTCTCGCGCTCGCGCTGCTAGCCGTCGCGCACGTCGGGATCGGCGGCTGGGCGCTTCTTGTGCTCGGGATTGTCGGTCTCGTCCCGGCCTCGGACGTCGCAGTCGCAATCGTAAATCGCGCCATCGCCCAAACTGCTGGCGGAACGGTCTTACCCGGGCTGGAATTGCGTGACGGGGTTCGGCCGGATCTGCGCACGATCATCGTCGTGCCCACGTTGCTCGTCCACACATCCGCGATCGAAAGGCAGATCGAGCGGCTCGAAGTTCATCATCTATCGAGTCCAGACGAAAATTTCGTTTTCGCGCTGCTTTCGGACTGGAACGACTCCGCCGCCGAGCGCGACGCCGATGACGAAAGCCTATTGGACGAAGCCGCCGCCGGCATCGCGCGGTTGAACGCCCGCTACCCGCTAGAAGGCGGTGGCGCACGTTTCTTTCTTTTTCACCGTCGGCGTGTCTGGAACGCGGGTGAGGAAATGTGGATGGGCTGGGAGCGCAAGCGAGGCAAACTGCACGAGCTCAACCGTCTCCTTCGCGGCGCTGCCGATACGACGTTCATGGCCGTCGACGGCCATGTTCCTTCACTTCCGTCCGGTATTCGCTTTGTCATCACGCTGGACGACGACACTCGCCTGCCAATTGGGGCCGCCAGGCGATTGGTTGGAAAAATGGCGCACCCCCTCAACCAACCTAGCTTCGATTCTCATGCCGGCGTGGTCGTGAAGGGCCACGGCATTCTTCAGCCGCGCGTGACGCCCTCGTTGCCTATGGGCAGCGATGGATCGCTGTTCCAACGCGCTTTTTCCGGCCCAAGCGGGCTTGATCCTTATGCGATGGCGGTGTCCGACGTCTATCAAGACATGTTCGGAGAAGGTTCCTATTGTGGCAAGGGGATTTACGAAATCGAGAGCTTCGAGGCCGCACTTGAAGGACAAATTTCCGAAAATTCGATCCTCAGCCACGACTTGCTCGAAGGCGTCTTCGCGCGCGCGGGCTTGGTGTCGGACATAGAGGTGGTTGAAGAGTTTCCGTCGCGTTACGACGTATCGGCGGCGCGCCAGCATCGCTGGGTGCGGGGCGACTGGCAGTTGTTGCCCTGGATCTTCGGTTTTCGTTTCAAGAATAGCAATGGAGCGCGGAGAAGCGCAATTCCGTTGATGGGACGCTGGAAGCTGCTCGACAATCTGCGCCGCTCGCTCTCGGCGCCGGCCGCATTTCTCGGCATGCTGATCGCCTTGTTCCAGCCGATCGCGGCCGCCGAGATTTGGACCGCGTATATCCTTCTGACGATCGCGCTTCCGCCGCTGCTGCCTGCGATTGCAAGCATTGTTCCGCTTCGCGCAGGCGTTTCGCTGCGCAATCATCTGCGCTCGATTCGCGGCGATTTCGCTCTCGGCCTGGTGCAGAGCGCGTTCCTGATCACGTTCCTCGCACATCAGGCATGGCTCATGGTCGATGCGATGATGCGCACGCTGTTTCGCCTTTTCATCAGTCGGCGACATTTGCTCCAGTGGGTGACAGCGTCCCAGACCAAGGACGATTTCGGGGCAGATCGGCGTGGACTTGTTGTGCAGGTCACGGAATGCATGGCGTTTGCGGGCCTCGTGGCGATCGCACTCTATTTCTCCGGGCGACAGACCTGGCTGCTGGCGTCGCCATTCGCGGCCTTATGGGTTCTGTCGCCGCTTGTCGCCCACTGGGCGAGCCTGCCGCCGCCGGGAGCTGGCCATCTGTCGATTACACCAGCCGACACATCGGCGCTCAGGCTTATCGCGCGGCGGACTTGGCGGTTCTTCGAGAAATTCGTCACTGCGGAAGACAACATGCTCCCGCCAGATAATTTTCAGGAGGATCCCGATCCCGTCATCGCCCGCCGCACCTCGCCGACCAATCTGGGGCTATATTTGCTCTCGATTATTGCTGCGCGCGATTTTGGCTGGCTGGGAACGCTTGGCGCCTTGGGGCGGCTCGAGGGCGCATTCAAGGCCATGGAAAAGTTGGAGCGCTTCCGCGGTCATTTTTATAATTGGTACGACACCAGCGACCTCGGCGCGTTGGAGCCGAAATATGTCTCGTCGGTAGACAGCGGCAATCTCGCCGGCCATCTCATCGCCCTGTCAAACGCCTGTCATGAGATAGCCTCCGGTCCGGCCGCTAGCCTAGATTGGCCATCGGGGCTCGAAGATTCCTTGGCGCTTGTTCGCGACTCTGCGCGTCTTCTCACCGAGGGAGAAAAGGGCGCGCCGAGCGCGGCGCGCGTCAGGCTCAATGGCGCCATCGACGCGCTGGCCGCAATCCTTGCCAACGCTCCGGCAAAGCCCACGGAGATCGCCAAGCGTCTGTTTGATATGGCGCCAATGGCCGACGCGCTCGTGGAACACGCGCGCGCCCGATCGCTGGAACGCGGCGGCGCCGCGGAAGCGGAAATCATCGTCTGGGCGGAGGCCGTCCGCAATTGCATCCTCGCCCATCGGAGCGATATCGACTTCCTGATGCCCTGGGCGAGTCTAACTGCCCTCGAAAACTTGACGGGTGACGAAATTTTCGCATCGCTGGACGCGATGCCCACGCTCGCTGCGCTCCCGGCGCGTTGCAAAGCTGCGTCGCAAATGCTCGCGAATCGCAGGCATGACGGGGGAGGTGAAGAACTCGCGCGCTTGCTGAGCGCGCTCGCGAAATCGGCCAGCGCCGCGCAAATCGTCCTGGATCGCCTCACCACGATAGCCGACGTCGCCAAAGCCATGTTCGCATCTATGGAATTCGGCTTTCTGTTCGATCAAGACCGCCAGCTCCTCTCCATAGGCTATCGCAGCGACGATGGCGCTCTCGATTCGAACGTCTATGACCTCCTGGCTTCCGAGGCGCGGCTTGCCAGCTTCATCGCAATTGCGAAGGGGGATTTGCCCGCCAAGCATTGGTTCCGGCTGGGACGGACCTTGGCGCCGATCGATCGCGACTCGGCCCTGATCTCCTGGTCCGGATCGATGTTCGAATATCTAATGCCCTCGCTGGTCATGCGCGCACCCGCCAGCAGTCTTCTGGCGCAGACCAACCGAGTGATCGTTTCGCGGCAACAGAAATACGGCGACGGACTCGGAGTGCCTTGGGGCATGTCGGAATCAGAATATAACGTGCGCGACAACGAGCATACCTATCAATATTCCAGCTTCGGCGTCCCCGATCTGGGCTACAAGCTCGGGCTGCGCGAGAACACCGTCATCGCGCCCTATGCGAGCGGGTTGGCGGCCATGATCGATCCTGCCGCCGCAACGCGCAATTTCAAGCGCCTAGCCGACCTCGGCGCGCGCGGCGTCTATGGCTGGTACGAGGCGGTCGACTATACGCGCGCGCGTCTCCCGGAAGGAACAAAGTTCGCCATCATCCGCGCCTACATGGCGCATCATCAGGCAATGACCGTGGTTGGCATCGCGAACGCGGTTCGTGACGGCAGAATGCGCGCGCGCTTTCACGCCGAACCGATTATACGAGCAACAGAACTTCTGCTGCAGGAGCGCATGCCGCGCGACGTCGCCGTTGCGAGGGCGCCTGCGAAAGAAGTGGCCGCAGCGGCACAGATCGATAGCCTCGGCGGCGGCGCGCAGCGCAGCTATACCACGGCGCATTCGGGGATTCCCCGCACCCATCTCTTGTCGAATGGGCGCTATTCGACGATGGTCACTGCAACGGGATCTGGATACAGCCGGTGGCACGATATCGCGATCACCCGCTGGCGCGAGGATGTCACCTGCGACAATTGGGGCGCCTATATCTTTCTGCGCGATTTGCGCAACGGAGAAGTCTGGTCCGCCGGCTATCACCCGACAACGGTCGAAGCCGACAGCTATCACGTGACATTTTCGGAGGATCGCGCAGAGATCGTCCGAACCGACGACGTGCTCACGACGACGCTCGAAATTATCGTGTCCCCCGAGGACGACGCGGAGGTGCGCCGGGTTTCAATCACCAATCATGGAATCCGCGCGCGCGATATCGAACTCACCTCCTATGCCGAAATCGCCCTAGCCCGGCAGCCAGACGATGTGGCGCATCCGGCCTTCGCGAAGCTTTTCGTGGAGACCGAATTCGCGCCGGATCTCGGCGCAATCCTGGCGACGCGCCGGCAACGATCGTCGAGCGATCCACTGGTGTGGGCTGCGCATCTCGCCGTGGTCGAAGGCGAAATTTCCGGCGACGTGCAATTCGAGACGGACCGGGCGCGCTTTCTCGGGCGCGGGCAGACCATTCGCACGCCCGCCGCGATCGCGGATGGTTGGCCACTTTCCAATACCGCGGGCGCCGTGCTTGATCCAATATTCAGCCTGCGCCGACACGTCCGGATTCCGCGCGGAGCGACGGCGCGCATCGCGTTTTGGACGTTGGCGGCTTCCTCGCGCGAGGGCGTGCTCGACTTGGCCGACAAGCATCGTGATTCCACCGCGTTCGAACGGGCGAAAACGCTTGTTTGGACGAGCGCGCAGATGCAGCTTCGCCATCTTGGGATCAGCACGGACGAGGCGCATCTGTTGCAGCGCCTCGCCAATCACCTCCTCTACTGCGAACCAACGTTGCGACCGCCCGCGGATGTCCTTGAGCGCGGCGCGGGCAAGGCGTCGACTCTCTGGGCTGCGGGGATTTCAGGTGACCTGCCCATCTTGCTGGTCCGAGTCGAGGAGGACCATGATCTCGATTTCGTCCGCCAACTGTTGCGAGCACACGAATACTGGCGGCTGAAGCGATTGGCGGTCGATCTCGTGATCTTGAACGAGCGCGCCGCATCCTATGTTCAGGACTTTCAGATTGCGCTCGAGGCGCTGGTGCGGATGAACCAATCGATGCCCCGGATCGTGAGCGACGATTCTCGCGGGGCGGTGTTCGCGCTGCGCGCCGACGTCGTTTCTCCGGAAATTCAAGGCCTGCTTCACGCATGCGCCCGCGCGGTGCTTTATGGCGATCGCGGATCGTTGACCGACCAGATCAAACGCGCCAGCGATGTCAGGCCCGCCGCCGCGGGCCGCGTTCGGCGCGCGCCGCCGACGCCGGACCCAGCAAATCCCATTGCGCGCCCGAAGATGGAGTTCTTCAATGGACTCGGCGGCTTCGTTAATGACGGTCGCGAATATTTGGCGATCTTGCAAGGCAACGAGCGCACCCCCGCGCCCTGGCTGAACATCGTCGCCAATCCATCATTCGGCTTCCAGGTCTCGACCGACGGAAGCGGCTTCACTTGGTCCGTAAACAGTCAGCAAAATCAGCTGACGCCGTGGTCGAACGATCCCGTCGGCGACAGACCTGGCGAAGCGATCTATGTGCGGGACGAGGAGACAGCGGAGGTGTGGGGCCCGACCGCGCTGCCCATACGCGATGAGACAGAGTCCTATTCGGCGCGGCATGGACAGGGTTACAGCGAGTTCGAACATGTCTCGCATGAAATTTCGCTCACGCTTATGCAATTTGTGCCGATCGACGACTCGATCAAGATCTCGCGGCTTAAGATCGCCAATCTTTCGGCGCGCCCACGGCGTCTTTCGATCACTGCCTATGTGGAATGCGGCGTCGAACGCACGGCCACCGCGCCTTTCGTCGTGACGGAGATCAATCCCGAAACCGGCGCGATCTTTGCCCAAAATCCGTGGAGCGATTCATTTGGCGAGCGCATCGCTTTCATGGACCTGTCTGGTCGGCAAACCGCGTGGACCTGCGATCGTGCGGAATTCTTGGGCCGCGACGGCGCGATCGATCGACCGCTTGCCTTGGCGCCGGGAACGGTCCTGTCCAATCGCGTCGGCGCAGGCCTCGATCCCTGCGGAGCGCTGCAAGCGCAGGTGAACCTCAGCGCCCTCGGCGCCACGGAAATTGTCTTTCTCCTCGGGCAGTCGGCGACCAAGAAAGAGGCGCAATCTCTCCTCGTGAAGTACCGCGGAGCTGACCTCGACGCGGTGTTCGCCGACGTCACCCGGCAATGGGATGAGATTCTTGGGGCCGTGCAGGTCAAGACACCCGACCGCGCCCTGGATATTCTTCTCAACCGCTGGCTTCCCTACCAGACGCTGGCATGCAGGGTGTGGGCCCGCACCGCCTTCTACCAGGCAAGCGGCGCCTACGGTTTCCGCGACCAGTTGCAGGATGTCATGGCGCTGTGCGTGTCGCGGCCTGACATCGCCCGCGAGCATCTTCTCAGGGCCGCGGCGCGGCAATTCGTCGAAGGCGACGTTCAGCATTGGTGGTTGCCGGAGACCGGGCGCGGCATTCGCACCCGCGTCTCCGACGACCGCGGTTGGCTCGCCTATGTCGCGGCTCATTACGTTCAGGTCACCGGCGACATCGCGGTGCTTGACGAGATGGTCGCCTTCCTCGAGGGGCCCGTGTTGAATGAAGATCAGCGCGACGCATTCTTCCTGCCGACGATTTCCGATAAAAAGGCGAGTCTGTTCGACCATTGCGCGCTGGCGCTGGACAAGAGCCTCGAAACCGGCGCCCACGGCCTCCCGCTGATGGGGGCTGGGGACTGGAACGACGGCTTGGACCGGGTCGGCGAAGCCGGAAAAGGCGAGAGCGTATGGCTTGGCTGGTTTCTGTATTCGACGCTGAACGCCTTCGCCGATGTGGGAGAACGACATGACAATTCGCAACGGGCGGCGGCGTGGCGCGAGCATGCCGCATCCCTCAAGGACTCACTGGAGCGCGAGGCGTGGGACGGCGACTGGTATCGCCGCGCCTTTTTCGACGATGGGGAGCCGCTCGGGTCTGTCGCCGACAATGAATGCCGGATCGATTCGATCGCCCAATCGTGGGCCGTCATTTCACGCGCCGCTAAGCCAGCGCGCGCCGCGCGCGCCATGGCGGCTCTGGATAAATATCTTGTGCGTAGGGACGAGAAACTGTCGCTCCTTTTCACGCCCCCTTTCAACAATCCTGCGCGCGACCCCGGCTACATAAAGGGCTATCCGCCAGGCGTCCGCGAGAATGGCGGACAATACACACACGGCGCGGTTTGGGCCGCGCTCGCCTTCGCCATGCAGGGCGATGGCGACAGGGCGTACGAATTGCTTTCGATGCTCAATCCAATCCGTCACGCCGACGACCCCGCGGCGATTCAGCGTTACAAGGTCGAGCCCTATGTCGCCTGCGCGGATCTCTATTCCGAGCCGCCGCATGTCGGACGCGGCGGATGGACCTGGTACACGGGTTCGGCCGGATGGACGTACCGCGTGGCATTGGAGTCGCTTCTAGGATTTCAACTGCGGGGCGCCAATCTGGCGCTCGATCCTTGCATCCCGCGCGGCTGGCCCAGCTTCGAGATCACCTTCCGCTATGGCGCCGCGCGGTATGAGATCGCGGTGGAGAACCCTCGCGGCGTCTGTCGCGGCGTTCTTGCAATCAGGCTCGACGACAAGATGTTGACGAGGGAGAGTCAATTTCTTGTGCCCCTGGTGGACGACGGCGCCGCGCACCGTGTTCGCGTCGTTCTCGGATGATGGTGAGGTTCACATGTCGGAACGCATCAGCCCACTCGCCGGCAAGCCGGTCCCGCGATCAATGCTGGTCAATATTCCTCGTTTGGTGACCGCCTACTTCGCGCTGGCGCCCGATCCCGCAATCATCTCGCAACGCGTCGTATTTGGCACTTCGGGGCACCGCGGCTCCGCGTTCGCGGCCTCCTTCAATGAAGCGCACGTCCTGGCGATCGCGCAAGCGGTGTGCCTCTATCGGCGCCACGCTGGCATCGAAGGGCCGCTGTTCCTGGGCATGGACACGCATGCGTTGTCCGAGCCCGCTTTCGCCAGCGCTCTTGAAGTCCTTGCAGCCAACGGTGTGGAGACAATGATCGACGCACACGGTGGATATACGCCGACGCCCGTAGTTTCGCATGCGATCCTTACCTACAATCGCGGCCGAAAAACTGGTCTGGCGGACGGGATCGTCATTAGTCCGTCGCACAATCCACCCGACGAAGGCGGCTTCAAATACAATCCGACCAATGGCGGCCCGGCGGATGTCGATGTGACTGGCTTCATCGAGAAAGCCGCGAACGAATTCCTGGTAACTAAGCTCCAAGGCGTCGCACGCATTCCCTATGAGCGCGCGCGTAAGAGCGCTTTCTGCCACGCCCATGATTACATCACACCCTATGTCGCCGACCTCGCCAATGTCGTTGATCTCGAGGCGATCCGTTCGGCGGGCGTGCGCATCGGGATTGATCCTCTCGGGGGGGCCGCCGTTGAGTATTGGCGCCCGGTCATCGA
>JBEKLU010000194.1:0-7281 GCA_050010035.1 Roseiarcus sp.
AAGACGGCGGGCCGCAAGGAGCTGCCGATCGTCGTCAAGGGCGACGTGCAAGGCTCGGTCGAGGCGATCACCGCCGCGATCGAGAAGCTCGGCACCGAGGAAGTCGCCGCCCGCGTCATTCACGGCGGCGTCGGCGGCGTGACCGAATCCGACGTCACCCTCGCCGAGGCCTCGAAAGCGGTCATCATCGGCTTCAACGTGCGCGCGCACAAGGAAGCGCGCGACCTCGCCGAACAGCAGGGCATCGAGATCCGCTACTACAACATCATCTACAACCTCGTCGACGACGTGAAGGCGGCGATGTCGGGCCTGCTTTCGCCGACCCTGCGCGAGACGATGCTCGGCAATGCGCAGATCCTGGAAGTGTTCAACATTTCCAAAGTCGGCAACGTCGCGGGCTGCCGGGTCACCGACGGCGTGGTGCAGCGCGGCTCGCATGTGCGCCTCATTCGCGACAACGTGGTCGTCCACGAAGGCAAGCTGTCGACGCTCAAGCGGTTCAAGGACGAAGTCGCCGTGGTGCAGGCCGGCCAGGAATGCGGCATGGCCTTCGAGAACTATCAGGACATGCGCATCGGCGACGTCATCGAATGCTATAGTGTCGAAGAGATCCGTCGCACGCTTTAGAGCGACGGACTGGGCGAAGGCGATTCCTCGGGGTTCGCGACGATATGATGGACCGCCCTAGCCTGGCCGCGCTTGCCGGGCGGCGCGGCTCGCGCGAAGCCGTCGCGCTGACCTCGCTATCGATCTCACGGCGCCGCGAAGCGTCGGACCGCCGAAATCGCAAGTCCATTTTTCCCGTTCGCTTCTTCGGCGCCTCAACTTCGAATTTCAGGCTCTCTCGCAAATGTCTCGTTCCGATTCCAAACACGCCGGCCCGTCGCATCGTCTCCAGCGCGTGGGCGAAACGATCCGCCACGCGATGGCGGAAATTCTCCAGCGCGGCGAAGTCGTCGATCCCGTGCTCAATCGGCAGGTGGTGACGATCCCGGCGGTGAAGATGTCGCCCGATCTGAAGCTCGCGACCGTCGCCGTCATGCCGCTCGGCGGCAAGAACGCCGAGGCGACCATCGTCGCTCTCCAAGAGCACAAGAAGGCCCTGCGCGCACTGGTCGCGCAGCGCGTCAATCTCAAGTTCGCGCCGGATCTGCGCTTCGTGCTCGACCACAGCTTCTCGGCGCAGGCCGATATCGACGCGCTTCTGAAGTCGCCGCGCGTCGCCCGCGACCTAGCCCACGACGACGAGGAGCGCCATTGAGCGACGAGACCGAAATCGCCGCGACGCCCGCCGAGGCCGGATCGGAATCGTCGAAGCGCGGCAAGTCGCAGCCGCGCCGTTCGACGCGCGTCGAGGTCAACGGCTGGATCAACCTCGACAAGCCCGTCGGCGTCACCTCGACGCAGGCGGTGGCGCAGTTGAAATATCTCTTCAACGCGAAAAAGGCCGGCCACGCCGGGACCTTAGACCCGCTGGCTTCAGGCGTGCTGCCGGTGGCCTTCGGCGAGGCGACCAAGACCGTCCCGATCGTGCAGGAGGGAACCAAGGCCTATCGATTCGTGGTCAAGTGGGGTGAGGAAACCGACACCGACGACGCCGAGGGCAGGGTCGTCGCCCGCTCGGAAAGGCGCCCGAACCGCGAGGAGATCGAGGCGGCGTTGCCGCGCTTCGTCGGCCTGATCAGCCAGATCCCGCCGACCTTTTCGGCGATTCGGATCGCCGGCGAGCGCGCTTACGATCTGGCGCGCGGCGGCGAATCTTTCGAGATCGCGCCGCGCACGATCGTCGTCCACCGACTCGAAGTCGTCCAGGCCGAACCCGACGAGGCGCGATTCGAGGCCGAATGCGGCAAGGGCGCCTATGTCAGGGCGATCGCGCGCGATCTCGGGCGCGCGCTCGGCTGCTACGGCCATGTGGTCCTGCTGCGCCGCACCCGCGTCGGGCCGTTCCGGGCCGAGGGCGGCGTGGCGCTCGACGCGCTGCGCGAATCGGCGCAAGCGCGCGCGGCGGCGCTGCTGCCGGTCGAAGCGGGCTTGGCGGAACTGCCGCGCGTGGCGATCGACCGGCACGGCGCCGCGATCCTGCGCCGCGGCCAAAAACTCCTCCTGCGCGGCGCCGACGCCCCTGGTGAAGGGCTCGCCTGGGCCGCGTGTTTCGGCGCTCCGATCGCCTTCGGAACCGTCGAGAACGGCTATTTCGTTTCGACGCGCGTCCTCAACTTGCCGGGTTGAGGGCTCGAGGAATCGTCGACGCGCGCGGGCCGCGCCGTTTTCGGCCGCCGTGAACTTGCGCGAACGGCGCGCTACGCGCCCGACGTCCGCCTGGGCACACCCGGAATCGACGCGCTCACGGCGTCTTCCACGCGGCCAGCGCCTCGGCCATGACTCGGTCCCCGTCGGCGCCTTTTTCGAAGGTCAGCTTGGCGATGCGGTCGTCGCTGAGCAGCATCGGGAAGTCGAACCAGGGGCGTGTGGCGATCAAATCGACGTTGTGCGCGGCGTCGGTCTCGGTGCGGTCGAGGCCGACGAGGAAATAGCCGTCGCTGATCTTGACGCGCACGCCCGCCAGCGAATCCTGCGCCGGCGGATCGTCGCGGCGCATCATCGGCACGCGCACGTCCTTGATGCCCTTGACGTCCGAGCCGGCGCCGAAAGTCACGCGAAGATCGATCGTATGCGTGGCGGGCAAGCTCGGGTCGGTGTTCTTCCGGATCGTCATGATCGCGTGCATCTTCAGGTCGGGAATATCGGCCTCGGCCTTCACTGCGATCGTCCCCGGCTGTCCGGGGATCGGGGGAATCAACGTCCAGACGACCGAGCCGAGGCTCACCGACGGTTTTTGCGGGTCGGCGGCGACGGCGACGAGCATCGCGGCGCGCGCGGCGGCCGGCACGCCCGCCGTCGCCGCGGGTTGCGGCGTCGCGGCCGCCGTCGCACCGGTCGTCGGCGCCGGGGCCGGCGTGGCGGCGGGCGTTTCGGCGGCGGGCGTCGCCTCGGCCGAGGACGTCGGGGTCGGAGCAGGGGTGGCGGCCGCGCCGTCGCCGACGCGCTCGACGATCTTGGCGGCGCTGGCCGGCGACGGCGTTTGCGCCGTCTCGGCGGGCTCCTTGATCGCGAGATCCTGCGGCTTCTGCCGCAGCAGGAACGCCGCGACGGCGACGGAAATCACGACGCCGACGACGACGGCGAGCAGGATCCAGGGCAAGGGATTGGCGCGCGGCGCTTCGAAGCGGCTCGGCGCGACGGGCCGAATCGAGTCGTGGTCCGCGGGCGCGGGCGCGTAGGCGACCCGATCGACGCCCGTCGCCGCGTCGATCGGCGGCGCCTGGCCCTCGACGTCGGCCGCCTCGTGGCTCGCGGCGACGAGCGGCGGCGCGGCCGCCTCGTAGCTCGCGCCCGCGCGACGGCCGAGCGGCGGCGCGGTCGGTGCAGGAGAAGGCGGCGCGGCCGGCGCCGGCCTTGCGTCCGGCATCGGCCGCGCCGGCGGTTCGACGCCGATCGACGGCCTCGCGGGGGCGCCCATCGTCGGCGCGGCGGGCGCGCGCGGCGCGGCGGGACGGGCCGACGGCGGCTCGGCGGGGCGGGGCGCACGCGCGGTCGGCGGCGCCGGCGCGTAAGGCTTGGCCGTCGCCGCAAAAGTCGGCGCGCGGGCCGGCGTTTCGGCGGGGCGGCTCGGGTGAGCGGCCGCGGGCGCGGCGGGCGCCGGCGCGAATTGCCCCTCCAGCCGCGCGACGGCGGCTTCGAGAGCCGCCTCCTCGCGCGCGATATCCGCTTCGGACAACGCCGGTCCGAGCGTGCGCAGTTGCTTGAGCAACGCCTTGCGCGCCCGGTCGTAAATCGCCTTTCGCGCCGGCGCCGGACTGCCCTTGGGCAAGTTCGCGACGGCTCTGGCGAGAAGGGAAAAATAATCAGCCATGATCGAATCCGGTCGCCCGCGCTACGCCCCCCAGCGCCGTCAACGGGTTAATCTTGAAACGGGTCATGCACAAGAATCGTATCTTCCCGCTTCGGACTCGTCGAGAGCAAAGCAACCGGCGCGCCGATGAGTTCTTCGATGCGGCGCACGTATTTGATCGCCTGCGCCGGCAGATCGGCCCACGAGCGGGCGCCCACCGTCGCCTCCCGCCATCCTTCGATCGTTTCATAGACGGGCTCGATGCGCGCCTGGGCGGCTTGCGAGGCCGGGAGATAGTCGATCTCCTTGCCGTCGAGACGATAATGGGTGGCGACCTTGATCGCTTCGAAACCGTCGAGAATGTCGAGCTTGGTCAGCGCGACGCCGTCGATGCCCGAGGTCTTGACGCACTGGCGCGTCAGCACGGCGTCGAACCAGCCGCAGCGGCGCGGGCGCCCGGTGACGGTGCCGAATTCATTGCCGCGCTGGCCGATCAAGCGGCCGATCTCGTCGTCGAGTTCGGTGGGGAAGGGCCCGCCGCCGACCCGCGTGGTGTAGGCCTTGGCGATCCCCAGGACATAGCCGATCGCGCGCGGCCCGAGACCCGAGCCGGTGGCGGCGCTGGCCGCGACGGTGTTGGACGAGGTCACGTAGGGGTAGGTTCCGTGATCGATGTCGAGCAGGGCGCCTTGCGCGCCCTCGAACAGAATGCGTTTTCCCGCGCGCCGCGCGCGATCGAGCAGCTCGAACGTCGGCGCCATGTAGGGCAGCACCTTGGGCGCGATGGCGAGGAGTTCGTTCTTGATCGCCTCGGCGCTCGGCGGCGCGAGGCCCATGCCGCGACATAAGGGATCGTGATGGGCGAGCAGGCGCGCGATCTTGTCGTCGAGAAATTCCGGCTCGGCCAGATCCATCAGGCGAATCGCGCGCCGGCCGACCTTGTCCTCGTAAGCCGGTCCGATGCCCCGCTTGGTGGTTCCGATTTTCACGCCGCCGACTTCCGCCGATTCGCGATGCGCGTCGAGCTCGCGATGCAGCGAGAGGATAAGCGGAACGTTTTCGGCGATCTTGAGGTTTTTTGGCGACACTTCGACGCCCTGACCGCGAATCTTGTCGATTTCCTGGACCAGGTGATAGGGGTCGAGCACCACGCCGTTGCCGATGATCGACAATTTTCCCGGCCGCACGATGCCCGAGGGCAGCAACTGCAGCTTATAGGTCTGATTGCCGACGACGAGTGTGTGCCCGGCGTTGTGACCGCCCTGGAAACGAACCACGACGTCGGCCGAAACCGACAGCCAGTCGACGATCTTGCCTTTCCCTTCGTCGCCCCACTGGGCGCCGACAACAACTACGTTGGCCATCGCCGCTCGATCCTCGCAACCCCAGCAAACGAAACCCCGGCGCCAGCGGCCATGGGCTGGTCCGGGGCTCATTGTGCGCATGGACTACGCGATCGGGGCCGGCGAGTAAAGTCGCCGCACTGTCGCTATCGCGTTCCGTCTCGCCGAGAATTCGCTCGCGCGCCATCTTGGATCGGTCGCATTCGTCGCCCATATGCCGGGCCTGGGCCGATCGGCCCGCAACGGAGACTCTTATGACCCCCCAAGAACGCCAGATGCTCGCGGACCTCTTCGAGCGCGTCCGCTCGACCGCGACGGGCGCGCGCGACCCCGAAGCGGAAGCCTTCATCGGCGAGGCGGTGCGCGCCCAGCCCTACGCGCCCTACGTCCTGGCGCAGACCACGCTGGTGCAGCAGCACGCGCTCGAGGCCGCCGCGCAGCGCATCGCCGAACTCGAAGCGCGGGCCGCTGCGCCGCCGCAGGAAACGAGCTTTCTGGGCAATCTCGGCAAGACGCTGTTCGGCGGCGCTTCGCCGGCGCCGGCGCCGGCGCCGCGCTCCGGCTACGACGCGAGCGCCTATCGCGCAGGCGGAAGCGATCCGGTCGGCGTTCGCCAACCCGCTTATGCGCCGCCGCCGCCGGCCGGCCCCTGGGGAGCGCCCGCCGCGCCTTCGGCCGGGAGCGGCTTCCTCGCCAACGCGATGACCACCGCGGCGGGCGTCGCCGGCGGCATGATGCTCGCCAACACGCTGGAGAGCCTCATCGGCGGACGAGGCGGCCTGTTCGGCCATTCCGCCGGCATGTTCGGCGGCGGCGAAACCATCAACAATTTCTACGAGAGCGCGCCCGATTCGGCCGGCCAGCACGCCCAGGACGTGCTGCAGGATCAGGATCAGGACCAGGACGACGCCCAGGACGCGGGTTACGACGGCGGCTCGGACTCCGGCGGTTTCGACGGCGGCGGGTTCGACGCGTGAAGGGACGCACGGAATCGACCGCTTCGGACCCGCCGAAGCGGCCGGCGCCGCGCTATATCACGATCACCTTCGCGCCCACGCGGACGCGGTCGTAGAGATCGATCACGTCCTCGTTCATCATGCGGATGCAGCCCGAGGAGACGTTCTGGCCGATCGTCGAGGGCTCGTTGGTGCCATGGATGCGGAACATCGACGATCCCAGATAAAGCGCGCGCGCGCCGAGCGGGTTGCCGGGCCCGCCGTCCATGTGGCTCGGCAGGTCCGGGCGGCGCAGCATCATCTGCGGCGGCGGCGTCCAGCCGGGCCATTCGGCCTTGCGGCTGATGGTCTTGGCGCCCGACCATTCGAAGCCCGGCCGCCCCACCCCGACGCCGTAGCGAATCGCGCGGGCGTGCGGCAGCACCAGGAAGAGAAACTTGTTCGGCGTGTCGATGACGATCGTGCCGGGCCGCTCGGGGCCGGAATAGTCGACTTCGTGGCGCAGGTACTCTTCGCTGGGCAGCGCCTCGAGACGGGCGGGCTCGGGCGGCGCCAGGGAGGCGACGACCGGGTTCGCGGCTGCGGGCGCGGCGGGCGCGGCTTGGGGCGGGGGGCGGGATGCGCCGGCTTGGCCGGTCAGGATGAATTCGATGAAGCCGCCGCCCAACGCGCCGCTCGCGGGCCGGGGCGCGGCGGCCTCGGTCGCGGCGGGCGGGCCCATTCCGGGGATGACGAGGCTGTCCGCCGTCGCTGCCCGCGTCTCGGCCGCGCCGAGGGTCAGGGTCGAAAGGGTCAGGAACAGGGGAACGAAGGTACCGCAAACGCGCCGCATGGCGAACTCCCGTGGCGGCGTCGCCCCTCGCGCTCTGCCGAGCCGCGGCGACGCCGAACAAGAATTAAGCATACGCCAAACCAACGGCGGCGCGTCGCAAGTCTCGATCGATGGTTATCGGAAAGCAACGAACCGTGCCTATCCGGTTAACTCCCCCTGCCACTAGGGCTAGTAGCACAGTGGAAGTAGATGAACGATTCACGGCCCAAACCTGTTCTTGCTGTGGCTCGCGAGAGTCCAGTGGGCGGCCGAAAG
>JBEKLU010000195.1:0-7228 GCA_050010035.1 Roseiarcus sp.
TTTGTATTTGCCGATCAGGTTCTCGGGAGCATGTGGTTGGGCGAAACTTAGGCCGTGGATCGCGACGGGAAAGCCGCCACCAGGCGCGTCGAGAACGACGACCTCGGCGCGCCCACCGAACACTTTTACAGAATCCGGGAAAATCAATTCCTTGGTGATTCGAGATAGCGCGTCGTGGTTGCCGCGAATTATGAAGACACGAACGCCCGCCTCGTCCAGGCGGCGGATCTGCTCCGACAGGAACCGGGCGGTCTTCATGGATGTCTGGTCGCCATCGTAGAGATCGCCAGCCAGCAACAAAGCGTCGACTCTCTCTGCGAGACAAAGGTCGACGATGTCTACGAAGGCGCGCCGCGTCGCATTGCCGATCAGATCGGCAAGCTCAGGATCGCGCAGCGCAAGTGAGCGCAACGGCGAATCCAGGTGAATGTCCGCAGCGTGGACGAAGCGGTATGCCAATGATGCTCCCCAGTTTCACCGCGCAGAATGCACCATTGACGCTGCTTCGCCTACCAGGCCGCCCAGAAATGATCGTGACCTGTGGACCATTGGCTGTTTCTTCCAGGCGGCGCCCCATGATACGCTCGGACAAACTGAGGGGTACAAATGCTGAAAGGTGGTGTGAAGGCCGCCTGTTCGGCCGCCGAGAGCGTCAACCTCGCATTTTACCAGAACGCCGTTCCGATCGTTCGCGAACTGACCGTCGAGAACGCGACCGGAGGCGACGTCTCCGAGATCGAGGTCCGCCTCCCCTCTGAGCCACCTTTCGTAGCGCCCGGCGTCTGGCGGATCGAAAAGATTGCCGACAAGGACGTCCATCATCTCCGTGTCGTCGACCTGAAGCTCGACCACAGCTGCCTACAAAGGCACCCACTACATGGACTGCGTGGTCAAGGTCGCGGGGCGCACCGTCGCAATGCGGCGCGTGCCCGTCACCATCACCGGGGCGACGATGCCCCTGCGCACCCCCCTCGTAAGGTTCGACTTCTTTAAGACCACGCGTAATTCGAAATTCGAAATCGTCAGAAAGGACCTGTCGATTTGCTCGACGTGATCGTGATGGCGACCGTAGCGCAAGCTCCCCGCGTCTACAACGACATAGCCACCGCAATCGTCGGCTTCAGACATCGCGCGACCACCAGCCCCGATTCAAACCTATTCAATTGACAGACACGAATAGCTCTTCGATCATAGCCGAGGCCGTCTTATGATCCTGGACGACCTGATTTCTAAGTGCTTGCATCGCAGTGCCGACCCGGTGCGAAGTCCGGGCAGAGACGGTCTCTGTGCCACACGCACTTTGACGAGCCAGAACGATCAACAAGAACCGATCGGCTGGAACAGGCGGTCCAATGGCAGACGGGCAAACCATTCATCCGAACCTCCCTCCCCGCCGACCTGAAGGCGGCGCTGCGCGACTTCGCCTTGTTGGTGACGGAATTGGCCCTGCTAGCCTCGGCCAAGCCAAGTCGGGCGCAAACGCCGCCGCCGAGAAGGCCCGCCTCGAGACCCTTTTCGACAAGCTCCGGAGCAAGTTGCTCGACCTGACGCTCCGGAACCCAATGCTCAACTACAGACCTCAGTCGCGCTCGCGTCGCCACCTCCAAATCGTCGACGACGCCCCCGAAGACGTCTTCAAGCGACTAACCGCCGACGCGCTTGAGCTCGACATCATCGCTCTCCCGGAGCCGTCGGACATTCCCGAGGACGAGCGCAATGATGAATTCACCTCACAGCTCGCGTACCTGAAGTCCACTGACGTCGAATATCTCACGGCCCTCGAAGCACTCACCTCCAGAGGCTATGACAACGAATTCGAGGTGGCGAAACTCGACCGCTCGCTGCGCGACGTCCTCCGCAACAAGCTCGGATTACCGCCACGTCCGCCGCGCAAACAGCTCGACCTCGCCGAACACGCAAGGCAGCACAAGATCGATCCGTCCGTCGAGCTTCCAAAAGACGGCGAAAGAACCGGTGCGCGTCGGCGACGCCTCCAAACACTCCTGTTGCCTGAAAACCTGCAGGCCCGCCTCGAAGCCATTCAAGACTTGGCGCGCCTATCCGAACAAGAAATGGGCCTGTCCACCCTCTTCCTCGCGTTCGGCTTCCTTGAATGGTATCAGGCCGACGACTCGGAGAAGGCCAATTTCGCACCCCTCCTGCTGCTGCCCGTCACCCTTCAAACGCGGACCGAAGGCGGCAAAAAGGCCTACAGCATCAAGGCCACGTCTGAGGCGCCGGAAATCAATGTAACGTTGGCCAAGTACGTCGAAAGCCTTCACTTACGCTGGCCCGACTTCGAACCCGACGACGACTCGCCGGCGTCTGTGGAAGCCTATTTCACCGAGGTCCGCAAGGCGATCGACGGCCTGCAGCGCTGGAAACTCCGCCGCTTCACCACATTGGGCCACTTCGCATTCGGACGCCTGGCAATGTACCAGGATCTCGATCCGGAAAAATGGCCCGAGGACCCGGCCGAGCACCATCTCGTCGGCAGCGTCCTGCGCGGCACGGAAGCGGTCGCGCGAGATCAAGCGGACGCATTGCCCAGGGTTCCCGAAGACTACAACATCGATACCCCCGAGGTGGAAAGCCTCGCGCCGTTGCTCATCCACGACGCCGACGCCTCCCAGCACAGCGCGATCGTCGACGTGATGAAGGGCGAAAATCTCGTCATCGAGGGCCCGCCAGGAACGGGCAAGAGCCAGACGATCGCCAACATCATCGCCAACGCCTTGTCAAAGAACAGCTCCACGACGGTGCTTTTCCTCTCCGAAAAGTTGGCCGCGTTGGAGGTCGTCAAACGGCGCCTAGACGGTGCCGGCTTAGGGCATTTCTGTCTCGAGCTACACTCAGAAAAAAGCTCGCCAAGAACTGTCGTCGAAAGCCTCAAGAATCGATACGAATTTTACGGCGCCGGTCGCGCGCCGCAATCCCTCAACAACAAAACCTGGGAAGAATCGCGTGCACACGTCTCAGCATATCTCGACGCATTGCATGCCCGCGACGAGGACGGCGACTCGGCGTTCGATCTCTTTTGGCGCACGATAGCCGCGGATGCGGACCATGGCGACCTCCCAAGAGAGGTGCGCAACGCGCCAATCCCGGAAGCGATCTTAAGCGACCCCGAGCACCAACGATATCTGGAAAACCAGATGAAGATGTTCGGAGCGCTCGTCGACGCATTCAGCGCCCAGTTCGGAAGCCCCATCGAATCTCCGTGGGCAGCCGTCGGCCTCCGCGCCGGGCGCAGCCAGTTCGCCGAAGTCCTACAAGCGCTGCAAGACATGAACGCGGCGAATTCGAAGCTCATTGATTTCATTACTGACGCGACATCGTCCGGCCTCCCGCTCGGCGAGATATTCGTCACCTGCGAAAACATCGGCGAACTCACAGAGTCTCCAGACCTCGCCGGTATCGCGACGCTCGCGGACACCGACCCCAAGCACGTGAAGAGGGCCACCGACGCGTCGGAGGAGCTGCGTCTGCAGTTAGCGCGGCTCGCGGCCGACCCGCTCGATAAACTGGTCGACACCAATATGCTTGCCGCCGCGCACCGCGTCGCCGGATCCTTATCGGATAAGTCGTTGCTCGACGTTTCAGCCGCGGAGATCTTTCACCAAGCCGACAAAATGGTCCTGCGATCAGAAAGGATCGCAAAGCGCATTGAGGGCACGAAGGCCATTCGCGACCTCCTCAAGCTCGGCGACGACTTCCCGATGGACGGACTGCCCGCCGCACTCCTGGCGGCCGTCGCGGCCGCGGCCGCGCGCGCCGAGCACCGCCCTTGGCTGTCCTGGCAGCCGGGCGGCGATGTCGAACCCTATCGCGAGGTCCAAAGGCGATGGAAAAAATTGTCGACGGACGACCATTCTTGGAGAACGGCACTTTCCGACTACAACCCAAGCCGTCCGCCGGACCATACCCAAGTCCGGCAATGGGCCGAGTTGCTCGACAATTCCTACGCGGCTTTCAAACCATGGGTTCGCGATTCATGGAAAAAAGCCAAAGCGGCCGCCGCCGCGCTTGACGTCGACCCATCCAGTGAAGGTGCCGCAGCGACTCTCAACGCGTTCGCCGCCCACCTCGAAGCAATCGAATCGTTCGAGAGCGATACCAAAGCGGCGAATGCCGTGGGTCCGCTCTGGAAAGGCATGCAAACCAACTTCGCAATGATGGACTGGGCGCTGGCGTCTCAAAGCGTCATCAGGGACAAGCTCGCCGTCCACCCCGAAGGCGTCAACGTCGCCGAAATTCTCCTGTGCATGGACGACACCGCTCTCAACGAGTTGGCGGCGATGAAGGACCAAGCATCCCAACACCGCGCGATCGCACAAGATGACGCCGACGTCTTCGCCGGACTCAGCGTCGCGGAGGCCCGCACGAAAGTCGCCAAGGATCAACGCGTCGCACAGACAATGCTTTCCGGCGATCCGCGGGGAACGCTCCGCCACGTCGACGCGCCGCTCAAGGCGATTCTGACGTACTCAAGCCAGCACGACGCACGCCAGAGGCTTCTCGACGAGATCGCCGCCATTCCAGTCGGTGCCACCGTCGCAGCCTTGATCAACCGACCCGGCGACGCCGATCACGTTTACGCGCTCGCCCATTGGATTAAAACGGTTCGCGACGCGGGCCTGCCCGCCACGGTCCGCGATCGCCTGTTGTCGCCGGCCGGCGCGCAGGCGCTCGCCGAAATGAAGGCGCTAGCAGCGCGCGCGTCCTCTGTGCGGGACGATTTGAATCGGGCGACGCGCCACATCACAAATGAATACGGTGCCCAAATCCCTGCGGTTTCCCCGGACTCTTTGAGAGGCCTCCTAGAGGAACTCCTTGGCCACGACCAAGAGCTGCCCGACTTCCTCGATCAGGCGAATGAACGCCACGACTTGGAACAAGCAGGACTTGCGCCATTCCTGAAGGCTATCGAACGAACACCGATCCCGCCGAACCGTTATGCCGACGTTCTGACGTACACCTTGACCCGGCGTCGCGCAGAACGGGCCAGAAGAGGCAGCCAACGGCTGAGTGACGCGACCGGCGTCCGCCTGAACGCGCGGCGCAAATTGTTCGCCGAGCAAGACAAGCTGCGAATCGCGAAAGATCGGGCCGACGTCTGCGCCGTCCTGATGGGTCGCGCAGCGCAACCCGGTAGTAGTTTTGGGCCCAGGAAGCATTGGACCGAAATGGCGTTCCTCGACAACGAGATGAAGAAGACGCAGCGATTCGCAAACGTCCGAACGTTGCTCCGTCAGGCTCCCGTGTCGATCCGTGCGCTAAAACCCTGCTTCATGATGTCGCCGCTCTCGGTCGGCAAATTCCTGCCGAGAGACACGCAGTTCGATCTCGTCGTCATCGACGAGGCCTCGCAAATGCGCCCCGAGGACGCTCTCGGCGCATTGTTGCGGGCAAAACAAATCATCGTGGTCGGCGACCCAAAGCAGTTGCCGCCGACGGACTTCTTCAATCGCTCCCTCGATGGGTCTGGGACCGACGACGAGGAAGACGACGATATCAAGGACGAATCAATCCTCGAGGCGTGCAGCAAGTCGTTCAACAAGGTGCGTCACCTCAAGTGGCACTATCGGAGCCGCTGCGAAAGCCTGATCGCCTTTTCGAACGAGCACTTCTACAAAACTCTCATCACCTTCCCTATGGCCCGCCCGGGCTCGTTTTCGATCGATCTCGTCAAGGTCGACGGCGTTTACGAGGCAAGGCAGAACGCCGCCGAAGCCCAACGCATATGCGAAGAGGCGATCGACCTCATGGGCAAGCTGGCCGAGGCATCCAACGAGGACTTCGGAACGATCGGCGTCGTCGCCGTCAACTCCGATCAAAGAGATCGAATCCTAGAGGAATTCCGGCGCCTTTCGGCCGGCAACGCCGCCGTCGAGCGTTTCATGGAGCGCGCCGCCGAACGCGGCGAGCCGTTCATCGTCAAGAACCTCGAAAACATCCAGGGCGACGAGCGCGACTTTGTGATGATCTCGCTTACCTACGGGCGATTGCCAGGGAAGAAAACGGTCAACCAGACCTTTGGGCCGATCAATCGCAGCCAAGGCCATCGCCGCCTCAATGTCCTATTTACGCGCGCCCGCCGACGAATCGGCCTGTTCACCTCGATGCATTCGAGCGACATCCGACCGTCGGAAACGAGCAAGCACGGCGTGCACATCCTCCGGAGCTACCTCGAATATGCGGAGCGCGGCCGCACGGGCACGGGCATCGTAACAGGCAAGCCGTACGACAGCCCATTCGAAGCCGAGGTCGCCGAACGGCTGGCGACCCATGGATTCCGCGTCGACACCCAAGTCGGCGTCTCCGGCTTCAGGATCGACCTAGCCGTCCAGCATAGCGAGCATCCATCCGTCTACGTCGCCGGCATCGAATGCGACGGCGCGACCTACCACTCGACCAAGAGCGCGCGAGATCGAGACCGACTACGCGAGGAGGTGCTGCGCGGACTGGGCTGGGACATCGTCCGAATCTGGTCGACCGATTGGTTCGCGGATCCCGACGCCGCCACCAATCGGCTGATCGAACAGATCAAGATCCTGGAACGCAAGCCGCTACGCAACGCCGACGAAGTCGTTTTTGGCGGCTGGTCGTCAGAGGCGCCTGCCGACGAGCCACAGGACGAAACGTCGGCGCCAACGCCGACCTCCCCGACCGACGAAACCACTCCGCCGGGCGACATTGCCTCTGTCGCCGCCACGGCTGCGGCCCAACTCGACATCTTCGCGACGCCAACCGCTCACGTGCCGACTATCGGATCGCTCCTGCAGGGATCGGGCAAATTGACGCGCGCCGAAGCTCAGCAAGCGCTCATCGAGCTGCGAGGCGTGATCGAAGCGGAAATGCCGACGGCCGAACCGCATAGGTGCATCCTTCGCGACAAGATGATCGACCACTTCCTGAAGGTCGGATTCACCGATCCGCAAGACTGGTTCGAACAGGTCCCGGCGCACCTTCGAGAGGGCTGTGACCCGACTCAGAAAAGGCAATACCTGGATCGAATTTGCGAGGTCATCGATCGGGTCGCCGGCTGATAGGAACAATCCGCCGCGCGGGCGTTGTCACGGCGCCTCTGGCTTGCGGTCCCACTAGCGGCTCGGTAGCCAGGGGGATGAAGAAAATCAGTTACACCGGGTACCGGTTTCCGCCTGAGATCATTCAGCAGGCGATCTGGCTCTATCTTCGGTTCACATTGAGCTTCCGCGACGTCGAA
>JBEKLU010000196.1:0-7207 GCA_050010035.1 Roseiarcus sp.
AGCTTCAGGCCGGGATATTTTTCGGCCAGCTCTTCCTTGTAGCCCTTGTTGCGAGCTTCAAGCGAGCCGACGCCGGGCAGATGCGTGATGAGCGCAACCTCGCCCTCGGCCTTCCCGTATTTGGCCTTGATCGCCTCGGCCATGCCGTCGGCGGCGATACGGCCGCCCTGCTCGTTGTCGGTTGTAAGGAACGACGTGAAGGCCTTCGAATCGGCAGCGGAATCGATGCCGATGATCGGCACTTTCTTCGCGGCTTCGTCGATCGGCTGGCCGAGCGCCTTGAACTGCGTCGGCGCGATGACGACCGCGGCGGGCTTCCCGGCGACCGCGTTCTCGAGGATCGTAATCTCGCCGTTGATGTCAGACTCGGACTGCGCGCCGAGTTCGGGAACGTTGACGCCGAGATCCTTGCCGGCCTGGCGGGCGCCGGCGAAGACGATCTGCCAGTAGAACGAGGTCGTGTCCTTGACGATGACAGGAATGGTGGGTTGGTCGGCTGCGTAGCTCGGCGCGCTAAGGCCGGCGACCGATATCAGAGCGGTTGCGATGAGAAACTTTTTCATGCTTTTCCTCCATCGGTGAGAGCCATGCTGGCTCTCGTCTGCGTGCGATTCCGGCGGCCCGGATCGCACTTCGTGGGATGAATGTTCATCCGGCAGGGGTTGAAACGGCTCCTTCATTCGACGCGAGCGCAGCTCTGAGCCGCGGCTGGCTCACACGAATATCGTTGGCTTCAGCAAGCGCGATCAATCCGCCGAAACGCCGCTCTTTTTTCGGTTCGTGATTGGCGAAGATTTCGGCAAGGCGGTGATCGAGAAACGGATTGCGGAAACGGTCGATGACCGTGTCGCGATAGGCGCGGGCCTCTTTTTCCATTCCGATTCCGGCGAAAACAGGCACCACTTCCTTTTCATAGAGATCGTCCAGCTCGGCGCGCATGGCCTCGTCGGCCATCGCCTCGCGCACCGTCATTGCCGGAGCGCCATTGCCCCGCCGCCAGAGTTCCGCGAGATAAGTGTGGCCGAGGTTGAGGATGAAGAGCTTCAGGCGCTCATAGGGCTTGAGATCGTTCGTCACCACGATGTCGGCGTGGCGGCAGGGGGGCTCCAGGCCGGGCCGATCTTCGATCGCCCACAACGCATAGGGCTCCGCCACCGCCCCGAGCGGCTCCAGGGGCTGCGAGACGACGCGGTCGACCAGAGAGTTGACCCATACGCAGTCGTCGCCGATCCAGCGTCGCGCTGGCGCCGGAGCGTTCCAGCCGTCGAGGACATTCAGCACCGCCGCGCGCAAGGTCTGGCCGTTGGCGGGCGTAAGTTCGCAGGGAAAGAGCGTGATCGGCGGGCCGCCGGCGCGGTGGCGGGCGATGAGCAGCTTTGCAAGCTTCGCGGGGAAGGATCGCGGCGGCCGACCGTCGGGCCTGTCGGCGGCGTCGGTCTCATAGCCGCGGTCGGCGGTGTTCGAAACCATGCATCGCGCCGCGTTGAACAGGCGCTCGACCTCGTCCCACTGCTCGTTGGCGTCGACGCCGCCGCCGACGCTGGAGACCTCGACCCGCTCGTCGACCACGACCCCCTCGGCGATCCCCTTGATCTCGACGACATAGGGCCTGTCCTCGGCGAAGGCCGCTATGCGCTTGCGGCTTTCCGGGTTCAGCGTCGTTTGCACCGCGACGATGCGCCCCATGGCCTCGCCTTTCGTCAGCGCCTCGCTGACGAAAAGGTCCACATGGGCTTGCAGGAAGCGGCTGGTGCCGAATTGAATGATCGGGAACGCCATCGGGGTCAGATCTCGATCAGCGCCTTGATCACGCCCGTTTCGGGCTTGATCCATTCGGGAAAGCGGGCGGGCGACTCTTCGAGCGAGGCGCGGTGGGTGGCGAGCGCGTCGGTCGGCACGAGTCCCTCGCGCATCGCCCGGAAGACTTCGAGGAAGTCCTCCCGCGTCGCGTTGCGGCTGCCGAAAAGCGAGGTCTCGCGCGCATGAAACTTCGGGTCGGCGAAGGAGATCGTGTCGCGCACGACGCTGACCAGCACGTAGGTCCCGCCGTGGGCGACGTAGTCGAACCCGGCCGCCATGGAGCTCGCCTTGCCGGTGGCGTCGATGACGATGTCGAAGAAGTCGCCGCTTGTGAGCTGCGAAAGCTTTTCCAACGTGTCGGCGCCGGCGGCGACCGTGTGATCGGCGCCCAAGACGTCGCGGCAGAAGTCGAGGCGGTCCTGCCTCACGTCCAACGCCGCGACCGAGCCGCCGCGCAGCTTGGCGAAGATCATGCAGCCGACGCCGATCGGACCGGCCCCGACGACGAGGATGCGGTCGCCTTTCTGGGGGTTGGCGCGGCGCACGGCGTGGGCGCCAATCGAGAGAAACTCCACCATCGCCGCCTGGTCGAGCGTAACGCCGTCGGCCGCCGCCACATTGCCCTCCGGCACACAGACGTAATCCGCCATTCCGCCGTCGATATGAACGCCAAGGACGGCGATGCGCTGGCAGCAATTGGTCTTGCCGCGCCGGCAGGCGACGCAGGCGCCGCAAGAAAGATAGGGGATCACGTAGACTTGCTGGCCGAGGGCGACGGAGCAGCCTGGCCCGGTCTCGACGACTTCGCCGGATAATTCATGCCCAATGATTCGCGGATAGGCCAAGAACGGGTGGCTGCCTTCGTAGATATGAAGGTCCGTTCCGCACACGCCGGCTCGCCGGACCCGAACCAGGACCTCTCCGTCACGGGGCGAGGGCCGCGGCCGCTCAACCACAGCAAGCTCTCCCGGCTTGGTGCATACGAGAGCCCGCATTTCCTCTCCGTTCAGACCTGTGATTCTTGTTCGTTATCGAAAAAAAACATCTCGACAGGCGAAAGTCAATCTGTTTTTTATACAAAAGAGACGCGATAGAGAACAACGCGGGGAGCGCGAAGCGATGAAGACGAATACGGTTTTCAAACGCGCTCATAATCAATGGTTGTCGCTGCTCCGCACGTATCCGATCGCATCCGACATCGGCTCGGAACCGGCATGGGCCGATATCCTCGCGGTCAGCCGCACGACGGTGCGCGCGGTGCTCAAGGCTCTCGCGGCGGCTGGACTCATCGGCTTTGACGGTCGGCGCAAAGTGCTAGCGCGCCATCCTGTGCCCGAAGACTATTATCCGGAAGGCGAGACAAAACAGGTCGGCGTCATCGTCGAAAAGCATTTCATGCGGTGGATACTCGATGGCGACTGCAAGCCTGGACAGCAGATCAACGGGTTGGAGCTGGCGCGTCAGTTCGGCGTGTCCACGTCCGCGATCCGAGACTATCTCAACCGATTTAGCCAGTTTGGCCTCCTGCAGCGGCGGCGCAACGGTAGCTGGGTGTTCAAAGGGTTCACGAAGGATTTTGCCGAGGAGCTCTTTGAAGTGCGGGAAATGTTTGAGCTGCGTTCAGCGCAACGCTTCATTAACATTTCCGACGGCGACCCTGCATGGGTCGAGTTGGCGCGCATACGACAAGAGCATCTCACGCTGCTCGAAGAGGCTGAAACCCGCTTCACGGACTTCTCGGAACTCGACGAGCGTTTCCACCGCTTGATCAACGACGCCTCGCGCAATCGTTTTATCGTCAGCTTTTACGACGTGATCTCGATGATTTTCCATTACCATTACCAATGGAACAAAGGAGACGAGAAGGAACGCAACATCGCCGCTATCCGGGAGCACCTGGCCTATATCGCGGCCCTTCAGAGCCGCGACCGGGCGCGCGCGACGGAGAGTTGCCGCGCGCATCTGGCGACCGCGCGAGCAACTCTCATGGATTCCATTCGCAAGTTCGAGCAAAGGTTGTGAACAGCGGCCCGCGGCGAACTGCGCTCGCGACAACGGTTCTCGACGAGGACCGTCTCGGCTTCGCCGAGCAGTTATGCTGTGTTCCAGCCTAGGGATGCGACGAGGAACGAAAAACAGGGAGAGCAGCGATGGCCGACGCAGTCATGAACAAGGTCCGCCTGGGACGAACGGACTTGATGGTCACGCCCATCTGCTTCGGCACGTCGGGACTCGGGGATATGCCGGACACCTATGGCTACGACGTCGACGTGGAGCGCGCCAAGGCGACGATGCAGGCGATCTTCGACGGGCCGGCGAATTTCCTCGACACCTCGCGCATCTACGGCATGGGTCGCAGCGAGGAGAGGATCGGCGCCGCCATCCGCGAGCGCGGCGGCCTCCCCTCGGGCTTCGTCGTCTCCACCAAGCTCGACCGGGATCCCGAGACCAATGTTTTCGACGCCGCGCGGGCGCGCCGCTCGCTCGAGCAGAGCTTCGCCGCGCTGGGGCTCGAGCGGATCGACCTGCTCCATCTGCACGACCCCGAGCATTCCCGTTCGCTCGCCGAGGCGACCGCGCGGGACGGAGCTTTGGGCGAGCTCTTCCGCATCAAGGAGGAGGGGCTGGTCAAGGCGGTGGGCCTGGCGGCCGGCCCGGTCACAATGATGATCCCGCTGCTGCGCGACTGGGACTTCGATGCGCTGATCACCCATAATCGCTTCACGCTCGCCAATCGCAACGCCGAAGCGATGCTGGACCTCGCCCACGCCAAAGGCGTCGCCGTCCTCAACGCCGCGCCCTACACCGGCGGCGTGCTGGCCAAGGGGTCGAGCGCGTATCCCCGCTATGTCTATCAGGAGGCGTCCGCCGCCGTGCTGGACCCGATACGCCGCATCGAGGCGATCTGCGCGCGTCACGGCGTGCCGCCGGGGGTGGCGGCGCTGCAGTTTTCGCTGCGCGATCCGCGGATCACGGCGACGATCTGCGGCGTCAGCAAGCCCGAGCGCGTCGAGCAGACGCTCGAATGGGCGCGTTTTTCCGTGCCCGAGGCGGTGTGGGAGGAATTGAAGGCCGCGCCCTTTTCGACCGACGATCCCGAGGCGACGCGCGAGTACCGGCCTGGCTAGCCGCGATCTAGCGCCGCGGCTTAAGACGCGATCCAGTAGGTGAGCAGCCCCGAGACGAGCGCGCCCAGGATCGTCCCGGCGGCGGCGTCGGAGGCGTAGCGGTGGCCGACCGCCAACCGCGACCAGGCCCATCGCGGCCCAGACGGCCAGGTCGAGAGGCCAAACCACTCGGACGCGCGCGATCGACCTAACGCCACCGCGGCACACTCCTACTCTGCCGCTACCTGTCGTCGACAATTTCCAAAGAAAAACGTCTGCCTGTCGCCGTTGGCCGCTCCAAACCCGCCATTCCGCTGTCGGCCAGACCCTGCCGAAAAGGGAATGTCCGAAAGCGCCATCAGCGATCAGAGGGCAGACGAGCAGAAAAACCCCCTTTGCGGACGGTCGGTGCAGAAAACTATCCGCCAGAATTTCACGTCGACGCGGATCATGTCGCTTCGGTCAGCCCGCCGGTCCGGCCACGCGCCGAGCGGAAGCGGGGAGACTTCCTCGCCTCGACGATTCCGGCGGCGTGCAGATAGCCGTCGAGATCGGCCTCTATGGTTTGCTGTTTGCGTTGATCCATGAGGCATAAGCCTGCATGAAGCTTTCCAGAAATTTGCGTGTCCCGTCGTTGGCAAGTTTGCCATCGGAACCAAAATACTTGTCGGCACCCCCGAGATAGGCTTCCGGCTGCGCCATGGCAGGAACGTTCAGAAAAACCAGCGACTGCCGCAGGTGATGGTTGGCGCCGAACCCGTCGATGCCGCCAGGTGAAGCGCTGACGACCGCACCCGGCTTGCCGCCCCATGCGTTTTTCCCATAGGGCCTTGAGCCGATATCGATGGCGTTCTTCAGGGCAGCGGGGACCGATCGATTATGCTCCGGCGTAACGAAGAGAACGGCGTCAGCAGCCCTAATCCGCTCGCGAAATTGCGTCCATGCTGCCGGCGGATTCTCATCACCATCTTGATTGTAAATCGGCAAGTGTCCTATTTCGATGATGCTGAGCTTCAGCGCAGCGGGCGCAAGTTCGGCAAGCGCACCGGCCACTTTTCGGTTGATTGAATCCTTCCGAAGGCTGCCGACAATCACGGCTACGTCGCGTGTCTTATCCAATGAGTACCTTTCTTTGCTCCTGTTGAAGCGTTGCGCCAGTGCTGGTCATCCGATCTGCACCGCCAGCATGGAGATCGACCCGCCATCGACGCCCTCGACCGGGAAGCGGATGAGTTCGCCTTGCTGCCCGGCGGCAAGCACGTAGAGCAGCGGCAGATAGTGGTCGGGGGTCGGAATCGAGAGCGCCGCATCCGTCCCAAGGGTCTCGTAGTTGACGAGCGGCTTGAGATCGCCGGCAAGGATCATCTCCTTTGCCGCGTTCTCGAAGCGAACTGCCCAATCGTAGGGATCGCGCGGATGCCGACCCCAGGCATAAGTGTGGAGATTGTGCACGAGGTTGCCGCTGCCGACGATCAGGACACCGTCGTCCCTGAGCGGCGCGAGCTTTTTGCCAATCTCAAAATGAAATGCGGCGGGCTTGGTCTCGTCGATGCTGAGCTGTACGACCGGAATATCAGCCTCGGGATAAACGTGCCGGAGCACCGACCATGTCCCATGATCCAGCCCCCAGGAATTGTCGAGCGTCACATCCAGAGGCGACAGCAGTTTCTGAACCCGGCGCGCCAGTGCTGCATCGCCGGGAGCGGGGTATTGGACCTGATAAAGTTCTGGGGGAAATCCGCCGAAGTCGTGAATGGTCTTTGGCGCTGTGGAGATCGTGACACCGGTTTCAGGAACGAACCAGTGAGCGGAGATCGACAGGATGGCCTTTGGTCTGGGGGTTTCCTGCCCCATTCGCCGCCATGCTTCCGTGTAGCCATTACTGGCAACGGCATTCATCGGATTGCCGTGGCCAAAAAAGATTGCAGGCAGCATGTCGGCCATTGTTCAGTGCGTCCCTTCTACGTTAGTCGAACTCCCATGCCTTGGCGTCTATCGATTTCGCACGACAAAGCGTGAATGCAGCGGCCGTTTTGTTGAGCTTGCGCGCCGTCAGAATACGATCAATGTCAGCTTGCCCTAGTCACTTTGCTCTAGCCCGAAGGTAATGGCAAGGCGCCCGATGGTAGGCACCCGATGCTTGGCATAACCAGAGCTTTCTCTCATGCAGACCCGGGGTCGGCGTTGTCACGGCGCCTCTGGCTTGCGGTCCCACTGGCGGCTCGGTAGCCAGGGGGATGAAGAAAATCAGTTACACCGGGTACCGGTTTCCGCCTGAGATCATTCAGCAGGCGATCTGG
>JBEKLU010000197.1:0-7445 GCA_050010035.1 Roseiarcus sp.
AAGTGGCATATGCGCAGGGGGAAACGGTGGGGGAAACTGTTTCCCCCATCGAATGGCGACAGCACACTGATTCCGCGCCAGTTCGCGTGCGCTATCGCGCCCGACCCAATAGCTTTTCTTCTGCCTGTCGGACATCAGCGAGCCACTTGCTCCGCCTAACGGACGTCGCTGCGGGAAAACCTATTGGGTCGGGCGCGCGTAAGCGCGCCACGACGAACTGGCGCGGACGGTTCCAACCGTTCCCTACCGCTCCCGACGATTCCCCCCAGCCCTGCGTTACAATATCCGCAGGCAGCTCTTCGCTCGCGCTCACCACGCGGGCAATGGCGGGCCTCCCCAACCGACCGAAGCTTGCACCAAGCGCGCGAACACTCGGCACGGCGCGGCGGCCCTCCCATGCTCACGAACCACGAAACGATTCTCGGCACGCTCTCGACTGGCGAGGGCGTGCCGCTATTGCAAGCCGATCGCCGCCGGCATGTCTACGTCATCGGCATGACCGGCACCGGCAAGACCGGACTACTACTCAACCTCATGCACGCCGACCTCACGGCCGGCGCGGGCTTCTGCTTTCTCGATCCGCACGGCGATGCGAGCCAGCACATCGCGAGCCTCGCCCCGGCCGAGCGCCGCGCGGACGTGATCTATCTCGACCCGTCCGACCCGACGCACACCTTCGCCTACAATCCCCTATCGGGCGTCCCCGAGGCCGAGCGCGCGACGGTCGCGGCGAACATCGTCTCCGCTTTCAAAAACATTTGGGCGAACACGTGGGGCGCACGCCTCGAATATATCCTTGGTCATTCGATACGACTCTTGCTCGACACACGCGATCAGACATTGCTCGGGCTTCCCCGCTTGCTGGTCGACGACGACTATCGCCATTGGTTGGTCGTCCGTTGCCAAGACCCGGTCGTGCGCGCCTTCTGGCTGACCGAGTACGCCGCCTACGATTCTCGATTCCGCAACGAGGCGATTGCGCCGATCCAAAACAAAGTCGGCGCGTTTCTCGCCAAAGAGCCCGCGCATCTCCTGGGCGCGCTTCTCATCACCGCTTGCTCGCAGGCAGCCGAGGCGCGGCGGCACATGCCGGAGCACGAGCGCCGCGACTTCACGCTGTACGTCGACGAGTTCCAAAATTTTGCGACCGAGAGTTTTGCATCGATCCTCTCGGAAGCGCGTAAGTGGCGCTTGGCGCTCGTGGCGGCGAACCAAACAATTTCACAGTTGCCGGACGGTTTACAGCAATCTGTGTTCGGCAATGCTGGAACACTCGTCGTCTTTCGTGTCGGCGCACACGACGCCGAGCGTCTCGCGGGCGAACTCGGCATGAGCAGCCCGGCGACGCTGACTCAGACGAACAATTATCGAGCCTGGATCAAACTCATGCGCGATGGCGCTCCGACCGAGCCGCGTTTAATCGATACGCTCGCTCCCCCGCCGCCGGGCGCGCGCTTGGCGAACGTCGTCGCCTTCGCGCATGCGCGCCACATGATGCCGCGCAAGCCGGTCGAGGAAAGCATTGCCGCGTCGTTTCCGAAGGCACCAAAGAGGCGGCTGAGACATCGGGGAAAGCGTGATCCGGATAGAGGGTGAACGCTTGCTTAGGCCCGTGTTTCGCGCTCGCTACACTCCGTGGCGAGCCATTCATATTTAGCGAGAACCTTCGCATTCCCAATGTTTGCAGCACGGCCTTCCTCGATGCATTTCCGTGCATCTTTTAGGAAATCCGCAGGATCACTCGGGACCAAGGCGGCGGACGGAATAACTTCAGTCCACGGAATAAAATTCGACCCCCATTCCGGACTAAAAATGTCGATGAAATATTGTCCATCGCGGTCACGCTTCACCAAAGGTTCAAGGTGGGCATGAGCCGAGCCCGGCCTAAATTCTTCCCTCCAGTGTTCCATTGCACCGTCGTCCAAAATAACCCGCGGATAGACGGCAACAGATTGCTCCAGTCGGTAAGCCTTCACGAGTGCCGGGCCGACAACAACTCGGTCATGATGATAAAGTGATCCCGAACAAATAGCCCCTCTGCACGGGACCCCTTGCAGCAGGAGATATCGGCAAAGATATCCAGTTTCTCTAATCAGATAGAGAACCCGATCGGCTTGCATTGAGAGGACGAAGGAGTCCGAAAAGAAATCAGCCTCCGCAAAATCAAGAAACTTACCCATGAACTGCTCAAACAATTTGTCGGCGGCGATTAGCCTGTTGAGCTTGGCCCGCGCTATCGGGTCTGCGTCACTTGCAGTGACAAGTTCACTAAAGCCAAGCACGTCGATGAAAGCGACGACCACCTCCTTGTAATCGAAAGAGTTGGTGTCACTCGCATGCGCTCCAATCATCTGACCCACCTCTCAGTTTGCCAGCCGCGACCCACCCCGCCACACCGCGACAGACCTCGGCCGACCGCGACACATGATAGAATTTGATCGCGCGAACATGCTGTCGCACTGTGTCGCGGGTCTGCGCGTGGCGCAACATGGATGCACGTTTACAGCGCCGGCATTCCGCGCTTGCAATCCCATCATGGAGACCTCGCCCCTCAGAAGGAACCGGCCGCGCTCGCAACCGACGCCGCGCGGCAAGCGCACCGCGATCACCGACAACGACATCTTCGGCATCTTCGAGCCGTTGAGCCGGCATGCCCAACTCACCACCAAGCAGATCGTCGCCTTCGATCGCCGCTACGAGAGCAAGACCCGTAATCGACTGACCGACCTCTATCACGAGGAGGGCGAGTGGCTGGAGCGATTGAGCGAGAACATCAAATTCGCAAACTCACTTTTCGTCGATGAGATGTATCGCCTCGGAAAAGACGCCGAGGACTTGCTGCAATGGCGCGGGATCATTCCGGCGGAAGATTGGGTGCGCGCGACACGCATCGGCGGCAACAGCGCCGCGCCGTCGCGCATCCTCCGCCTCGCCCACGACCACATGGCCTCGCAGATCGCGCTCGACATCGAGATCGGCGCGCGCGCTCCGTCGCACGTGCGTTTCCGCAATCACATCGAGATCATCAGTGCGTCGCCGGCGCGGACGCAGACCTTCCCCAATCCTCTAAACGTTGCGGTGCCGCCGGTCGGCGACGCGCCGAGATGGATCGAGCCGGACGCGCTCTTCGCCGTCGGCACGCGCTACTTTGCGCTCGAGGCCGACATGGGCACCGAGAGCATCGAGGCCGTCATCAAACCGAAGATCAGAGCCTATCGCGAGATCGTGGCGTCCGGCACGATCGACAATCATTTCGGCATCGATAATCTTCACGTGCTGTTCGTGACGACGAACGAGAAGCGCATGCGTAACTTGATGAGGGCAGTCGAGTCGATCGCGCGCAACGGACGCAGCACGATGTTCGGCTTCGCCTGCCGGCCAGACTTAGCCGGCTTCACCCGCGCGCCGGCCCCGGACGGGCGGATGTTCCGGGAGCCGTGGCGAAGGGTTGGGCATGAGGATCGGCGTCTCGACTCGATAACGAAATAGCCGGCCGATCAGGTGCCGGTGCGGCATGGGGATAACCCCCGGCCGCCCCGCTTCCCCCTCTTACAATTCGCTCAGGCAAGGAGAGGAGGACGTCATGTCCCATGCGATCGACTTTGGCGAATTGAAACAGCGCGTCAGCATCGAGCGTGCGGCCGAAATGCTCGGCATCAAGCTCACGAGAAGCGGGGCGCAATTGCGAGGCCCGTGTCCCATCTGCAAAGCGGGCGGCGATCGGGCTTTCGTCGTCACACCGGCGAAGGGTCTCTATTACTGCTTTGGCGCGTGTGGCAAGGGCGGCGACGCGATCACGATGGCGGCAAACGTCCGCAATTGTTCGCTTCGCGAGGCGGCCGAATTTTTGGCTGGCAAGGGCGGGGCGAGTTCGTCACCAGCGAAAGGCGACAGTTCCCGCAACGATTCCCCCCAGCCCGTGACAGAGAAGGGATTGAGGCCGCTCGACTATCTGCAAGCCTCGCACGAGGCCGTGCAGGCGTTGGGCGTGTTGCCGGAGACATGCGTGCAATTCGGGGCGGGCTTCGCGCCGAAAGGCATCATGCGCGGTCGGTTCGCCATCCCGATCCATGACGGATCTGGCGCGCTGTTCGCCTATTGCGGCCGAGCAGTGAAGGACGAGAGCCCAACGCTGATTTTCCCCAACGGCTTCGATCCGCGCGACGCGATCTTCAATGCGCATCGAATTGTGGAGGGCGATTTGTTCCTTGTCCGCGATCCGCTCCAGGTGCTCACAGCGCATGAGAGCGGCATCGAGAACGTCGTGGCGTTTTTCACGGAGAACGTGACAGCGCTACAGCTTGAACAACTCGCCGCGCTCATGGACGAGCGAAAGTGCGAACATTTGGAGATGTTTTGAGCCCGCGCAAGCGGGCTCACTTTCTTGCTACCACCAGTCAACTCGAACTTCCGCAAAGGGTGGAGAGCGGAAGTTCCCGCTACCAACGGGAGGCGAATTTCGCCCCTGAATTTTGCACATGCTAACACCCCGAAATATCTTGCTTCGAACCGCGGTCACAATTCTTGAATTTGGCACCTCTGATGAGAACCGCGCGCGCGACGGGCTAGGCGAATGGTCGAGGCGGGTCTATGCGTTTGCCTTCCTCGTCAACGACAATGGCTATGAACGTTGCGCCATGGTTGGGACCGCATTGCCACCCTGTACCGGGAAAATTGCTGCGTACCGACAAATCCTCGTTGGCGCGTTTGGTTTTGCGCTTCACGTAGGCCCCAACGATTTCGCCAAGCGGTAGCCCGTTGGCCACCGCGGCAAGACATTTGAGCAATTCCTTGAGCTGATCGTCCGTAATGGAGCCAAGGGGAATTGTCTCATCGAAGATCATGTCGACGACGTTTTTCATGCCTCTTATGCGCCAGTATCTTTTGCCCATGATTCCGCTCGCTCTTTGCTTACCACTCTTTGTTTGTAATTGGGTTGCATCTGCTGATGCAACCTTCGCTTCGCCGAGAACGGGGAGTGCAAGCCGTAAGGAGAATCTGCGCGAGTGGTGCGGGCGCAGCGCAGCGAGCCACGGTCGCGCTGACTGTCCTTGCGGCGCGCCGAGGGGCAGAGCCCCTAAGTCCTGCCCCCATGCAGGCGGGAGAGCTGGCCGCGTCTGCGGCCTCATGAAGCGCGTTAGGGATCGTCACCGGCTGGCCGCGACGCCTCCGGCGCGGGACGCATGCCCGTAGAGCCCAACCCCGAAGGGGTCACGCCCTCTCTCAAAACCTCCCGGTTTTCAGCTCGAAAACGCGAGCGCGCAATTCTTGATTTTTGCACCACGGCATCTTTGTCCCGCAGCCGTTCGATCTTCTTCGAGGCCGGTGCTAACCTTTGGCTCACGATCGGAACAGGGGCAGGCGATGCCGAAGCTTTTGAGGTCCAGCGAAACCGCCGGATGTGGAGCGACCATCGAGTTAGATAATAAGGACGTCGTCTTTGTATCAATTGCTCAAACCAGCGTCCTCGTGCGATTGATAAATATAAGGGGCGGCTATCTGAAAAACCTTGTAAGCAACTTCTTTGGCCCAACACTGTACAATCAAAGCGACGTCTACAAAAATGCTCAAACCGCGCGGGCGTTGAGCATCATGTTTCCCGAACAGATTCCGGTGTTGTCATTTAACAACCCCGTATTAACCGCCTTCTCCAATGCCATGTGGCATTGCTCGTCTGCCGCCGAGGTTTGCGTCGTTCTCAATGAAGCTATGACAAAGGTCCCGCTATCTGACGACGATGCAGAAGAGGCGGCGCTCCAAGCCGCCTTCGATGCCGCCAAGAACTGGGAGCCGGACAACGCCCAAAAAGCGGGCCTGCAAACCTATCAGGTCGTTTTTTCCGACGGCGTGCGCCGAGAAATTCAGCACTCCCCAAGAAAAGTGGCGGCATGGGCGCTTGAGTGCAACAGCGGCAAATACCCCTACCGCGTCGTTCGTATCCTCGACGCGACCGGCAAGATCGTGTGGGGACAATAGCGGCTGGGGACAACAAGCCTGTTCACGATTTGGCGATGTTACACTTACGACAATGCCCGACGAAGCCCGACACGATGCGCCTGACACAGCGCGGCCGACCGCGACAACGTATCCCCTAACCCTCGAAGACGTGTCGCGCCTCTTTGACGAAGCCGGCCTCCCCCGCAACGTCAGAACTCTCCAGCGCTACTGCGCCGCCGGCCGCCTCGATTGCATCAAAGAAGAGACGGGGACCGGCCTCGCCTATTTTGTCGACCCGGTTTCCGTAAAACGCGCGATCAAACAGCTCGCGCAGCTTCATGGATTGACCGACGAAGTGCGACACAGCACGACATCGGAAGAAATGCCGCACACTGTCGCTCATGATGCAGAGCCATCGCCGATGCCCGACACACCGCGCCCGAGCGCGGCCGGCCGCGACAACGACGCCGAGACAATTTCGGAGCGACAGAGTGCGCCCGAGCCCGACACGTCGGGCTTGGTCGCAGTGCTCGAACGAGAAAACGTCGGCTTGCGCGAGCAGAACGAATTCTTGCGTCGCCAAGTCGACGTGAAGGACACGCAGATCGACGCGCTGTTGGAGCGCGACAAGGAGACCAATTACATCGTCAGGGGATTGCAGACGATGCTCGCGCCGTTGCTCGGAAGGGGAGGCAACGCCGAGCATCGTCCCGAGGGCGACCAGCCCGCGGACAACAGCTTGTAGCCGGTCGATCGCCGTCGAGACAGGGGATAGGGGATAAGGCGTCTTGACGGCAAAGCGTGCGCTATAATGCGGCCATGGACTTCCCAACCGATCGGCACATCGGCGACATCCTCAAAGAGCGCAACATCGTCCTCAAGGGAGCCGACGCCGCGACGCGGCAGGGCTTCACGCAAGTTCCGAATTTCATCCTCAAATCGAAGAAGCTCAGCAGCGGCGACAAGATGGCGTTCGCCATGTTGCTCTCCTACGCATGGCAGAACGACTATTGCTTCCCCGGCCAGGAGCGCTTGGCCGAAGACCTCGGCCTCACGGACCGCAGCGTGCGCACCAATCTGAAGGCGCTGGAGGAGCAAGGGCTTTTGGTCATCAAGCGCAGGGGACAGGGCAAGACCAACATCTACGAGCTGAACCTCACAGCGCGATCATCGACCAAGAATCCAGACCGGAAGAAAACTTCCGGTCTAGAGCGGAAGAAATTGCCCGGTCTAGAGCGGACGCAAACTTCCGGTCACTCTATATAAGAAGACGCATTGAATAGACGAAGAGAAAAAGACTAATATAAGGAATACGATTTACATAAATTCTCTAAATGCGAAATACCAAATGCACCATAGAAAAAGGCGACCACTTGACAGAATCAATTTTTCATGGTCGCACAATATCTGTTTTGCGACATGATTACCGGCAGTTGTCAATATAGGCACAACAATATCGCTTGATCGTGGTATCATCTTTCGCATATGCAATTGGAGATATTCGCGAG